>NZ_JAWJWL010000006.1:0-304305 GCF_034721475.1 Burkholderia alba | reverse complement strand
TCAAACCCGCGCCAGACTTCGTTTCCCGCCTTCCGCTTCACGTCTCCGTTACTGCGAAAGAGGCGTGATTGTAGGCAGCGATGACCTTCCGTGCAAGCCCTTTTTAAGAACTTCATTAAAATTTTTTGTCAGGGCGCTTCCGCGCCCCTTCCAACCGCGCTCAACGGCGCTTCGCTGCCGACACCAGCGGCTCCAGCGGCACCGCCGCCGCCATCGCCGCATAGCCCGCGTCGCTCGGATGAATACCGTCGCCGCTATCGTAGCGGCGCTGCAGCACGGCCGGGCGTCCCGGATCCCGCAGCGCAGCGTCGAAGTCCACCACACCGTCGAAGGCGCGGGACGTACGAATCCAATCATTCACCGCCAACCGGATTGCCTCACGCGCCGGCGGCAGCGCAGCCGGAGTCAGCGTCGCGCCGAACAGCACGACGCCACGCTCATGCGCCGCGGCAATCAACCGCCGATACCCGTCGATCAGCGTTTGAGCACTCACCTGCGTATGCGGTGCGTCGCAATCCAGCCCAGCCCGCGACGGCATCGCCGCAAAGTTGATGTCATTGATGCCGATCAGCACCACCGCCGCTCGCACCCCCGCGCCCGAGAGCACATCGCGCTCGAAGCGCTTTTCCAGCGCCACGCCATAACACGGCGAATCGCTCAACAACCGATTCCCACTGATCCCGAGATTCACCACGCCAACCGACCGATCGCCCGTCTGCTCGATCCGCCGGGCCAGCGCATCGGGCCAGCGGCGATTTTGGTTCAAGCTCGAACGCATGCCATCGGTGATCGAGTCACCAATGGCGGCTATCGCCCCCGCACGCGCCACGGACACATCGACGGCGAGTTCCGACACCCACGCGAACTGGGTGAAACGCGTCCGGTAAGCCCCCGCCGCCACGTCGCCGGCGTGATTACCGGGGCCGGAGACGTAATTCAGCTGATTGGCAACCCGATGCCAGACCGTCATCTTCTGACGCTCTCCCATATAGAGACTCAGCGCGTAAGGCTCTCCAGCCGCAACGCCGAACGCGACGGGGTCGCTATCCCGCTCTTGCCCCGGCGGCACTTCAACCTCCCGCCGACCACCGAACGTCACCGACACCGCGCTTCCCTCCTGCACCGCCGCCCCGCCGGCAGACCGGCCGATCCGGATTTCACCGATCACGAGCGGCGCGCGGCCGTACGCATTACTCAACCGCACGCGAACGGCTCGCCCCGTCACCGTCGGATAGACGATCTGGCGAACCGTTCGGGCCGCCACGTCGGGGGCCTTATATAGAGGAGGCGGCGCAGCCAGATCCGGGATCGGCTGCAACGCGGTGGCCCAACCCGAGATCCAGCGCGACGGCTGCCCCGACGCATCGGCAGGCGCCGCCAGCGCCCACTGCGACAGCACGAGCGCGACACAACCTGAAATAACGGGGAAGCAACGTCG
Organism: Burkholderia alba; assembly: GCF_034721475.1. NCBI lineage: Bacteria > Pseudomonadati > Pseudomonadota > Betaproteobacteria > Burkholderiales > Burkholderiaceae > Burkholderia > Burkholderia alba. The sequence continues at coordinate 302,867 of NZ_JAWJWL010000006.1, read as the reverse complement.
GAATGTCATTCGGTATACCTCGCGGGAAAGCTCTGCATTCTGCCCGAGAAGCACTCGCTTGCTCAGCCCGGCACTCCCGCACTCGCCACATCCGCACAGCCATGCCTCCACGATTGATTTGCGAGATTCCCCAACGATCAAAATAATATATTAACCGACCGGTCGGTTGGTTTATACTGCTGGCACATTCCCCGGACGAGAGCCTCGCCATGTACACGCAATCCCTCGACATCCCCGGCAACGTCGCGCCGATCGATGCCGCCGCCGATGCGCCCGAACAGGCCCGCTTCGACACGATCATGGCCGCCGACGGCAAGATCGAGCCGCAGGACTGGATGCCCGACGCCTATCGCAAGACGCTGGTGCGGCAGATCTCGCAGCACGCTCACTCGGAAATCGTCGGGATGCTGCCGGAAGGCAACTGGATCACCCGCGCGCCGAGCCTCAAGCGCAAGGCGATCCTGCTCGCGAAGGTGCAGGACGAGGCCGGCCACGGCCTCTATCTATATAGCGCGGCGGAAACGCTCGGCGTCTCCCGGGATACGCTGATCGACGCGCTGCATGCAGGCAAGGCCAAGTACTCGAGCATCTTCAACTACCCGACGCCGAGCTGGGCGGACGTCGGCGTGATCGGCTGGCTTGTCGACGGCGCCGCGATCATGAACCAGATCCCGCTCTGCCGCTGTACGTACGGCCCGTATGCGCGCGCGATGATCCGCGTCTGCAAGGAGGAATCGTTCCATCAGCGCCAGGGCTTCGACGCGCTGCTGGCGATGATGAAAGGCACCGACGCGCAACGCGAGATGGTCCAGCAAGCGGTCGACCGCTGGTGGTGGCCGGTGTTGATGATGTTCGGGCCGAGCGACGCCGATTCGGTCCACAGCAACCAGTCCGCGAAATGGGGCATCAAGCGCATCTCGAACGACGACCTGCGGCAGAAATTCGTCGATGCGACGGTCGAGCAGGCAAAGGTGCTCGGCGTCACGCTGCCCGACCCGGATCTCAAATGGAACGACGCGCGCGGCCACTTCGACTACGGCGTGATCGACTGGGACGAATTCTGGCGCGTAGTCAACGGCGACGGCCCATGTAACAAGGAACGCCTCGCGACCCGTGTGAAAGCGCATGACGACGGCGCGTGGGTCCGCGCCGCCGCGCTCGCGCACGAGGAAAAGCGCCGCGCCCGCGTACAGCAACAGGCGGCCTGACGCGCGCGCGCCGCGCGACGCCGTCGCCCCCGTATTCAGGAGAGAGTGATGAACAAGGAATGGCCAATCTGGGAAGTATTCGTGCGCAGCAAACAGGGGCTCGATCACAAGCATTGCGGGAGTCTGCACGCGGCCGACGCGTCGATGGCGCTGCGCATGGCGCGCGATGTCTATACGCGGCGTCAGGAAGGCGTGAGCATCTGGGTCGTGCCGTCGGCGGCGATCACCGCGTCCGATCCGAACGACAAGGCAGAGCTGTTCGAACCGGCGGGCGACAAGATCTATCGCCATCCGACGTTCTACACGCTGCCCGACGAAGTCAACCACATGTGAACGGCGCGCCATGACGATCACCCCACAGCACCTCTCCTATGTCCTGCGTCTGGCGGACAACGCGCTGATCCTCGGTCAGCGCAATGCCGAATGGTGCGGCCACGGCCCGATTCTCGAAGAAGACATCGCGCTCACCAACATGAGCCTCGACCTGATCGGGCAGGCCCGCCTGCTTTACTCGCACGCGGCCGAGCTCGATCGGCAACTGACCGGCCGGACCCGCACCGAAGACGACTACGCCTATTTCCGCGCCGAGCGGGATTTCGCCAACTACACGCTCGTCGAGCTGCCGCACTACGGACCGCTGTCCGGCACCGCGCACGCCGACAAGGACTACGCGGTCACGGTCGTGCGCAACTTCCTCTATGCGACGCTGATGCTGCACGTGTGGACCGCACTCGAAACATCGGCCGATCCTCAATTGGCGGCCATCGCGGCAAAATCGGTCAAAGAAGTCCGCTACCACGAGCATCACGCGCGCGAATGGCTGATTCGCTTCGGCGACGGCACGGAAGAATCGCATCACCGCGCGCAGGCTGCGCTCGACTACCTGATGCCCTATACGCGCGAGTTCTTCTCGAACGACGCTGTCGAAACGGCCGCCGCCGCAGCCGGCGTCGGCCCGGCGCCGGCGTCGCTCGAAACCGCATGGCGCGCCGACGTCGATGCCGCGCTCGCGGAGGCGACGCTCGCGTCGCCCACGCCGGTCCAGCACGTCCCGACCGGCAAGCTCGGCGAGCATTCGGAGCACATGGGCTTCCTGCTCGCGGAAATGCAGAGCCTCGCGCGCCAGCATCCGGGCGCGTCCTGGTAAGCGCCGCGCCACCACCGAACGGAGCCTGACGATGTCCGCCCTCCCCGCTACGCTTTCCCGCGCCGCTCAAGGGAACGATCCGCTCGTCGCCCGCGCATGGGACGTGCTCGAAACCGTCCCCGACCCGGAAATCCCGGTCGTGTCGATCCGCGAGTTGGGGATCCTGCGCGACGTCCGGCGCGCGGCCGACGGCATGCTCGTCGTGGTCATCACGCCGACCTACTCGGGCTGCCCGGCGATGCCGCAGATCGCCGAGGACATCGCGACCGCACTCGAGCAGGCCGGCCTGCCTCCGCATCGAATCGAAACGGTGCTCGCGCCCGCCTGGACCACCGACAGGATCACCGCCGACGCTCGCGAGAAGCTGCGCGCGTACGGCATCGCGCCGCCCACCGGCCGATGCGGCAGCGACGCGGCCGTCGCCGGCCGAGTCGTGCGCTTCATGCCGAAGCCGCTCGCGGCACCCGCCTGCCCACGCTGCGGCTCCGCGCACACCGAACGCCTCGCCCAATTCGCGTCGACCGCCTGCAAGGCGCTGTATCGCTGCGTCGATTGCCGCGAACCCTTCGACTATTTCAAACCCTACTGATATGGCGACTCCGCAATTCCATCCGCTGCGCATTCGCGACGTGCGGCCCGAGACCGCCGACGCCGTCACGGTTTCGTTCGAGATTCCCCCCGAGCTGCGCGAACAGTACCGCTTCACGCAAGGCCAGTTCGTCACGCTGAAGACCCACATCGATGGCGAGGAAACGCGCCGCTCGTACTCGATCTGCGTCGGCACCACCGACTACGACCGAGACGGCGAGTTGCGCATCGGCATCAAAAGGGTGCGCGGCGGCCGCTTCTCGAATTTCGCGTTCGACACGCTGAAGGCCGGCCACACGATCGACGTGATGACGCCCGACGGGCGCTTCTTCACGCATCTGAACGCCGAACACGGCAAGCAGTACGTCGCGTTCTCCGGCGGATCGGGCATCACACCGGTGCTCGCGATCATCAAGACGACGCTCGAGCTGGAGCCGCGCAGCACCTTCACGCTGATCTACGGCAATCGCAGCGTCGATGCGATCATGTTCGCGGAGGAGCTGGAGGACCTGAAAAACCGCTTCATGGAGCGATTCGTGCTGTATCACGTGCTGTCCGACGATCTCCAGGACGTGGATCTGTTCAACGGCGTGCTGAACCAGGAAAAATGCGCGGACTTCCTCGACGCGATGGTTCCCGCCGCGTCCATCGACGAAGCGTTCATCTGCGGTCCGGCGCCGATGATGGACGCGGCCGAAGCCGCACTGGCCGGCGGCGGCGTGCCGGCCGGCCAGGTACATGTCGAGCGATTCGGCTCGCCGCTGCCCCAGGCGGGCGCGCCCGTCGTCGAGATCACCGACGCCACCCCCGCCGCGGACCTCGAGATCGTGCTCGACGGCAAGAAGCGCAAGCTTCGGCTGCCCTACGCGGGCGTCAGCCTGCTCGACGTCGGGCTGCGCGCGGGCCTTGCGCTGCCGTACGCCTGCAAAGGCGGCGTCTGCTGCACCTGCCGCGCGAAGGTGCTCGAAGGCGAAGTCCGGATGGACAAGAACTACACGCTCGAGGAACGCGAGGTGCAGGACGGCTTCGTGCTGACCTGCCAGTGCCACCCCGTCAGCGAGCGGGTCGTGGTCAGCTTCGACGAGCGCTGAACGACAGCGGGCGGTTTCGCCCGGCCGCCCAACTCGCTTACACTAGGGGCCGCCTGCCAGCGGGACTCGCGCAGAGTCCGCCCGGCAGGCGGCTTTTCTTTTGCTGACGACAGGCCGATGAGCACTCTCCACGTCACCATAGGCGGCTCCGCCGCCGCATCCCTTCGAGTCGCGCTCGCCGAGGCGGGCCGCGACGAATCCGTCATCGAGTTGCTCGACGATCTGGCCTTCGGCCCGCTGCGCGGCGCCGACGAGACGCCGGAACCCCGCGCCTCCTTCTGGGAGCGCGTGATCGGCGACGTCGTTCCGGACTGGACGGCCGAACTCCAGCGCGAACTCGCGACCCTCGAGCAGCTTGCGGCGGGCGAAGGCCAGGTCGTCGTCTGGCATGCCCAAAGCGTGGCCGACCAGCTGATGCTGCGGCGGGTTGCCTACCATCTGCGCAATACGCCGCAGCGCCTCAACGAAGTGCGGTTGTCGAACGCCGACATCGACGATCCGGCGTCGTGGGGCCGGGTGCGCGCCGACGAGGCGACTGCAGTCGGCATCTTCCCGCCCGCGACGCTGCTCGCCAAGTTGCCTGAGGCCGCGCCGATCTCGGTACTGCGGATCAGCCGGCTCGCGCTCGAATGGCAGGAAGCGAAGCAGACCAATGCCGAGCTGCGCTATTGGGTCGGCAATACCTTCAAGAGCGGCCACTACGCCGATCTCGACGCCCTCGTGCTCGAGCACACCCCCGGCGAATGGGAGTCGGCAGCACGCACGGTCGGCGCCGTGATGGGGCTAGCCGATCGCGGTCACCTGTTCGTCAGCGACTCGGTCGCGTTCTGGCGTTGCCGCGAACTGGCCGCGGCCGGCCGCATCGAGCTGCGCGGCGACGATCAGCGCATCGACAACCTGCGCGCGCTCACGCTGCGCGCCGCGCCCGCGACCGCCGCGACCCACGGCTAACCCCCTCACGCAGACGAATCCCATGGCCCGTACCCGAGCGCCCGACCACGAATCCCAGCGCGAGCAGATCCTCGATCTCGCCGCCGCCAAATTTGCGCAAACGAGCTATCCGAGTACCTCGATGACCGATCTCGCGACGGCAAGCGGCACCTCGAAAGCACGCCTTTACCACTACTACGAAGGCAAGGAAGCGATCCTGTTCGATCTGCTCGATCGCTACACGAAGCGGCTGATGCTGATCATCGCCGAGGTGGAAGGCGTGAGCCAGCGGCGCGGGCTCACCGAACGCGAGGCGTTCGCCGAACTCGTGCGCGCGTTTTTGACCGAATACGAGACGTCGCACAGCCGCCATGTGGCGCTGTTGAACGACGTGAAATACCTCGAGGATACGCAGCGCCGGATCGTCCTCGATCGCCAGCGCGACATCGTTGCCGCGTTCACGCGGCAGTTGGCGCGCGCCTACCCCGAGCGCCTTACCAAGGACAACCAGACCGCGGTCACGATGATGGTGTTCGGCATGATCAACTGGACCTTTACCTGGCTCAAGCCCGGCGGCCGCCTCGGCTATCGGGATTTCGCGGAACAGGTGATCGACATGATCGAACGCGGCCTGTCCGGGCAGGCGTGATTTTCCGCAGAGCAGCATGCGTTGCGCCAGGATCACAGTGCGATTCAATGCAGCCCTTATTTTCACAACAACGAGAAAACTCAATAAAAACATAAGTTTATTTATTTAAATAAACCTATCTAGAGTTTCCACTCGAAACAATATACGGGTTTCCCCTAAGATTCGAACGATCGATCGGTTAAAATACTGCTGCATTGCACCAAACCGGTTGCACCGTCTTACTGAGGAACCCACGATGAACAAGCACGCCAGCCGTCCTGCCGCATCGTCCGGCACCGCCGGCGCTGCGCCGGTTCTCGTCCGGGAACTGGCTTCCACCGACCGCGAACAACTGCTCACGCACTTTCTCGCACTCGACGACGACGATCGTCTGCTCCGTTTCGGCCAGATCGTCCCCGACCACGTGATCGACAACTATGTCCGCACGATCGATTTCGCGCGCGACACGGTGTTCGGCGTATTCGACCATCAGCTCGAGCTGATCGGCGTCGGCCATCTGGCCTATCTGCCCGTGGAAGGCGACAAGCGCACGGCGGAATTCGGCGTATCGGTGCTCGAGCGAGCACGCGGCAGCGGCGTCGGCTCGAAGCTGTTCGAGCGTGCCGCGATCCGCAGCCGCAATACCCAGGTCACGACGCTTTACATGCACTGCCTGTCGCGCAACGCGACCATGATGCACATCGCGAAGAAGTCGGGCATGCGCATCGAATACGCGTACGGCGAGGCCGACGCCTATCTGTCGCTGCCGCCCGCCGATCACTCGACGATCATCGCCGAGATGATGCAGGAGCAAGCCGCGGTGTTCGACTACGCGCTCAAGCGCCAGGCCCGGCGCGCGACTCAGATCTTCGAATCGCTGCTGCCCGCCGGACTGACGGCGTAACCGCGTCGGCGCGAGCCGAGCGTGCGCAGCAAAAAGGGCGGCCTCTTCGGGGCCGCCCTTTTTTGCGCCGCCGCGCTCAGCGGATCGGCAGCGCCGTTGTCTCCTTGAACCGGTCGAGCGAAAAGCTCGTCTTCACATCGATCACCGACGGGTGATGCAGCAACTGCTCCTGCACGAAGCGCGAGAAGTGCGCCATATCTTCCACCTGCACCCGCAGCAGGTAATCCATATCGCCCGTCATCGCATGGCACGCAACCACTTCCGGCCAGGCCTGCACCGCCACGCGAAACAGTTCGGCGTGGGTCGCATCGCCGCGCGCTGGCGCGAGGCCGCCGCGCTTCTCGAGGCGCACACTCACGTAGGCCAGCAGGTCGAGACCCAGTTTTTGCGGATCGAGCAGCGCGACATAGCCGGTGATCACGCCGGCTTCCTCGAGCCGGCGTATCCGCCGCAGGCAAGGGCTGGGGGACAGATTCACCCGCTCGGCAATCTCCTGGTTCGACAGCCGCCCGTTCTCCTGCAGGATCGCCAGGATGCGCCGGTCGATCGCATCCAATTCCACTCGCGCCATTTTCTGCCTCCTGAGATGGCCGTTTCGACGGGAAATTGCGCAAGCGTAGCGGCGCGCGATTAAGTTCGCAAGTTTTCGCCCGGCGCCGGCCGCTACACTTTGCCGCAGACATTCCCCATCACGCGCGCCCCCGCCGAGGGCATCAGGAGACGCCATGCAGATCCCCAACTGGGACAACCCCGTCGGCACCGACGGCTTCGAATTCATTGAATACACCGCGCCGGACCCGAAGGCACTCGGCCAACTGTTCGAGCGGATGGGCTTCACCGCCGTCGCGCGCCACCGCCACAAGGACGTGACGCTGTACCGCCAGGGCGATATCAACTTCATCATCAACGCCGAGCCGGATTCGTTCGCGCAGCGCTTCGCGCGCCTGCACGGCCCGTCGATCTGCGCGATCGCATTCCGTGTGCAGGATGCCGCGAAGGCCTACCAGCGCGCGCTCGGCCTCGGCGCATGGGGCTTCGACAACAAGACCGGCCCGATGGAGCTGAACATCCCGGCGATCAAGGGCATCGGCGATTCGCTGATCTATTTCGTCGACCGCTGGAAAGGCAAGAACGGCGCAGCGCCGGGCAGCATCGGCGACATCAGCATCTACGACGTGGATTTCGAGCCGATCGCGGGCGCCGAGCCGAATCCGGCGGGCCACGGCCTCACCTACATCGACCACCTGACGCACAACGTCCACCGCGGCCGGATGCAGGAATGGGCCGAGTTTTACGAGCGGCTCTTCAACTTCCGCGAAGTCCGCTACTTCGATATCGAAGGCAAGGTGACCGGCGTGAAATCGAAGGCGATGACGTCGCCGTGCGGCAAGATCCGGATCCCGATCAACGAGGAAGGCTCGGACACCGCGGGCCAGATCCAGGAATATCTGGACGCGTATCGCGGGGAAGGCATCCAGCACATCGCGCTCGGCGCGTCGGACATCTACCGTTCGGTGGACGGCCTGCGCGAAAAGGGCGTGACGCTCCTCGACACGATCGACACGTATTACGAGCTGGTCAACCGTCGCGTGCCGGACCACGGCGAGTCGCTCGACGAACTGAAGAAGCGCAAGATCCTGATCGACGGCGCCCGCGACGATCTGCTGCTGCAAATCTTCACGGAAAACCAGATCGGACCGATCTTCTTCGAGATCATCCAGCGCAAAGGCAACCAGGGCTTCGGCGAAGGCAACTTCAAGGCGCTGTTCGAGTCGATCGAGCTCGATCAGATCCGCCGCGGCGTCGTACAGGACAAGGCGTAACGCTCACGGGGCGTCCCACGGCGCCTGATAAAGGAAAAGGGCGGGAATCTCGCGATCCCCGCCCTTTTTTGTCGACCGGCTTACGCGGTGCGATCAAATTCTCGCCGCTCCGGCGTTCCGCTCGGCGGCCGTGGTGCCGGACAGCGCGATGTCGTCGTGCGCCGGCGCGATCTGCAGCATCTGCGTGCTCGCGGCAACCAGCGCGCTCGCGCCCTGCGAACGGACCGGCCCGCTCATCGCGAAAAACGCCGCAGATACCATCAGGAAACGCTGGATATGTCGTGTATTCATTGCACCTCCTATTCAACCGCCGGTCGCATCGCCCCGCCGCGAACTGCGTCGCCGCGCGCCCATGCCACCGGACAGGGCGCCAGACTAACGGCAATCCGCGTCGGATGCGCCCCGATTTACATGCTTTTACATGCTGTAACGCCCGGATTCCGGACACCTTCGGCCTCTGACACCATTATTTTCGGCGGGTGAGCGGCGGGTTTCTCCCAGTGCTACCATCGATCAAAACCCGCCACTATGTCGGCCCCGGCCGACGCGTCCACAAGACGCCGATACACCGGAAGTTTTGGTGATCCCAAACTGGGAGGAGACAAGAGAATGAACGCCCCGCTAGACGCAGACCAACGCGCATCGCTCGAAGCCGCGCTGAAGTCGGTCACGCTCGACGATAAATACACGCTTGAACGCGGTCGCGCGTACATGAGCGGCATCCAGGCCCTGGTCCGTCTGCCGATGCTCCAGCAGGAACGCGATCGCGCCGCCGGCCTCAACACCGCCGGCTTCATCTCCGGATATCGCGGCTCCCCGCTCGGCGGGCTCGACCTGTCGCTCTGGAAAGCGCAGAAACACCTGGCCGCGCATCAGATCGTCTTCCAACCCGGTCTCAACGAAGATCTCGCCGCCACCGCGGTCTGGGGTTCGCAGCAGGTCAACCTGTATCCCGGCGCCAAACACGACGGCGTGTTTTCGATGTGGTATGCCAAGGGCCCGGGCGTCGACCGCACGGGCGACGTGCTCAAGCACGCGAACTCGGCCGGCTCGTCGCAGCACGGCGGCGTGCTGGTGCTCGCCGGCGACGATCACGCGGCCAAATCGTCGACCCTCGCGCACCAGTCCGAACATATTCTCAAGGCCTGCGGCCTGCCGGTGCTGTTCCCGTCCAACGTGCAGGAATATCTGGATTTCGGCCTGCACGGCTGGGCGATGAGCCGCTATTCAGGCCTGTGGGTCGCGCTCAAGTGCGTGACCGACGTGGTCGAATCGTCGGCATCCGTCGACATCGACCCGCTCCGCACCCAGATCGTGCTGCCGAGCGATTTCGCGATGCCCGACGGCGGCCTCAACATCCGCTGGCCCGACCCGCCGCTCGCGCAGGAAGCCCGCCTCCTCGACTACAAGTGGTACGCCGCGCTGGCTTACGTCCGCGCGAACAAGCTCGACCGCATCGAGATCGACTCGCCGCACGCGCGCTTCGGCATCGTCACGGGCGGCAAGGCCTATCTCGACGTGCGCCAGGCGCTTTCCGACCTCGGCCTCGACGACGACACCTGCGCGCGAATCGGCATCCGGCTCTACAAGGTCGGCTGCGTGTGGCCGCTGGAAGCGCAGGGCGCGCAAGCGTTCGCGCGCGGTCTCGAGGAAATCCTGGTGGTCGAGGAGAAGCGCCAGATCCTCGAATACGCGATCAAGGAAGAGCTGTACAACTGGCCGGACGGCCAGCGTCCGCGCGTGTTCGGCAAGTTCGACGAAAAGGACGGTGCCGGCGGCGAATGGTCGGTGCCGATGGGCAACTGGCTGCTGCCCGCGCACTACGAACTGTCGCCCGCGATCATCGCCAAGGCGATCGCGACACGGCTCGACAAGTTCGACCTGCCGTCCGACGTGCGCGCCAGGATCGGCGCGCGGATCGCGGTCATCAACGCGAAGGAAATGGCGCTCGCGAAACCGCACGTGACGACGGAGCGCAAGCCGTGGTTCTGCTCGGGCTGCCCGCACAACACGTCGACCAACGTTCCCGAAGGTTCGCGCGCGATCGCCGGGATCGGCTGCCACTACATGACCGTCTGGATGGACCGCAACACCAGCACCTTCAGCCAGATGGGCGGCGAAGGCGTACCGTGGATCGGACAGGCGCCGTTCACCGAGGAGCAGCACGTGTTCGCGAACCTCGGCGACGGCACCTATTTCCACTCGGGGCTGCTCGCGATACGCGCGGCGATCGCGTCGAAAGCGAACATTACCTACAAGATTCTCTACAACGACGCCGTCGCGATGACGGGCGGCCAGCCTGTCGACGGCGTGCTCACCGTGCCGCAGATCACGCACCAGCTCGCCGCCGAAGGCGCGAAAAAGATCGTGATCGTCACCGACGAGCCGGAGAAATACCACGGCACGACGCTGCTCGCGGCCGGCGTGACGATCCATCATCGCGACGAACTCGACGACGTGCAGCGGACGCTGCGCGAGATCGAAGGCACGACGATCCTGATCTACGACCAGACCTGCGCCACCGAGAAGCGCCGCCGCCGCAAGCGCGGCTCGTATCCGGATCCGGCGAAGCGGGTCGTGATCAACGAGGCCGTCTGCGAAGGCTGCGGCGACTGCTCGGTGAAATCGAACTGCCTGTCCGTCGAGCCGCTCGACACCGAGTTCGGCACCAAGCGGCAGATCAACCAGTCGAGCTGCAACAAGGATTTCTCGTGCGTGAAGGGCTTTTGCCCGAGCTTCNCGTCTGCGAAGGCTGCGGCGACTGCTCGGTGAAATCGAACTGCCTGTCCGTCGAGCCGCTCGACACCGAGTTCGGCACCAAGCGGCAGATCAACCAGTCGAGCTGCAACAAGGATTTCTCGTGCGTGAAGGGCTTTTGCCCGAGCTTCGTGACGGTCGAAGGCGGCCAGTTGAAAAAACCGAAGGCGGTCTCGGTCGACGGCAGCGCGCTGCCGCCGACCCCGGAGCCGGAACTGCCCGCGATCGATCGCGCATACGGCGTGCTGGTCACGGGCGTCGGCGGCACCGGCGTCGTGACGATCGGCGCGCTGCTCGGGATGGCCGCGCACCTCGAGAACAAGGGCGTGACGGTACTCGACGTCACCGGGCTCGCGCAGAAGGGCGGCGCGGTGATGAGCCACGTGCAGATCTCGCAAGCCCCGTCCGACATCCACGCAACCCGCATCGCGATGGGCGAGGCGGATCTGGTGATCGGCTGCGACGCCATCGTGACGGCCGGGGACGAATGCACGTCGCGGATGCGCCACGGCGTCACGCGCGTGGTCATCAACAGCGCCAAAACGCCCACCGCCGAGTTCATCAAGAACCCGAAATGGTCGTTCCCGGGCCTGAGCGCCGAGCAGGACATCCGCGCGGCCGCGGGCGAAGCGGTCGACCTGATCGATGCGAATCACTTCGCGGTCGCGCTGCTCGGCGACGCGATCTACACGAATCCGTTCGTGCTCGGCTACGCGTGGCAGCGCGGCTGGCTGCCGCTGACCCTCGCGTCGCTGGTGCGCGCGATCGAGCTGAACGGCGTGCAGATCGACAAGAACCGCGCGGCGTTCGACTGGGGCCGCCGCGCCGCGCACGATCTCGCGAGCGTGCGTCAAGCCGCGTCGGGCAGCACGCAGTCGAAAGCGCACCAAGGCGCGACCGTCATTTCGCTGCATACGAAGAAGGCGGTCGACGCGCTGATCGCGACCCGCGTCGAACACCTGAGCGCATATCAGAACGCCGCGTATGCGGCGCGCTTCGCCGCGTTCATCGACAAGGTTCGCACGGCGGAGCGCGCGCTCGGCGGCGATCTGGCGCAGGAGCCGCTGACGGAAGCGGTCGCGCGCAATCTGTACAAGCTGATGGCGTACAAGGATGAATACGAGGTGGCGCGCCTGCAGTCCGATCCGGCCTTCGTCGCCCGGCTCGCGGGCCAGTTCGAAGGCGACTGGAAGCTGAAGTTCCATCTCGCGCCGCCGCTGTTCGCCAAGAAGGATGCGCACGGTCATCTGATCAAGAAGCAGTACGGTCCGTGGGTCATGCCGGCGTTCCGGATGCTCGCGAAGTTCAAGTTCCTGCGCGGCACGGCGTTCGACGTGTTCGGCCATACCGACGAGCGGCGCACCGAGCGCGCGCTGATCGACGAGTATCAGACCCTGATCGGCAAGCTGATCGGCGGACTGACGGCCAGCAAGATGCCGCTCGTACTGGAACTGGCGAATCTGCCGGATGAGATCCGCGGTTACGGCCACGTGAAGGAAAACAACCTGCGCGCGGTGCGGATCAAGTGGGCGACGCTGACCGACAAGTGGAACGCGTCAGGCGACACCGCCCGGCACGTAGCCTGAGCCATGCAGTCGTAACGAGGTTTCCGAGGCGAATTGACGAAGGCGGCTTGCCGCCTTCTTTTTTTACGCGACGCAGTTGATACCGTCAGCACCCGATCGACATGCGAAATCGGAGCTCACCGGGGAACCGACGCCAATCATAGGCGCCTCCGCTCGGCGCACCGAGCCTCACGCCAGGGATCGCCCTCCTCACCCCACCTCCCGCACAAGAAAAAACGCCACGAAACCTGCGTTTCGTGGCGTTCGGACCGGATCGCGGCGGCACTCGGACAGCGCACCGCCCGCCGGATCAGCGAGACGTGTTGTTGACGTTCGCCGCGGCCACCGCCGTCATGTTGATGATCCGGCGCACCGTCGCGGCCGGCGTCAGGATGTGCACCGGCTTCGACGCGCCGAGCAGGAACGGGCCGACCGTCACGCCTTCCCCGCCGACCATCTTGAGCAGGTTGTACGCGATGTTCGCCGCCTCGACGTTCGGCATGATCAGCAGGTTCGCTTCGCCGTGCAGCGACGTGCCGGGGAAGGCCGCCTTGCGCACCGCTTCGGACAGCGCCGCATCGCCGTGCATTTCGCCGTCGACCTCGAGCTGCGGCGCGCGCGCGGCGATCAACTGGCGCGCTTGCGCCATCCGGCGCGACGATGCCGACGGTGCGCTGCCGAAATTCGAGTTCGACAGCAGCGCAGCCTTCGGCGTGATGCCGAAGCGCTCGATCTCGGCGGCCGCCTGGATCGTCATGTCGGCGAGCTGTTCGGCGCTCGGCAATTCGTTCACGTAGGTGTCGCACATGAACAGGTTGCGGCCCGGCAGCATCAGCAGGTTCATCGCCGCGAAATGCTCGGCGCCCGGCGCGCGCCCCAGCACTTGTTCGACGAACTTCAGGTGGCTGTGATACGTGTCGATCATCCCGCAGATCATCCCGTCGGCATCGCCGAGCTTCACCAGGATTGCGCCGATCAGTGTATTGAACTTGCGCAGCGCCGCCTTCGCGACCTCGGGGGTCACGCCGTCGCGCGCACCGATCTCGTGGTACGCCTGCCAGCACTGCTGATAGCGCGGATCGTCTTCCGGATTCACGATCTCGAAATCGACGCCGCACTTCAGCTTCGAGCCGATCTTCTGCAGCCGCATTTCGACGACCGACGGACGGCCGACGATGATCGGCTTCGCGATCTTTTCCTGCAGCACGAACTGCGCGGCGCGCAGCACGCGCTCGTCCTCGCCTTCCGCGAACACGATGCGCGCGGCCTTCGACTTCGCGGTCGCGAACACCGGACGCATCACCATGCCGGTCCGGTAGACCGTCGCACCGAGTTGCTCGCGATAAGCGTCCATGTCCTCGATCGGACGGGTGGCGACGCCCGAATCCATCGCGGCCTGCGCGACGGCCGGCGCGATCTTGATGATGAGGCGCGGATCGAACGGCTTCGGGATCAGGTAGTCCGGACCGAATTCGAGCGAATGGCCTTCATACGCCTTCGCCACTTCCTCGCTCTGGTCGGTTTCCTGCGCCAGCTCGGCGATCGCACGCACGCACGCGAGCTTCATTTCCTCGGTGATCGTCGTCGCGCCGACGTCGAGCGCGCCGCGGAAGATGAACGGGAAGCACAGCACGTTGTTGACCTGGTTCGGATAGTCCGAGCGGCCGGTTGCGACGATCGCGTCCGGGCGCACGGCCTTCGCGTCTTCCGGGCGGATTTCCGGCTCCGGGTTCGCGAGCGCCAGGATCAGCGGCTGGCCGGCCATCGTCTTGACCATGTCCTGCTTCAGCACGCCCGCGCTCGAACAGCCGAGGAACACGTCGGCGTCGCGGATCGCGTCGCCGAGCGTGCGCGCATCGGTGGTCGCCGCATAGCGCTGCTTCGACGGATCGAGATTGCCGCGCCCCTCGTAGATCACGCCCTTCGAATCGGCCACCAGCACGTTCGCCTTGTCGAGACCGAGCTTCACCAGCAGGTCGAGACAGGCGATCGCCGCCGCGCCCGCGCCCGAGCAGACGAGCTTCACTTCGCCGAGGGACTTGCCGACCACCTTCAGGCCGTTCAGGATCGCCGCCGACGCGATGATCGCCGTGCCGTGCTGGTCGTCGTGGAACACGGGGATCTTCATCCGCTCGCGCAGCTTCTGCTCGATGTAGAAGCACTCGGGCGCCTTGATGTCCTCGAGGTTGATACCGCCCAGGGTCGGCTCGAGCATCGCGATCGCCTCGACCAGCTTGTCCGGATCGGATTCGGCGAGTTCGATGTCGAACACGTCGATGCCCGCGAACTTCTTGAACAGGCAACCCTTGCCTTCCATCACCGGCTTCGCCGCGAGCGGCCCGATGTTGCCGAGGCCCAGCACGGCCGTGCCGTTGGTCACGACGCCGACGAGGTTGCCGCGCGACGTGTATTTCTGTGCATCGAGCGGATCGGCGTAAATCGCCTCGCACGCGGCGGCGACGCCGGGCGAATAGGCGAGCGACAGATCGAGCTGGTTCGACAGCGGCTTGGTGGGCGTGACCGAAATCTTGCCGGGTTTCGGGTTCTGGTGATAGGCGAGAGCGCTCTGCTTCAGTTGTTCATCCATGATTGACCTGCGAGAGACATGCGTAATGAAAGACTCAGTACCGGGTACCGTGAGCCGCGTTCAGGGAGATCGAAGGGGTGATCGACTGCGGCGGCCGTTGCGCACCGGATCGGCGCGCTATCAACCTTGGCGGGTGGCAAGCAAGAAGTATCAGGTACCGAGCGAATTCTGAGGGTCGCCTAGTGTACACCTCGCGCCCGCCAAAACCTTGCTGCGACGCGACAACCCGGTCGGTCCGGCGGCCTGCCGCACGGATGGCCGACCGTCTGCGGAATCGAAGATCTCGGGGTGCCGGCGCGCGTGCGCGCAAGCACCGAATCTGCGTGAATCGAATCGAAAATCGCCCGGATCGGGTAAAATAGCGGGCTACGCGCGCAGCGATGCGATTCCGTCGACGGCAACGTCGGCCCGCACCCCGTCCGGGGACTCACTTGCTGCGCCACCGGGCCCGCGCCCGCCCCTCGCTCATCATCCAAGGAATGCCCATGACAGGCTTCGATCGTCAGACGATCTCCGACACGACCGCCAAAATGCTGCTCGAAGTGCAGGCGGTGCACTTCAACGCCGACAAGCCTTTCATTTTCACGTCGGGCTGGGCCAGCCCCGTCTACATCGACTGCCGCAAGCTGATTTCTTATCCGCGGGTGCGCCGCGGCCTGATGGAAATGGCGGAAGCGACGATCCTGCGCGACGTCGGCTATGAGCAGATCGACGCGGTAGCGGGCGGCGAAACCGCCGGCATCCCGTTCGCCGCGTGGATTGCGGACCGCATGATGCTGCCGATGCAGTACGTGCGGAAAAAGCCGAAGGGCTTCGGCCGCAACGCGCAGATCGAAGGTCTGCTCGAAGAAGGCTCGCGCGTGCTGCTGGTCGAGGATCTGACCACCGACAGCCGCAGCAAGATCAACTTCATCAATGCGCTGCGCACGGCGGGCGCTCAGGTGAATCACTGCTTCGTACTGTTCCACTACAACATCTTCAAGGAAAGCGTGTCGGTGCTGAAAGACATCGACGTCGACCTGCATGCGCTCGCGACCTGGTGGGATGTGCTGCGCGTCGCCAAGCAGTCGGGCTACTTCGAGACCCGCACGCTCGACGAAGTCGAGAAATTCCTGCACGCGCCGGCCGAGTGGTCGGCCGCGCACGGCGGCGCAACGGGCGTCCAGGAATAACGCCGGGCGGTGCCCGACCGCCTCGCCGGAACGAGCCGCCTGTCGTCGCGACAGGCGGCTTTTTTCATGGTCCGGCGCGGCGCGATAACTTGTCCGAGGTCGCTCCGCCATGCGGCCCTAATGTTAGACTGGTTCCCTGAACGGGCAGAGAGACGCAACAACAACCAGCGCCGGGCGAACGCCGGCATACGTGACGGGAGAAGCGCCATATGCATGTGGGTCGCCGAGTCGTTCCGCCTGGTTCGTCCCGCCGCCTGCCCTCGCTCGTTCTCGCCTGTCTTTGCGCGACCGGTCTCGCCGGTGCGCCGCACGTTTTCTCCCAGGACGCCTTCACGCTCACGAGCGACGATCTGCGCGCCGGCGCGCGCGTCGCCGCGGCGCAGGTCTTCAACCAGGGCGACTGCAAGGGCGGCAACCGCTCCCCGCAGCTGACCTGGCGCGATCCGCCGCCGGGCACACGGGGCTTCGCCATCACGATGCTCGATCCCGACGCACCCGGCCACGGTTGGTGGCACTGGGCGGTCGCGGGCATTCCGCCGACCGTCACGAGCATCCCCGCCGACGCAAGCGCGTCCGGCTACCTGAAGAAAATCGGCGCGACCGAGGCGCGCAACGACTTCGGCTCGGACGGATATGGCGGGCCGTGCCCGCCGCCCGGCAAGCCGCATCACTATGTGGTGACCGTCTACGCGCTGAAGTCCACCGATCTGCGCGTCGCCGGCGGGCGGCCCGCCCAGATGTTCGATCACGAGATCGGCACCGAGGCGATCGGTTCCGCGCAGATCATCGTGACTTACGGGCAGTAAGCTGCCCGATTGCCGTCATTCGCGACACTCACTGATACGGGCGCGGCGCTTTTCCTGCCGGCTTGTGTTGCTAGACTCGAGCAGCTGTCGTTCGCCGCTCACCGCGCCGCCGCACGCGCACTCCATCGCCCATTCCGGGCGCCCTGCTCCTTTTTCGAGGAATCAGCATGTCCAACATCGTCATCGTCTATCACAGCGGCTACGGCCACACGAAGAAACTGGCCGAGGCCGTCGAGACCGGGATCCGCGATGCCGGCGCCAACGCACGGCTGCTCGCCGTCGGCGATCTCGACGACGCCGGCTGGGCCGCGCTCGACGCCGCCGACGCGATCGTGTTCGGCGCGCCGACCTACATGGGCGGCGCGTCCGCCGACTTCAAGAAATTCGCCGACGCAAGCTCGAAGGCATGGTTCACGCAAAGCTGGAAGGACAAGATCGCGGCCGGCTTCACGAACTCGGCGTCGATGAACGGCGACAAACTGTCGACCCTTCAATATTTCGTCACGTTCGCGATGCAGCATGGAATGCTATGGGTCGGCACGAGCCTGATGCCGGCCAACACGAAAGCCGCGACGCGCAACGACATCAACTACCTGGGCAGCTTCAGCGGCCTGCTCGGCCAGTCGCCCGCCGATGCCTCGCCGGACGAAGGCCCGCTGCCGGGCGACCTGGAAACCGCGAAGCTGTTCGGCGCGCGCATCGCCGCCACCACCGCGCGCTGGGTCGCGGGCCGCCGGTAACCTCCTCTCCTCGCTCGGGCGCCCGGCATCCGGCCGCCCGAATCAGGGACGCAAGACGGCCGGCGCGCCGTTTTTTTTGGACCCGGCCGGTTACGATGCGGCGCATCACGTCTTAAAATGGCGCTTTCTTTGGCGCAACCCGCGTCAACCGCCCCGATTCTGTGAGAGCGAGATGAGCACGAAAGTTTTTGTCGACGGCCAGGAAGGCACGACCGGTCTGAAGATCTTCGAATACCTGTCCGCGCGCGGCGACGTCGAGATCCTGCGGATCGACGAAGCGAAGCGCAAGGATGTCGACGAGCGCCGCCGCCTCATCAACGCGTCGGACGTGACGTTCCTGTGCCTGCCCGATACCGCATCGCGCGAATCGGCGTCGCTGGTCGACAACGATCGCACCACGCTGATCGACGCGAGCACCGCCTTCCGCACCAGCGCCGACTGGGCGTACGGCCTGCCCGAACTGAATCGCGCGCAACGCGAGCGCATCCGCGCGTCGAAGCGCATCGCGGTGCCCGGCTGCCACGCGTCGGCGTTCGTCCTGGCCATGCGTCCGCTGGTCGACGCCGGCATCGTCGCGGCGGATTTCGCCGCGCACAGCTATTCGATCACCGGCTACAGCGGCGGCGGCAAGAAGATGATCGCCGACTACGAAGCCGATACGAGCGGCAAGCTCGCCGGCCCGCGCGCGTATGCGCTCGCGCTCGCGCACAAGCATCTGCCCGAGATGGCCGCCCACACCGGCCTCGCGAACGCCCCGCTGTTCACGCCGATCGTCGGGCCGTTCTACAAGGGGCTCGCGGTCACCACGTACTTCACGCCGAGCCAGCTCGCGAAGCGTGCGACGCCGCAGGACGTGCAGCGCGTGTTCGCCGAGCACTATGCGGGCGAAGCATTCGTGCGGGTCGCGCCGTTCGATGCCGCCGACAACCTCGACGACGGCTTCTTCGACGTGCAGGGGAACAACGACACCAACCGCGTCGATCTGTTCGTGTTCGGCACGGCGGAGCGCTTCGTCACGGTCGCGCGGCTCGACAACCTCGGCAAGGGCGCGTCGGGTGCCGCGATCCAGTGCATGAACCTCAGCATCGGCGCGGAGGAGGATAGCGGGCTCAATCGCTGAGCCGCGCTTTCCCGCGCATCGAAGCCGGCCTTCCAGGCCGGCTTTTTTATTTTCGAAGCTTTAAAAATGAAAGTTATTAAAGAAATGTCACCGCATTAACAGATATTTACAAGCTTTCAATTTCAAAACCTAAATCATACTCAATGATTTGCCCGCGAATACTGAAAATCCCGAATAGGGATTCACCCGACATTTCGTAATAAAAATGTTCCGTCAGCCTGCATAATATTCAGGAAAACCACACCCAATCGCCTTTCCGAGACCACCCCCCAGCCGATTTTAAACGCTCGTTTCGTTTCAATATCATCCGCTATCCCTCTCTGAGATTCGCTTCCGACAATTCTCGTTGTTTAAATCGTCTTTTTTAGACGATTCCATCAATTGACAGCGGAAAACGGCGCGGCCAAATTAGTCCGGACAATTAAACAGATTGGAGACAGAGGCATGATGCACGCCTTATCAAAAGGGGTGGCAACGGCCATTGCCCTCGCCCCTTTGCTGGTCGCTTGTGGAGGAGGTGACGGCGCGCCCCCCGCCCCCGTCAATGTTTCGCAATGCTCAGGGTCCAGTTGCGGCACCCAGGGGCCGCCCACGTCGACCCCGAGCAACGCATCGCTATGTCCCCCGACCGCCGATATCGGCAGCAGCACGTATCTGGGCGGCGCCGGCAGCGGTGAGATCGTGAGCGTGAACATCAACGCGACGGCGATGACGTACACGCTCAAATGGCTCGAGTCGCCGATCCCGCTCGCGACCGGCACGGTCACGCCGAGCCGGGCCGGCACGACGATCACGGGCAACGTGATCCATCCGCCGACGGGCACGCTGCCGACCGCCGAGCAGACCCGCTGCGCGTTCGTCCTCACGCCCGGCAGCGGCACGTCGCCACTGACCAACACCACCTATTCGACGGCGGCGGACTTCAACCAGGCGAACCCGCCGATGATCCTGATCGGCTTCGGCGTCGCCGGCGGCGGCATTCCGGGCGCGACCATCCAGTTTGCCGGGCTCGACATCAGCCTTGCCGGGATCACGCTCTACCAGAACGTCGGTCAGGTGCCGAACCGTCACTTCGACTTCTACCCGTTCCTCGGTTTCGCGAACACGACGACCGATCTCACGAAGCTGCCCGGCACGTACAACGCGCTGCTCTATCACCTCGTGCCGTCCGGCAACTATGCGACCGAGGGGACGAATTCGACCGAGACCTTCGACGCGAACGGCGCCTGCACGTCGACCAGTTCGGCGGGCTGCCTGACGACGGGCAACCCGTGGGCAGCGAGCGGCACCGGCTATTTCAACAGCACCAGCGCCCCGCAGATCCTGCCGCAGACGAAGCTGCCGCTGATCGGCGCGACGGGCAAATCGGGCACCGCGCACATGGTGATCGGGCAGCTCAACGGCGCGACCGTGCCCGTGATCGTCCGGACCGGCTACGTCAACCTCGGCACCGCGCCGCTGCACGCCGACGCCCAGGTCGACGACGAATCCGGCATCGCCGTGCTCGGTAGCGCGACCGCGCTGTCGTCGGGCAGCTTCGACGGCGGTTACGCGGGCGCGGATTCGAACTTCAAGTACACCGCGACCGTGATCAAGGGGACCACGGGCACCTTCGTCAATCCGAGCACGCAGGCGGCCGAAAGCGGCTTCAACCTGGACTACGGCCAGGCGACGCCGGGGCTCATCGGCATCACGACGATCGCGGCGGCCAACCAGCCGGCGGCATCCGGCTACGCGATCGCGACAGGCGGGCTGTTCGCGTCGCTGGTCCAGGGCACCGTCAACGGCGGGATCACGCAGACGTCGGCGATCGCGGGGCAAACCCCGTCGGCGCCGTACTTCGGCGTGGGCGCGCAGATCAGCAAGTAAGCGGCTGGGGACGCTGCGCGCAGAGCAAAGGCAGGGCGCAGCAAGAAGCGGCCGACAGGGAGCCGGCCGCCGCATAAAGACAATCTTGGAGATGCGATATGAAGCGGAACCTCGTTCTGGCGCTGGCCATTGCCGCGCCCATCCTGACGGCCTGCGGGGGCGGCGACAACAACAATCCGGCCCCGCTCGTGGAAACCGCCCTGTGCCCGTCGTCGCTCGACTACAGCACGGTCTACACCGGCGGCGGCGGCGACGGCGAGCTGGCCCAGCTGCAAATCGACACGACCAAGATGACCTGGCAGGTCACCTATGTGGAGTCGCCGATTCCGCAGACCACCGGCACGGTCGCGCCGACGCGCGCCGGCACGACCCAAAGCGGCACGATCACGCAGGAAACCGGGCTGCCGACCCAGAAGCTGAACAACTGCGCGTACCGGCTGAACGGCGCGAGCCTCGACCCGACGCGCCCCGCTCGCGTGTTCATCGGGATGGGGGTGGCGGGCGGCACGATACCCGGCAAGGAAATTTCGTACGCGGGCCTGCTCGGCCAGGGCGCGGTGCCCGACACCACGTTCCCGTACTACCCGTTCATCGGCTTCACGACGCTCGAAACCAACATCGCGAATCTCGCGGGCACCTACAGCCAGCTCGGCTACGGCCAGGTGCCGTCGCAGAACTTCACGCCGACGACGATCGACGCGCAGGTGACGATCAACGCCGACGGCTCGTGGACCCGCTGCGATACGACCGGCATCTACGCGGGCACCTGCCGGCAGCCCGGCACGAACCTCGTGCAGTCGGCGGACGGCAGCGGCGCCTTCGAGACCGACCACTACCAGGGCCAGGTCAAGCCGACGCTCGCGACGGTGCCGGAAGCGAAGGGCTTCATCATCGTCGGCAAGCTGCGCAACCAACTGGTGCCGATCATGATTCGCACGGGCGTCGCCAATCCGAATCCGACACCGGACGCGAACGGCATACCCGGGCTGACCGCCGACGACGAATCGGGCATCTCGATCCTGTCTCCCCAGACGTCGGTCGCGCTCGGCTCGCAGAACGGCGAGTACATCGGCGTCGACAGCCAGTTCGATTACCGGACGACTGCGCTCACCAATACCCAGGCGACGCTGCTCGATCCGTTCAACGCCTCGCAGGCATCGCTCGCGACCGCGCTGAATCTCGACTACACGCAGACGGTTCCCGGCACGGTCACGTCGACGCACGTCGGGGCGAGCAGCACCGCGCCGACCGGCAAGTTCATCTTCACCGGAGGCGTGTTCGGCTTCCTCGACATGTCCAACGCGTCGTCGCCGTATTTCACGATCGGCGCCTTCGTCCAGTGAACGCGACAGGGAACCTGCGATGAAAAAGATCCTGTGCGCGGCGGCGAGCGCCGCCGCGCTGGCGCCGTTCGCCGCGCACGCGCAAAGCGCGGGCAGCAACGTGGTGACGCTCGGCTGGTTCCACGTGATGCCGCAGCAGAGCACCACGCCGCTCACCACCTACGTCGCGCCGACGCCGATCAACACGCCGCTGCGGCTGCCTGCGTCGTTCACCTCGCAGGGCACCGGAACGCGGACCAGCGGCGCGGATACGGTGGGGCTGACGGTCAGCCACTTCCTGACCGATCACATCGCGGTCACGTCCGTGGCGGGCGTGCCGCCCGTGTTCAAGATCAGCGGCCAGGGGACGATCCAGCCTCCCGGCCCGGCGGGCGCGCTCGGTTCGCAGAACATCGGCATCGGCCCGGTCAACCCGATCGTGAAAAGCGTGCGGCAGTGGAGCCCCGCGATGATCTTCCAGTACTACTTCGGCGCGCCGACCGCGAAGCTGCGGCCGTTCCTCGGCGTCGGGGTGTCGTACAACTGGTTCAGCGACGTGCAGCTGCAGCCGAACTTCGTGCTGCAGACCCAGCAGAACCTGGGCGCCATCCTGGCCGCGGGCGCGGGCAAATCGGGCACGACGCAGGTGTCGGCGAAGGCGTCGTCGTCATGGCAACCGGTATTCAACGCCGGGCTCACGTACAACATCACCGATCACTGGGGACTTGTCGCATCGGTCACGTACATCCCGCTCAAGACCACGTCGACGGTGACGATCAAGGCGGCGGACGGCACCGAGCTGGCGGAATCGAAGTCGGAACTGAAGGCCGACCCGATCATCAGCTATGTCGGGGTGTCGTACAAATTCTGACCGGCGGGATCGCGAAGGCAAAAAAAAGCCCGCCTGTAGAGGCGGGCTGAATCCATATCAGAGGAGACATGGAGGAGACGGTTCGAACTATACCGCCTTGTTTGACGCAATGCAACATTTCCGTATCGAAAATAAGGACTTTCCCTCGAATACTGGCTCTAACCGAGCGGTATTCGGGCTGGCCCCTGGCGGTACGACGGGTTCGCGCCTTCCTCACGCCCCGTTTTCCGCCTTCAAGATGTCCGTCAGCTGGTCCCGCAGCAGCGCGACCGGCCGCATCAGCCGCCCGGGCAGCATCGCGTGCACCAGCCAGATGTTGACGCCCGGCTCCAGGTCCGCGGTATCGATGACCCGCAGTGCGTCGCGATGGCGGCTGCGAGCCAGCGCCGGCGTCGACACGACGCCGAGTCCTGCGCCGCGCGCGACCATCGACAACTGCAGCTCCGAGCCGAACGCCTCCACCGCGACATCGAATGGCAAGCCGGCCGCGCCGAACGCGCGACTCAGCGCCGAACGCATCCCGCAGCCGTCCTGGCTCAATACCCATGGATAACGCGACAGTGCGTCGAGCGACAGGCGCCCGGCCGGCAACGGAAAATCGCGCGCCGCGACCAGCACAGTCGGCTGGACGCTCAGCAGCGTCGAAACCAGGCTGCCGGACATCTCGTAGCCGGCGGGCATCATCACCGCCGCCACATCGAGCGACGCGCGCTCGACACCGTGCAGCAGCGCGGGCGACCAGCCCGCCGTGACACGCAAGGTCAGACGCGGAAACATGTCGCGCAGCCGGTCGACCGGCCTCTCGAGCGCCAGCTCCGACAGGAACGGCGGCACGCCGATCCGCAATTCGCCCGCCGGTTCGCTGCCGGGCGCGGCGACGGCCAGCAGGTCGTCCACCGAACTCAGCACCTTGCGCGCCAGCGCATACACTTCGCGGCCCGCCGCCGTAGGCTTGAGCGGCTTGCTTTGCCGGTCGAGCAGCGATACGGCCAAGAGGTTCTCGAGGTTCTGCACCCGCCGCGTGAGGCCCGGCTGCGTCAGATGAAGCCGGGTCGCGGCCGCGACCATCGAACCGCTGTCCACCACGGCCACGAAGGCCTGAAGGTCACGCGTATTCAAAACAAACTCGCATAATCATATTAAACATATTTCAATTGTGGCATAAAGAGTCGCTCTCTACGATGAGGACTTTCCACCCCCTCATCCGGTGCCTTCGATGAACCAGCCTGCCGATCTGTGCCCCGCGCCGTCCGCCGACCCATCGCCACCCGCCCTGACCCCGGCGTTGACCGTCTTCTTCGCCGCGACCACCGGCGTGATCATCATCAACCTGTTCGCCGCGCAGCCGCTCACCGGCCCGATCAGCGCCGCACTGCACCTGCCCGCCGGCCTGACCGGGCTGGTCGCGATGCTGCCTCAGCTCGGCTACGCGGCCGGCCTCGTACTGCTGGTCCCGCTGATCGACCTGCTGGAGAACCGCCGCCTGATCGTCACGACGCTCGTGATCTGCGCGGCGACGCTCGCGATCCCCGCCGTCACGCATTCCGGCGCGCTGTTCCTCGGCGCGGCGTTCGTCGCCGGAGCCACGTCGAGCGTGATCCAGATGCTGGTGCCGCTCGCCGCGTCGATGGCGCCGGACGCGCAGCGCGGCCGCGCGGTCGGCAATGTGATGAGCGGCCTGATGCTCGGCATCCTGCTGTCGCGGCCGATCGCCAGCTTGATTGCCGACGCGGCGGGCTGGCGCGCGTTCTACGCAACGGCCGCGGCCGCGAACCTGTTGATCGCCGTGGTCCTCGCCGCGCAGCTGCCGGCGCGCGCACCTGCCGTCTCGACCCGCTACGGCGCATTGCTGCGCTCGCTGTGGACACTCGCGACGACCGAGCGCGTGCTGCAGCGGTACGCGCTGTCGGCCGCGCTCGTGATGGCGTCGTTCAGCGCGTTCTGGACCGCGATCGGGCTGCGGCTCGCTCAGGCGCCGTTCCATTTCAGCTTGCACGGCATCGCCCTCTTCGCGCTCGCCGGCGCGACCGGCGCGATCGTCACGCCGCTCGCCGGCCGGGCGGGCGACCGGGGCTGGGATCGGCGCGTCGCGCGCGGCGCGCATCTCGCGATGCTGGCCGCGCTGACGGTGATGGGTGTCGCGGGCGCGGGCTGGGGCGGCTTCGACGCGACCGCGCACCCGGTGCCGGCCGTGGCGCTGCTGGTCGTCGCGGCGGCGACGCTCGATGCGGGCGTCGTCGCCGACCAGACGCTCGGCCGCCGCGCCGTCAATCTGCTGAATCCGGCCGCGCGCGGGCGGCTGAACGGGCTCTTCGTCGGGATCTTCTTCATCGGCGGCGCCCTCGGCGCGATGCTGGCCGGGGTAGCCTGGGCGTGGGCCGGCTGGGGTGCGGTGTGCGCGGTCGGACTGACTTTCGCGGCGGCGGCGCTCGTGCTCGGCGCGGTCGCGCCGCACGCGGACGCGAGCCGGTAGCGGCCGCCCCAAAAAAACGCCCCGCGTTCCTCGGGAACGCGGGGCGCGGGTTCGGACTGCCGCCGGTGAAGTCTTAGTGGCGCACCAGCGCCATCATCGCGCCGAAGCCGACGAACAGTCCGCCCGTCATCCGGTTGAACGCCCTGGCGACGCTCGCGCTCTTGAGCGTCGCGCCGATGCGCGTGCCGAACGATGCATAGACGACGTACCAGCTTACCTCGATCACCGCGAACGTCGCGACGAGGATGCCGAACTGCGGCAGCGTGGGCGCCGACGCATTGATGAACTGGGGCAGCAGCGCAGCGGCGAACAGGATGGCTTTCGGATTGCTGCCCGCGACCAGAAAGCCGTTGCGGAACAGGGTCCAGTGCGATGCCTGCGCCGCGGCGCGCAGGCTGCCCGCGTCCGGTTCGAGATCCCCGGCGGCCGGCGTTTCGTCGACGCGCGCGCGCCAGGCCTTGACGCCGAGGTAGATCAGATAGGCCGCGCCCGCGAAGCGCAGCACATTGAACATCGCGGGCCACGCCTCGAGAAACACCCCCAGCCCGGCCGCCGACACCGACAGCATCGAGACGAGCGCCGTCATGCAGCCCGCCATCGTCGCGGTCGACCGGCGCAGCCCGTGGCGCGCGCCGTGCGTCATCACCAGCAGCATGTTCGGGCCGGGAATCGCGGAAACGACGAATACCGTCGCCACAAACAGCCACCAGGTATGCAAACTCATCGCCGCCTCGCTTCCAACCGTGAAAAGGGAAACGGCGATTATGCCGGGGAACCCGCCGGCGCGTCAGTCCCGCGCGCCGCCGCCGCGCCCGCCGACCCGCTCAACGCCCGGCGCGACGCGCGGCCACCTGACCGAGTACCGCGAAATCCTTGTCGCCGTCTCCGTGCGCGATCGCCTCGATCAGGCTGTCGCGCACGACGCTCGCGACGGGCATCGGCACCGACGCCGCATCGCCCGCTTCGAGCGCAAGCCGTACGTCCTTCAGCCCGAGGCTCGCCTTGAACAGCGCGGGTTCGTAGCGCGCGTCGGCGATCATCGAGCCATAGCCCTGGTACACCGGACCGGGAAACACGCTGTTGGTGATCACGTCGAGATAGTCGTTCATCGCGACGCCATGCGCGGCGAGCAGCGCGGCGGCTTCGCCCATTGTCTCGATCGCCGACGCAATCGTGAAATTGGCGGCAATCTTCACCGCGTTGGCCTGCTGCGGCAGCGAGCCGAGCCGCCAGGTTTTCTGGCCGATCGCATCGAATGCGGGCTGCACGCGGTCGATCGCCTCGGCCGGGCCCGCCGCGATGATCGTCAGCTGCGCGGCGGCGGCCACGTGCGGGCGGCCCATCACCGGCGCCGCGACATAGTGAATGCCGCGCTCGGCATGCGCATGCGCGAGCGATTCGGCGAGCGCGACCGAGATCGTCGCCAGGTTGACGTGGATCAGGCCGCGCGGCGCCTGTTCGAGGAGTGCCGCGTCGAATACGCCGCGCACCGCCTTGTCGTCGGCGAGCATCGAGAACACGGCATCGCCCGTCATCGCTTCGGCGGGCGTCGCGACCTGCACGGCGCCCTGCACGGCGAGCGCCGCCACGCGCTCCGGCGAACGGTTCCAGACCCGCACCCGGTGCCCGGCCTTCAGCAGATTGGCCGCGATCGCGGCGCCCATCTCGCCCAGCCCGATAAATCCGATATCCATCCGTTGCTCCTTGTGCATGACAAGCACGGAGTAAAGCACAGGCGCGTGACGTTTGCAGGCGCGGCGTTCCGCTCCGCGCGAAGCCGGCGCCGGTGCGATACTGGCGTGATGGTCATCGTCACTTTCCGCTTCTATGAGGAGCTGAACGATTTCCTCGCGCGAGCGCTGCGCCGTCGCGAGTTCGAGCGCACGTGCGCGCCCGACGCAACCGTCAAGCATGCGATCGAAGCGCTCGGCGTGCCGCACACCGAAGTGGAGCTGATCCTGGTCAACGGCGAATCGTCGAGCTTCGGGCGGGTGCTCGCGAGCGGCGATCGCGTCGCCGTCTATCCACGCTTCGAGACCTTCGACATCCAGCCTCTGCTGCGGGTACGGGCGGCACCGCTGCGCGTCACGCGCTTCATCGCGGATGCGCATCTCGGCGGGCTCGCGCAGCTGCTGCGCCTCGCGGGCTTCGATACGCTCTACGACAATCACTACCCCGATGCGCTGATCGAAACGATCGCCGCGCGCGACGCGAGGATCGTGCTGACCCGCGATCGCGAACTGCTGAAGCGCGGCTCGATCACGCACGGCTGCTATGTGCGCGAACTGAAACCCGAGGCGCAGCTGCGCGCACTGTTCGCGCGACTCGATCTCGCGCGCAGTGCGCAGCCGTTCAGGCTGTGCCTCGCCTGCAATGCACCGCTGCGCCGGATCGAGCCGTCCGATGCGATCGGTCGCGCGCCGCCCGGCGTGCTGCAGCGGCATACGCGCTTCGTGACCTGCGACGTATGCCGACGCGTGTTCTGGGAGGGGACGCACTGGCGGCGCATGCGCGCGCTGCTGGACAGCCTGAGCGCGCCGCCGCACACGCCTTCGTGACGGTCGATCGAGACACGTCGCGACGTATCCCCACCCCAAAAAAACAAACCCCGCATGCCGAAGCGTGCGGGGTTCGCGTCACGTGGACAACGACGGCCGCTCACGCGGCCGCCGCGCAAGCACTTACTGTGCTGCGCCCTTGTCGTTCGTGCCGGCTGCCGAAGCGGCTGCGGCCTTCGCCTTGCCCTTCGCCGTGCCGTGTTCCTTCATTTCGTGCTTCGGCTTGCTCTTGTCGTGCTTGACTGCCGACGCTGCGGCCGGTGCCGAAGCTGCCGGTGCCGAAGCTTGTGCGAACACGGAAGCCGATGCGAATGCGAGAGCGGCGGTTGCCAGCGAAGCGATGATCTTCTTCATTGTTTTTTCCTTGAATGTCTAAACGGTAGTACCCGATAAAACGATGCTTTAACCGCACCGGGCGCCAGTATTGCCCAAGGTCCCGCGCTTGTCATGAAACAAAACGTAAGGAATCTTTTCAGGCCGAGTACTAACGCACTGGCTCTATAACGCCTCGAATCGACGCTGCGTTGACAGTTTCGATGCGTCTTTTTCAGAACCGTAAACTTCACCCGAAAGATCAATGAGATAGCGGCGGGAAGCCGATTTCGCGACGGCCGGATAACCGGCGCCGCCGCGAATTTTCAGTGCATTCCAGATGATTTTTCCGAGCCGGCTTCGCGCCCGCCGTGACGGAAAACGGGCATTGCGTGCCGTCCGTCAAAGACAAAACAGCACACAACTTCACCCAAGGCGACGGATTCAGTGAAAGAGTTTCAATGCCTGCGTGATCGTATTGACGACGCCCCATGCGAGCGGAATCAATACGTATAGCCAGAACACGGCGAGCGTGCCCTTGCGGGTCGGATGGGATGCGTGAATCGCATTGCTCATGATGGGGATCCTCCGTTATTTGCCCGATGCGAGCTGCGCATCGTTCATGTAGTGCCGATCGTCGACGCGCCTTACAAAGAGATTGCAGAAGAAGCCGATCACCAGCAGCACGGCCATGATGTGCACCGTCATCGTGTACGCGTCGGCCTTCGCGACGCCGTGCGCCACTTCGTACGCGCGGATGTAATTCACGAGCACCGGCCCCGCCACCCCCGCGGCCGCCCAGGCGGTCAGCAGGCGGCCGTGGATACCGCCGACGAACGCGGTGCCGAACATGTCGGCCAGATAGGCCGGCACGGTCGCGAAGCCTCCGCCGTACATCGACAGGATCACGCAGTACGCGAGCACGAACAGCGCGATCTGTCCGGATGACGCGAAGCCCGGCACGCAGTAGTACAGCACCGCACCGAGCGCGAAGAAGATGAAATAGGTGTTCTTGCGGCCGACCCAGTCCGACGCCGACGCCCAGACGAACCGGCCGCCCATGTTGAACAGCGACAGCAGCCCGACGAAGCCGGCCGCCGCGGCCGCGCTCACCGTGTCCTTGAAGCTTTCCTGGATCATCACCGACGCCTGGCCGAGAATGCCGATCCCCGCCGTCACGTTGAGGAACAGCACGAGCCAGATCAGATAGAACTGCGGGGTCTTGAGCGCCTGGTCGATATGCACGTGCTGCGTCGTGATCATCTTGTTCCGCGACGTTGCCGGCGGTGTCCAGCCGGCCGGCTTCCAGTCGGCGGGCGGCACGCGGATCGCAAGCGCGCCGATCGTCATCGAGATGAAGTAGGCGATGCCGAGCACGACGAACGTTTCCGCGACGCCGATGCTCGTCGCGCTCTTGAAG
Source organism: Burkholderia alba (assembly GCF_034721475.1). Taxonomy (NCBI): domain Bacteria; kingdom Pseudomonadati; phylum Pseudomonadota; class Betaproteobacteria; order Burkholderiales; family Burkholderiaceae; genus Burkholderia; species Burkholderia alba. The sequence continues at coordinate 272,976 of NZ_JAWJWL010000006.1, read as the reverse complement.
TGATTCATCAGCGCGACCGACAGCGGCGCGGCGATCATCGCGCCGCCGCCGAAGCCCATGATCGCCATGCCCGTCGCCATGCCGCGCCGGTCGGGGAACCAGCGGATCAGCGTCGACACCGGCGAGACGTAGCCGAGCCCGAGACCGATCCCGCCGATCACGCCGTAGCCGAGATACAGCAGCGCGATCTGGTGGGTCCACACGCCGAGCGCGGAGATCAGGAAGCCGCCGCCGAAACAGCACGCCGCGGTGAACATCGTGCGGCGCGGGCCGACCCGCTCGAGCCACTTGCCCGCGAACGCGGCCGACAGCCCGAGGCACACGATCGCGAGCGAGAAAATCCAGCCGAGCGTGGTCAGCGACCAGTCGCCGGGCGCGGCCCCGGTGATGCCGATCACCTTGGTCAGCGGTCCGTTGAAGACCGAGAACGCATAGGCTTGTCCAATGCACAGATGCACCGCCAGCGCCGCGGGCGGCACCATCCAGCGCGAAAAGCCGGGTCGCGCGACCGTGGCTTCCTTGGAAAAGAAGGGGAAAGAGCCTGCCTGGCCGGCGGGCTCGGTGATGCTACTCATGGTTATCTCCGTTGCGAGTCTTGTTGTGCTAACGGCGCGGCACGCCGCCACTTGAGCCAGATCAAGTCCATCGACTCGGCCGGCTCGCCGGACTGCGCGATATGCAGCGCCGCTTCATATTCGAGACGCAACGGGTTCGCGCCACCCTGATCGTCATGGCAAGTTCGAACGATAGGCAGCACTTATTTCGTTCGCAATATGAGATTTCGACACATAAGGATTTGCTCGGATGCGAAGTTGCGCGGCTGCAAGACGTTGAACTCGAGCGCGGCATCCGCGCACAAAAACATGGTGCGGAATGACTGGTTTGGAATGCGGGCATCGGGTTCGGTGGGCCCTGAGCGGTGAGCGGTGAGCGGTGAGCGGTGAGCGGTGAGCGGTGAGCGGTGAGCGGTGAGCGGTGAGCGGTGAGCGGTGAGCGGTGAGCGGTGAGCGGTGAGCGGTGAGCGGTGAGCGGTGAGCGGTGAGCGGTGAGCGGTGAGCGGTGAGCGGTGAGCGGTGAGCGGTGAGCGGTGAGCGGTGAGCGGTGAGCGGTGAGCGGTGAGCGGTGAGCGGTGAGCGGTGAGCGGTGAGCGGTGAGCGGTGAGCGGTGAGCGGTGAGCGGTGAGCGGTGAGCGGTGAGCGGATGACGCGTGCCCTTGCGGACAGTTCACCGTCGTACAATTTCTCACACCCTCGCCGCGCACACCTTGGTAGGCTGCGAGGCACCGGCGGAGGTCAGCCATCCTGTCGTGTCCGCACCGCGACGCTCCGCGCGGATGGCTTCGCACCGCTCCTTTTCGAACCTAAACGCGTCCGCAGCGCGCACGCGTTTGCGCCGAACGAGAATTGAACCGACCCATGAAATCCTCCGAGATGTTTGTACGTTGCCTGTTGGCCGGCGCTGTCACCGTGATGGCCGGATGCGCGGGCTCGCCCTCCTCCTCCGGCGGCAGCGTGCAAGGCAATGCCGATACCCCGCTGATCTACGTATCGTCCACGCGCCCGGCATCCGCGGTCGAACAATGCCTGATCGACCGGGTGCCGCAAGCGCGCGTCGCGCAGCGCAGCGATGCAACGACGCTGCTGGTCGGTCCGTCGTCGCCGAGCGACGACTGGACCGTGACGCTCGCGCCGATCGGCGCGAACGGCACGACGATCGGCGTCTACCGGCCGCGCAGCGGCAGCGGCGATCCGGAAGAGTCGGAGCTTCGGTTTCATATCGCGCGCTGCGCGATATGACGCAGCCGGCGCGGCCTGCAACCGGACGAAAGATGTTGAATCCGCCGACCCTGTCGGCATGACGTCGATCACGCGCCTTTCGCACCGAATGTCGCGGTATTCGAAAATCGGCGAGTGGTGCATTTCATTTTCGTGAAATCAATCCCGCATCTGCCATTTCATCAAATCGAAAAGATCATCCGGTTTTCTCACGGAATCAGGTCGAGCGATCGTCAACGGGGAATCCCGTCGAGTCATCGACCGCCGATTGAACAGCATCGGCAATCACGGCCGGCGCAGGCCATCGGGAACGGGATTCGACAGCGATCTCGCGGCGCTGCCGTGCGGATCGGGATATTCCGAAATACGCGCCAATGCGGGGATCGCGCAGCGTCGGCCGCATCCCGCCCGAACGAAGGATGACTTTCAACTAGCCGACTATTGCCGATGTATCATGCCACCCGTTAATCCATGATTCCCCGGTCGGGAAAATCACGGCGTGACCCCGTGATTTCCGAATTGTCCCGGCAATACGCATCGTGACCCGGCGAGCAGCCAATCAACATAACGGGTCTGGCCGACGAAAGCCTTCGCGCCTTCGCGCGATATCTCGTTGATTCGGCATTGCGACGATCTTTTGCCCCCATCGCAGCACGAGGTCCGAAACGGACTTCTCCTCCCATGGAAATGACGTGCCGTCTCTACCGTTTGCTGAAGGTTTTCTGCTGGGCCTGGGGTTATTGATCGCGCTGGGCCCCAAAGACACGTTCGTGATCAAGCACAGCCTGAACGGGCACAGCGCACTGACGCTGGTGGCGATCTGCGCGATCTCCGACGCGCTGTTGATCGCCCTCGGCGTCGCGGGACTCGGCGCGGCGATCAGTTCGAGCCGGTGGCTGATGGTGACCTCGATGGTCCTCAGCGCGGGTTACCTGCTGTTCTTCAGCCTGCAAGCCTTCCGCTCGGCCTATGCGGAATTCGACGACGTGCTCGACGACCCCGCCGACGAGGTGCCCGCCGCCTCGAACGCGCAGGTGGTGAAAGGCGCGTTGTTCCATTCGCTGCTGACGCCGTACGCGTGGCTCGACACCGTCCTGGTCATCGGCGCGATCAGCGCAACCAAGCTCGGCGCCGCGAAGCTGGCCTTTGCAGGCGGTGCGATGATCGCGTCGTTCGTATGGTTCACTTTTCTGACGATCGGCTCGCGGCTGGCCGCGCCGCTGTTCCAGAATCGCCGGACCTGGCAGGGACTCGACATCGCCGTCGGCATCTCGATGCTTGTGCTCGGCGTCAAGCTGCTCGCCGACTACCCGTGGCGTCTCGGGTGACGCGATCGGGCTCGGCGATACCTTCGCCGCCGCCATCGCCGCCGAAACGCGCCAGCAGGAAATCGATCACGCTGCGCAGCTTCGCGGTCGGCCGACGATCCTGCGCGTAGATCAGATACATCGGCGTCGGCAGGTACGACCACGCGGGCAGCACCGGCAGCAGCCGACCGGCGGCGAGATCGTCGGCCAGCAACGCTTCGGGTAGCAGCACGACCCCCGCGCCCCGCAGCGCGGCGATGCGCAGCGCGTTGCCCTGATTCGCGGTGAAGCGGCTCGTCACCGGAACTTCGCAGATTTCGCCGCCGGGGCCGATCAGCCGCCAGCGATCGCGCCGTCGCCAGTACGCGAGACCGAGGCAGGCGTGGCCGCTCAGTTGCTCCGGATGTCCGGGATTGCCATGCACGTTCAGATAGGCCGGCGCGGCCGCCAGCAAGCGGCGATACGGCTGAAGCGGCCGTGCGACCAACCCGGCCGCATCGACTTCACCGATCTGGATACCCAGTTCGTACCCTTCGTCGATCAGATCCGGTACGCGATTATCCAGCGTCAGTTCGATGCTGACTTCCGGGTAGCGGGTCATATAGTCGGTCAACGCGGGCACGAGGCTGTGACTGCCGAAACTGACCGGCGCGATCACCCTCAGATGGCCGCGCGGGCTCGCCTGCAACTCCGACGCGCTCGCCTCGGCCAGCTCGACTTCCGCCAGCACGTGCTTGCAGCGCTCGTAGTAGAGCCGGCCGACCTCGGTCAGCTGCTGGCGACGCGTCGTGCGGTGAAGCAGACGCGCGCCGAGCCGCTGCTCGATCGTCCTGATGTGCTTGGCCGCCATGGTCGGCGACACCCGGCTCGCATCGGCCGCGGCGCTGAAGCTCCCGCACTCCACCACCCGCACGAACATCGCCATGCTGGATAATTTGTCCATGATTTCAAACCTATAGGTTCTGAATGAATCAAATCATCGCATGTTTATCGACCGGCGCTTTTCCGTGACACTGCGATGCATCGGCGCTTCATCTCGCGGCGCCGCCCATCGGAGAATCGCCATGCCCACGCTGCACCTCGAAATGCACCCCGGCCGTACCCTGGAACAAAAGCGCGCGTTCGTCCGCGAAGCGACCCGCGTCGCAGCGGAAACGCTGGCCTGTCCGCCCGAGAGCGTGGATATCGTGATCACCGAGGTGTCGCGAGAGGCGTGGGCGAAGGGCGGGAAGTTGATGTCGGACAGCTGAGGGGGAGTCCGCGATCGGAGCGTTACGGCGACTGGTCGCCGGTCGCGACGCTCAATCGCGGTTTGTCGATGAATCGCCCGGCCGACGGTTGTCGCCATGCGTGCGGATCGCAGGAGGTTTCGTTGACATGGGGCGGTTCGATGCGTCGTTTCCTCTCTTGCAACGGGAATGTCTGGCCGAGTTCTGCATGCAGGGGGCACGACTAAGACATGCCGACGCGAAAGCAGCCACGCTTCATCGCATCCCGCATCCCGCATCCCGCATCCCGCATCCCGCATCCGCAACCAAGCCGGCTCACGGGCCGGTTTTTCTCGAACCTATCACCCGACCTTGTGGAGATACCGGCGGATCGCCGGTTGGCCTGCCGATGTCGGCAGCGTCTGCCGTCCACACGCTCTGCAAGCCTGTGGACCCTTGCCGTGTGCCTGTTCGCGTCACGGCCCGTTTTCCCCATGGTGTTTGGTTTATGTATACGTATACATAGGAATAGTTAACAAGGGACGCATCTGCCTGTGGACAATCCCGAAATGTCGAGGCGGGTCAACGCGATATCGAACCTTGAATCCACAGTACTGTGCGTGAATATCCCCAGCGAACCCCGAACAACTTCGAGGCCACAGGCGCTGTGAGCGACTTATCAAGAATCGGTCCACAGGCAAGCCGACGAGTTATCCCGAGGATCTTCCCTGCCGCGAGTGGATAACTTGCCTGGGGTCAGGGTGACGCCGGCTGTGGTTGCTGTAGCGACACATCCATCCAGCGGAAAAACAAGACGGCACAGAGACAAGGCGGCGTCCTGTCTTCTCGATGATCGATCCCGGAACCTGCTTTTGGGATAGTGACGCGTCGATTCCGCCGAGATGCCGGACCTTGCATGCCTGTCTACGCAGGCGTTCTCGAGGCATGGGCGCGAGATGCCGCGAGCGACGCCGTTGTGCAAAGGATGGCCGCGCTGTTTCCGGATGGCGTTGGCGGAAGTTCTCGGCATGCCGTTCGAGAACAGGGACACGAATCCCGCAAGTGCTGGCGAGATAGTCGGAATGGACAACCGAAAAAGCCACGGCACGCAAACAAAAACCCCGCGAGCCTTACGGCGCGCGGGGTTCGCGGAAAACAGCGGAACTTCCAGAATTGTCTATTGGTGGAGCGGAGGAGGATCGAACTCCCGACCTTCGCATTGCGAACGCGACGCTCTCCCAGCTGAGCTACCGCCCCAACAGCCGACGATCATACACAAATTCGCGAATGCTTGGCAAGATCGCCAAAAGATCCCAAAGCGATCTTGCGCGCCGTCATTTCGACGGTGCGCCGGCCAGCACCCACTGCACCACCGACTGCGCATCGGCGTCGCTCATCCGGGGGTGAGCAGGCATCGGAATCGCGCCCCATACCCCCGCACCGCCTTCCTTCACCTTCTTCGCGAGCTTCGGCACCGCCTGCGGATCCGCCTTGTAGCGCGCGGCGATTTCCTTGAACGACGGCCCGACCAGTTTGCGATCCACCGCGTGGCAACCCATGCAGGCATTGCCGCGCGCGATCTTCAGCCCGTCGCCCACGTCGGCTCGCACCGGCGCGCTCACGACACCCGCGACGAGCGCCGCTGCCGCGGCGCCCGCAGCCCAACCCTTCACCTTCATGGGCCCACCGCCTTCGGATTGCCCGGATGCACGCTGTTCGAATTGGAAATCGGCGCCGGCGCCTGCAGCGGCGTCGACGTGACAGTCGCATCCGGCACCGCGCCCACCGTCGCGCCGTCGGAAGCCGGCACGGCCGCCGACGCAGCCGACGCGCCGCTCGCGGGCGCCGCCGCCGACAGCGCCTGCGCTTCCTGCGGCTTGACGTACTGGAACACCTTCACGACCTGCGCGACGCCCGACACCCGGCTCGCCACATCGGCACCGCGATCGCCCTCGTCCCGGGTCACGAGCCCCAGCAGGTACACGTTGCCGCGTTCGCACACGACCTTGAAGTCATTCGCGGAAATGCCCTTCTCGGCGATCATCGCGGTTTTCACGCGGCCTTCGAGATACGAATCGTTGGCCCGCGACGACAGCGTGCTCGCCGCCCCCACCGACAGTTCGTTCACGATCGCATTGACGTTGTTGATGCCACGCACGATCTGCTCCGCACGCTGCTTCGCCGCATCGTCCGGCACTTCGCCCGTCAGCAGCACGCGGCGGTTGAACACCGTCACGTTGACGTGCGACTGACTCGGCAGCCCGTTGTTGATCTGCGTGAGCGCCTTCACCTGGATCTCGCGATCCTCGGTCTGCGCGCCGAGCGTCCGGCGATCGGTCGCGACCAGCGCGCCGCCGCCCGCCGCCGCTCCCGCGACGGCCAGCACGCAACCCTGCAGCGTGGCGGCCAGGCCGGCCGACAGGCCGACCACGAGTGTGGTCCTGACTAGCGTCTGTCTGACGCGGCTTGTACTCATCGACAGCTCTCCTTGGAATCAATCCTCGCCCAGCAGCATCGCGTCGATGCCGTCGCACAGGCAATGGATGGTCAGCAGATGGACTTCCTGAATACGCATCGTCCGGTTGGACGGCACGCAGATATGAATATCGATATCGGCCAGCGTGGCGCCCAGGCGTCCGCCGCCGCTGCCGGTCAGCGCAACGACGGTCATCTCGCGCTCGCGCGCCTCGTCGACGGCGGCAAGCACGCGCACCGATTCGCCGAGCGGGTCGAGCGCCAGCAGCACGTCGCCCATCTGGCCGAAGGCACGCACCTGCTGCGCGAAAATCTGGTCGGCGGCCTCGCCGCCGACGAAGGTGCCGGTCTGGCTCGCATCGGTGGCAAGCGCCAGACCGGGCAGCCCCGGCCGCTCGCGCTCGAAACCGCCGATCAGCGCGCCGGCGAGCCGTGCCGCCGCAGCGGCGGACGGGCCGTCGCCGCACGCGACGATCTTGTTGCCGTTCGCGAGCGCCATGAACATCGCGTCGACGGCCGCCGCGATCGGCAGGGACAGCGCGTCCAATGCCTCGAGCGTGAGCGTCGCGCTGTCGCGGATATGTTGCTGAATACGTTCGACTGACATCGATTCCTATCGGGTACTACGCGCGATCCGAGTCGCGCGGCATCGTGAGTGCCGCGAGTTTACCGTACTCCGAGCACGTCACCGGGCCGTTCGCCGCATCTGTTTACATCTCGACACAACCTGGGCCGGTTCACGCCGATCGCGGGCTCGCGAAGCGCGCGACCGCATGTGCGCGAACGGACGCGCACCGATCGACGCCGCAATCCGGCCAACGACGCTCGTTCCCAAAAACCGCCTCTCCCGCACCGGTCGCCGCAAGGCGCTGTCGTCATCGCATCCCGTCCCTAGACTTCGTCCGCGCGAAACGCATCACGCAACCAGACGAGCCGGCCGCCCTCGAACGCGACCACATCGAAGCGGCATGCCCGGCCGCCGCCGTCGCGCGCCCAGACCGCCTGCGCCGCATGCACGATGCGCTGCTGCTTGCGCCTGCCGACGCTCGCGGCCGCGCCGCCGTAGCGTCCGCTGGCGCGGGCGCGCACCTCGACGAATACCAGCGTGCCGTCTCGATCGCGCATCACGAGATCGATCTCGCCGCCGCGCACGACCACATTGGCCGCGACGAACACCAGATGCGCGCGTTCGAGGAACCCTCGCGCCCGCTGCTCGAACGCCGCTCCGACGCGCTTGGACTCCGCCGCCGCCGAAAAGTTGTCGCGCGCCGCGGCCCGCCCGCGTTCCCGCCCGGCCGTCTCCGGCGCCGCATCCGCGTGGCACAATGCGGAGCTTCTTCTGCCTGCGCCGCCGCTCCGCGCCTTTTGTGTCATGACGCCCCTCCTCGAACTCGCGCAAGCGCAGCACTACCCGGACAGCACGCTCTATGTGGTCGCAACGCCGATCGGCAATACCGCCGACATCACGCTGCGCGCGCTGCACGTGCTGGCGCTGGTCGACCGCATCGCCGCCGAAGACACGCGCAACACCGGCCAACTGCTGGCGCGCTACGGCATCTCGAAACCGCTCGTGGCCGTGCACGAACACAACGAGCGCGCCGCCGCCGTGAAGCTGATCGACCATTTGCGCGCGGGCGAGCGGATCGCGTACGTCTCCGACGCGGGCACACCGGGCATTTCCGATCCGGGCGCGAAACTGGTGGATGCGGTGCGCGCGGCCGGCTTCGGGGTGATTCCGCTGCCCGGCGCCAACGCAGCCGCCGCGGCGCTCAGCGTCGCGGGCGACTGGGCCGGCCCGTTCACTTTTGCGGGCTTCCTGCCGCCCAAGGCCAAACAACGCGCCGGCGCCTTGCAGCAGTTGAAGGCGCACCCCTACGCCCTCGTGTTCTACGAAGCGCCGCACCGCATCGTCGAGACGGTCGCGGCGCTGGCCGACACGCTCGGCGGCGCCCGCCGCCTGTTGATTGCGCGTGAACTCACGAAATTACACGAGGACCTGTTCCAGGGAACCCTGGCCGAAGGGCCAACGTGGCTGGAAGCGGATGCGAACCGGCAGCGCGGCGAATTCGTGCTGGTGGTCGAAGGCGCCCCCCAGCAGGACGACGATGGGGACGAAAGCGCCCACGACGATCTGCTGAAGCTGCTGTTGGAAGAGGTCCCGGTGAAAAGCGCGGCGAAGCTGGCGGCGGCGCTGACGGGGGCGTCGCGCAATACGCTGTACGCGCGGGCGCTGACGCTCAAGGACGCCTGAAACAGAGCGGCGGAGCTCAAAAAGCACAAGGGCCGCGCAAAGCGGCCCCTGGCTGAACGACGGGTGAAACGAAACGGAAAGCGGCGCGCTTACTTCGCGGCGGTCGACGCGAGCATCTCGTCGCGCGCAACCCGCGCTTCCTGCGGCGAAAGGCCCTGGATCTTCACCCGGCCGGTGCCGGAATGCACGAGACCGATTACCTTCGCGGCGGCATACGACAGATCGAGCACCCGTCCGCGCGAGAACGGCCCCCGGTCGTTGACCTTCACGACCACCGATTTGCCGTTCGCCTGATTCGTCACGCGGATGTACGACGCAAGCGGCAGCGTGCGATGCGCGGCGGTCAGCGCATTCATGTTGAAGCGTTCGCCGTTCGCGGTGCGGCGGCCGTGGAAGCCCTTGCCGTACCACGAGGCCCTGCCGGCCTGGCGGAAGTCGGACACATCCGCCGCATCGAGCGGCTGCGCATCGGCGAGCGATGCGCGCGCGGCGTCCGCCGTATCGACGGCGGGCATCGAGGCCAGCGCCGTGTCGAAGTTCAGCTGCGTGCCCGAGTCCGTGGTGTCGGAAGCCGTGCGCAACGCGTCTTTCGGTTTCGCGCTGCCCGTTTGCTCGGGCGCGCCAGGCGGCATCGCGCAGCCTGTCAGTGCAAAAAATACCGCTAGTGTCCCGAAGTGTCTCGGTAATCGAAATTTCATCGACGTGTCGCCTACTGGTGCGGGCCGCCATACTGCCGATGCGGCCCGGACGGATATGCGCGCACGCCCCGCTCGGACGAGCAGGCGCTTGCACTGGTGCGGCTGACGTACTGCCGCTACCGTCCTGATTAGCTTTCACGTCTGGCGCAACCTGTCCCCGGCAGCCTGACCAGACCCCACATGCCGCCATCGAACATGGCTTCCACGTTCGCGCGCGTCGCAGACTCAGACGCACAGGAACGGCGGCACAGGCCTCATCCGGCGTCGCGGCAGCAAGGCCGCAGCGGGCGCGTGGCGCCCGGCCGGACAAGACGTGAGTACCGAACGAATCGGTACCAAGATGCACCGCCGAGATTCCGGCGGCTAGTGCATTGACAGCGCGCCAAGCACCGTTTATACGGTGCCGGAACGCCTGTTGATTGCGTGGTCTTCCACGCACAATGGGCCGCATTATACATAACCGAAATGGCCGCCTCAAAAACGGCCGGGTTCGACCATTGATTCTCACTCTGGGCGTAACAATCGATATTTGATTCATTTGCACCGGTGCAGCCGCGGCGGACGACGGACGGGCCTCCCGCGCGACCAGTACAATCGATGCTTTTAGCCGGCGCATCGCTCATGAAAGTCACACTCATTCCCGTCACGCCGTTCCAGCAGAACTGCTCGCTGCTCGTCTGCGAAACCACGGGACGAGCCGCCGTCGTCGACCCCGGCGGCGACCTCGACGTTATCCAGCAGGAAGTCGCGCGGCAGAACGTGCAGGTCGAGAAAGTGCTGCTCACGCACGGCCACATCGATCACTGCGCAGGCGCGAAAACGCTGGCCGCGCACTACGGCGTGCAGATCGAGGGACCGCAGGAAGACGAGCGTTTCTGGATCGAGAAGCTGCCGGCGCAGAGCGAACGCTTCGGCTTTCCCGCCGCGGACGCATTCGAGCCGGACCGCTGGCTGAACGACGGCGAGACCGTCACGTTCGGCGCCGAGACGCTCGAGGTCTATCACTGCCCCGGCCACACGCCCGGGCACGTCGTGTTCTTCAGCCGCGCGCACCGGCTCGCGATCGTCGGCGACGTGCTGTTCGCGGGCTCGATCGGCCGCACCGACTTCCCGCGCGGCAATCATGCGGACCTGATCCGCTCGATCCGCACCAAGCTCTGGCCGCTCGGCGACGACATCACGTTCGTGCCGGGCCACGGCCCGGTATCGACGTTCGGCGACGAGCGCAGGACGAATCCGTTCGTCGCGGACGGAGTGGCAGGATGAGCCAGGAAATCTACGTCAGCACCGATGTCGAGGCGGACGGTCCGATTCCCGGCCCGCACTCCATGCTGAGCTTCGCGTCCGCCGCCTACACGGAAGACAAGCAACTGATCGCCACCTTCTCCGCGAACCTCGAGACGCTGCCCGGCGCGACCGCGCATCCGGTCCAGGAGGCGTGGTGGAAAACCCAGCCGGACGCGTGGGCCGCGTGCCGGAAGGATCTGCAGCAGCCGGAGGCCGCGCTGAACGCCTATGTCGAATGGGTGGAGGCGCTGCCCGGCAAGCCGGTATTCGTCGCGATGCCGGCGGGCTTCGACTTCACCTATATGTTCTGGTACATGATGCGCTTCGCCGGACGCTGTCCGTTCTCGTGGTCGGCGCTCGACATCAAGACGCTCGCGTTCGCGATGACCGGCCTGCCGTACCGCAAGGCGATCAAGCCGCGCTTCCCCAAGCGCTGGTTCGACGACCATCCGCACACCCATGTCGCGCTCGACGATGCGATCGAGCAAGGCGCGCTGTTCTGCAACATGCTGGCCGAGCTGCGAGTGCAGCAAGCGCAGCATCCGTTGCGCAACGATGCGGCCGATACAGTACAAAATGCTACGGATGAACCGGCGGGCTAGCGAATATCGCTCGCTTTGACCACCCTGGATTGCGTTTCTTTTCGCCGGCCTCTACCATTCGGAAATGGTGTACCCGCCTTGGAGGCACAGGTGACTCTCGATACCTTTTCGCAAAAAATCCTTCGCCTGTTGCAGCTCGACGCGCGCCGTTCCGTGCAGGAGATTTCCGATCAGGTCGGTCTCTCCAGCACGCCTTGCTGGCGCCGCATCAAGGATATGGAGCAGTCGGGCGTGATCCAGCGCTACACCGCGCTGCTCGATCGGGAAAAGCTCGGCCTGCACGTCTGCGCGCTCGCGCACGTCCACCTGACCCGCCACAATGAGGGCGGCGTCGAGCAGTTCGAGCGCGAAATCGCGACCTGTCCCGAAGTCACCGAGTGCTACAGCACGACCGGCGAAGCCGATTACATCCTCAAGATCGTCGCGCCCGACATCAAGGCCTACGATGTGTTCCTGCACGAACGCATCTTCAAGATCCCGGCGGTCTCGCAGGTCCGGACGAGCGTCGTGCTGCGCGAAATCAAGTTCGATACCCAACTGCCGCTCTGAACCGGCCGCGACGGCCGGCCTACGCCGATAGCCCGGAACCCGCCGGATGCGGATCGGCGGCCAGCGCGCGGGCGATGCCGACCCGCCGCGCGCCGAATGCCCGCTTCAGCGCGTCCGGATCGAGCTGTCCGGCCGGATCCGGGGCGCCATTGCGGGCGTCGGGCGCGAGCGTGATGTCGATTTCGAGCCCGGTACTGAGGTAATGCAGGTTGACCGCCGACGGCCGCAGACCCCGGCTCGCCAGCTCGGCCTCGATCCGCGCCGCCACCTGGCTGCGCGGCGGCAGCCCCAGCGCCGGACGCCGCGCGGCGTCGTTTTCCGGATCAACGTGGATCAGCGCGTCGAGCACGCGTTTGTCGGTCAGCGCCCGCGCCCGCGCCGATTCGGCGATGAAATGCCCTTCGGACACGGAAATCATCGGATCGACCAGGATATGCGCGTCGACGAGCGCCGAATCGCCCATCTTGCGAGTGCGCAGGTCATGCACGTCGAGCACGCCGGGGGTCGCCGCCAGCAGGGCGCGGATCTCGGCGGACGCCTCTTCGTCGAGCGCCCGGTCGGACAGATCCTGCAGGGCGTCCCAGCCGAACGTCCAGCCCATGCGCGCCACCATGAAACCGACGATGGCCGCCGCGATCGGATCGAGCAGCTTCACGCCGGCCAGGCTGCCGATGATGCCGATCGCGACCACCAGCGACGACGCCGCGTCCGAGCGGGCGTGCCACGCATTGGCGACCAGCAGGGCCGACCGCACGCGCTGCGCCTCGCGCAGCATGTAGCGAAACAGCGCTTCCTTCGAGAACAGGACGATAACGGCGACCGCCAGCGCAATCGCGTGCACGTCGGGAATCTCGTCGAGATGGACGATCCGGTCTCCCGCCCGCCACAACATGCCGATCCCGACCGTAATCAGGATCGCGCCAAGAAATAAGGACCCGACGGTTTCGTAGCGGCTATGACCGTAATTATGGTCGGCATCAGGTTTCGCTCCGCTATGCCGGTTGGCGATCAGCACAATGAAATCGGATACCAAATCCGATAACGAGTGGACGCCGTCCGCAATCAATGCCTGTGAATGGGCAATAACACCGATCAGGATCTGCAGTGTGGCCAGGACCACATTGACCACAATACTGACGAATGTACTCTTGCGCGCAACCGCGTGTTTTTCCGAACTCGGATCGTCTTTGGAAAATGTGGACATGAAATACCAGATATCTGGAACGGATATCCGGATTCTATCAAGCGCGGGCGGCAAACGGTGCGCCGACGCAAAGAAAAACCTGCAAAATCAACCGCTTATGAAAATGCGTAGCGTTTTCATTTACCCGGCGAGGCGGCGCTTCCGGGAGATATTCCGCCCATCCCGCCGGCGGATAAAACACAAAAGGCCACGCACCCCTGCAGGGGGCGTAGCCTTTGCGCCAAACAGCGGAACAGCCGTCAGATCGCGAATTGTTCGCGGTTTTTGCCGGCGATCCAGCGCGGCGGCTTGCCGCGGCCCGACCACGTCGCGCCGCTTTCCGGATCGCGATATTTCGCCGCCACGCCCGCGCGCGGACGACCGACCTTGCCGCCCTTGCCGCGGCCAAGACCGAGTTCGGCGAGCGTAAAGCCGTAGTCGGCGATCTTCTGCTTCACATCATTCAGCACTTCCGCGTATTCACGCGACTTTGCTTCTTCGATTTGCTTCTCCAGCTTCTCACGCTGCGCAAGAAGATCTTTGTAAGAAGACATAAATTCCCTTTTTATCTGACCAAATGACACCGATCTGGAGCCGGCTCGCCATTTAACTATAACAATGCCTCGGATAATGAGGGCAGAGATTAGCACAAAAAAGAAATCGGCGAATGCGATGAGACAGAAAATAAATGTTGTCTTTTGTGATTTGATTGTTCAATTTGACCAGCAAGCGCTTCATTTTCAATTATCGCTTACCAGGAGCGAACATTAGGCTATTTCAGTGCATATTTTAAGCTTTCAGAATGCGCAATTGGGGCGTGCGACTTAAATGGAAGTTTTCATCAAACGAAAGGTTTGCCCTCGATTCTCGTGTGGCGCCCCGTCTTATCTTGTTAAATAAACGCAGCACGCCCGTTATAACCCCCCGCGGACAACGCTTACGTGCGCGTCGGCAGGGACAGGGAGGGTGCGACGGTTTGAAGCGCCGCCGCGACGGCGGCCGGGTCGGTTTTCGGCGCATCGAACGGCGTGCGTACCCGGCGGCCGTCCCGGCGCCAGTCCGCGCCGTAGCGGTCGACGCCCAGCAGAGCGAGTCCGGCGCGGTGCAACGGCGGCCGGTCGGCGGCGGCCCACAGTGCCTGCTCTTCGTCGAACGACAGCGGCGGCAGCGGATCGAGCGCGTCCGCGTCGAGCCAGCCCATCTGGCCGAATCCGCCGATATAGCGCATCCGCTGGCAGACCAGCGCCCAGAACGAGAAATCGCCGAGCGCGACATAGCGCGCGGCGTCCGGGTGATAGCGCAGATAGCGCTGGGTCAGGGATGGATCGTCGTCGATCCGCTCGAAGCGGCCGACCAGCGTCACGCGCGCGGCATTCAGCACGCCGCCTTCCGGCTCCGCGCCGCCGGACGCGACGCTGTCCGGCTCGTCCACCACCAGGAACCCGGCACGCGGATCGGCGGCCAGATTGCGCGTGTGCTCGGCGAGCCCGCTCACGAGTATCACCGGCCGGTGCCGTGCATCGAGCGCAAACGGCATGACGGTCGGATACGGGAACCCCTCGGGCGAACGCGCGTGTGTCGCGAGCGTACCGAGCCCGTTGCGGTGCAGCAGGTGTAGCGGCAAATCGGCGGGAATATTCAACGGCGTGATCCTTGCATCGAAAGACAATAACAATAGCGCGCGATACCCGGCGACGGGATCTGGCGCGAAGCGGACAGGATCGCCCGCTTCGCGCGCGCCCGCAAGCGCGCGCCGGATCGCTCGGCTAGAATCGGGCGCTGGTCTCCGACCGCGCATCGTCAGCTTCGCCGCTCGCATACCGCCATTTCCACGTTTCTCCACGAGTTTCCCGTGTCAGATCCATCCTCCCCCGATTTCGCTTCGCTGCCCGCCGCTCACCGCGATCTGTCCGCCACGGCGAGGAAGCGGTCGCGGATCGCGACGATGGCGCTGTTCTTCGTCGCGGGGATGATCTATGCATCGTGGGGCGTGCACGTGCCGACCGTGCGCGATCGCTTCGCGCTGAGCCCGGCGCTGCTGTCTTTCGCGCTGCTCGCGGTGGCGCTCGGCTCGATCGCCGCGATGACGACCAACGCGCGCTGGATTGCGCGCGTCGGCACCCGCACCGCGTGCCTCGCCGGTGGCGTTGCGATGTCGGCCTGCGCGGCGCTGATCCTGATCGTGCCGTCCTATCCGCTGCTGCTGGCGGTGCTCGCGCTGTTCGGCTTCTCGATGGCGACGTTCGACGTCGCGATGAACGCCGAAGCCAGCGCGGTCGAGAACGCGGCGGGTCAACCGATCATGTCGATGCTGCACGGGATGTTCAGCGTCGGCGGCATGGCGGGGGCCGCCGCAGGCGGCGCGCTGCTGTCGGCCGGCATGGCGCCCGCCGTCCACCTGGCGCTCGCGGCGCTCGTCGGCGCGGGGGTCTTGCTGGCGGCCTGTCCGTCAGTCCTGCCCCACGTACCGCACACCGATCCCGCGCACGGCGGCGGCGCGAGCCGCTGGCGTTCGTCGGCGTTGTGGATGCTCGGCGCGATCGCGCTGGTCGCCTTGATCGCCGAGGGGGCGATGTATGACTGGGCGACGGTCTACATGCGCGACGTCGTCGCCGCGTCACCCGCGCTCGCGAGTGCCGCCTATGCGGCGTTCTGCGGAGGAATGGCGGCGGCCCGCTTCGCGGGCGACGCGGTCCGTGCCCGTTTCGGCGCACCGCAGCTCGTGTTCGCCAGCGCATCGCTCGCGTGCGCCGGGATGATTGCCGCATTGCTGCTGCCGCATCCGGCCGTCGCGCTGTTCGGCTTCACGCTGATGGGCCTGGGTCTCGCGAACATGATGCCCGTGTTGTTCGCCGCCGCCGCGCGCGTCGAGGGAATCCACGCGGCCGAAGGGCTCGCGCACGTCGCGGGCCTGGCCTACTTCGGCCTGCTCTTCGGGCCGGTCGTGATCGGCGCCGTCACGCAAGCGGTCAGCCTCCCGGCCGGCCTGTCCGTCGTCGCGCTCTGCTCGGCGCTGGTTGCGCTCGTCGCGCCGAAAGTGCTGGGCCGCCTCAAGGTGTAACGCGCGGCGCGCATCGCACATGCTGCCGCCGGCGCGCTTGTCTGCGCGGCATACGTCGCACACGCGCATGTCGAAAACGCGCACGTCGAAAAAACCGTCGTCAACGCACCGCCCAAAAAACAAAGCGCGCATGCCTGTCGGCATGCGCGCTTCGACCCCTCCGTTCGCCGCTGAATAATTACATCTTCACCTGGTCGAGGAACGACTTCTTGCCGCCCTTGTAGTCGTACAGCGAAATGACGCCGTGCTTCAGGTCGCCCTTCGAGTCGAACACCGTTTCACCGATCACGCCCTTGTAGTCCGTCGTCGGCATCACCGCGAGAATCTTCGCCGGATCGGTCGAATTCGCGCGCTTCATCGCATCGACGATGATGTACACCGCGTCATACGTGAACGGCGAATAGATCTGGATCGGCTGGCCGAAACGCTTCTGGTACTTCGCCTGGA
This sequence comes from Burkholderia alba, assembly GCF_034721475.1. Lineage (NCBI taxonomy): Bacteria > Pseudomonadati > Pseudomonadota > Betaproteobacteria > Burkholderiales > Burkholderiaceae > Burkholderia > Burkholderia alba. The sequence continues at coordinate 256,133 of NZ_JAWJWL010000006.1, read as the reverse complement.
ACGCCGAGCCGCCCGGCATCTTCTCGAGCGCCGCCCCCGCCTGCGAGCACACCACGTTCTCGACCGCGTCGCCGGCCAGGTCCGACAGCTGCTCGGTACACACGCCGTCGCCCGCAAGGATCTTCGCGCGCAGGCCGAGCTGCTTCGCCTGTTTCGCGAACGGGCCGCCCGTCGCATCCATGCCGCCGTACATGATCGCGTCCGGATTCTCGCCCTTGATCTTGGTCAGAATCGCGCGGAAGTCGACCGCCTTGTCGTTGGTCGCGTCGTGCGACATCACCTTCAGGCCGAGCGCCTTCGCCCTCTTCTCGAATTCGTTCGCGAGACCCTGGCCGTAGGCGGTCGAGTCGTCGACCACGGCAACGCTCTTGATGCCCTTCGACTGCGCGTAGTTCGCGAGCGCCGGACCTTGCTGCGCGTCGGTTGCAACGACGCGATAGGTCGTCTTGAAGCCCTGCTGCGTGTAAGCCGGATTGGTTGCCGACGGCGAGATCTGCACGATGCCCGCATCGCTGTAGATCTTCGATGCCGGGATCGACGTGCCGGAGTTCAAGTGACCGACGACCGCGACGACCTTGTCGTCGACGAGCTTCTGCGCCACCTGCGTCGCCGTGCGCGGGTCGGCCGCATCGTCCTGCGCGTCGAGCTGGAGCGTGATCTTTTCGCCGCCGATCGTGAGGCCCTTCGCGTTGATCTCCTCGACCGCGAGGCGCGCGCCGTTTTCGTTGTCCTTGCCCAGGTGGGCGATCCCCCCCGTCAACGGTGCGACGTGACCGATCTTGACGACTTGATCGGCCGCCGCATTCGTCGCGGCTGCGGCAAACAGCATCGCTGCCGCGCTAATCGGCAACAGCCTTTGCATCTTGATATTCATATAAGTCTCCAGTTTCGGTCCCAAAAAACGCCATCGCCCGTGCCCCGCTCCATCCCCGTGCTTCATGATGACTTGTCACTGGACGAATCGCCGGATGCATCGTTCATGCACTTGGCCTCAAGCACGCGACACGCCCGCTTTTAGCGGGCGCCTCCGCGTACTTGCGCGCAAGTGTAGGTGATCAAATTAATTTGTGGGATCTTTTTGGGAAAGTGGGACGACTACCAATATCGCATTCGAGACGATCGCGTTCCGGATCGCTCGAAACCCCCACGGGATAAGGGTTTCCGCTAATTAGGATCGGAAATGAAAGGCAGAATTAATGGTGGATTGCGGGCGGCCGATAATGTTTTGAATCAAGGCCTTCGGGCTGAAAGAATTCACTGAGACGCGGCCGCCGCGGGGCGCGGACGGCGCGCGTCGAACCGCGCGGGCGCGACGGTTTTTCAGCCTGCGGCGGCACCCGTGCGCGATGCTGCCGCGCGCCACTCGGCGTCGAGCGCATCGATCAGCCCGGCGGTCGTAGTGCGATCGCCGCGTACCCGCCCGAGCGGTGCGCCCTGGCCCGACCACAGCGACAGATACTCGCCGTCGTTCGCGCGCGCCGCGGCCTGCCGCAATTCCTGCGTCAGCGCATTCTGGACCGGGTACGGCGCGACCGTATCGAGCTGCGCGCCGAGCCGCGCCATCAAGGTATTGCGGATCCCGCGCGCATGGCGTCCGGTGATCGCGCGGGTGACGGCGGTCGCCGTGTCGCCGCTCGCCAGCAGCCGCGCTTTCCAGTCCGGCGCGATCGCGCTCTCCACGCAGGCGAGGAACGCGGTGCCGAGCTGCGCGCCCTGCGCGCCGAGCGCCAGCGCCGCCGCGATGCCGCGGCCGTCCATGATGCCGCCCGCCGCGAGCACCGGCAGCCCGGTCGCATCGACGAGCTGCGGCACCAGCGCCATCGTGCCGATCAGCGCATCCTCGGCCGCGCCGATGAAGGTGCCGCGATGGCCGCCCGCTTCCGCGCCCTGCGCGGAAATCGCATCCGCGCCGGCTGCCAGCCAGGCGAGCCCTTCCGCGACATGCGTCGCCGTGCCGATCACATAGATGCCCGCGGCCTTCAAGCGCGCGACATCCTCGCGGGCCAGCACGCCGAACGTGAAGCTCGCGACCGGCACGCGCAGTTCGATCAAGGTGTCGAGCTGCGCGCGGAAGTCCGGCGCATAGCGCGCGGGCGGCACGCCCGGCGGCAGGCCGAACACGGCGCGCAGCGGATCGATCGCGGCGAGCGCGCGGCGCACGGTGGCGTCGTCGGGCTGCGCATCGGGCAACGCGAACAGATTGACGGCAAACGGCCGGCGCGTGGCCGCCCGCACCGCCGACACCTCGGCCGCAAGTTTCTCCGGCGCGAACGACGCACCGCCGAGGCTGCCCAGCGCGCCGGCATTGGACGCGGCCGCGACGAGCGCGGGCGTGGTCGCGCCGACCATCGGCGCCTGCACGAGCGGCAGGCGCAGATCGAAACGTTCGGCGAACGGAGACGATACGAAACGGGCAGTCATCACGGGATCCTCGGGACGTGCGCCGCGAAAGCGCTTTGTCAATCGAACGGTGAATCGACTGTACCGAAGCGCGGAGCCGATGAAAAATGAATAATCCAGATCGAAACGATCGCACGGCGAGAAGGCTTGCGCCGCCGGACTGCACGCCGCATCGATTGATGGCACACTGACCCGCCCTTTCACCGTCGAAGCCGCCGTCGCACCGGGCGGCTTCGCTTGCCAGGAGATCTGCATGGCTTCGCAATGGATCGACATTCCCGCCGGCCCCGACACCTTCGGCGGCTACCTCGCGCTGCCGAAGCGCGGCAAGGGGCCGGGCATCATCGTCGTTCAGGAAATTTTCGGCGTGAACAGCCACATCCGCGCGGTCGCCGACCAGTACGCGGCGGACGGCTACGTCGCGCTCGCGCCCGACGTGTTCTGGCGCACGCAGCCGCGAGTCGAACTCACCTATGAAGGCGCGGATCGCGACAAGGGCATCGAGTTGATGCAGAAGACCAACGTCGAGCAGGCGGTGGCCGACCTCGGCGCGGCTGCGGCGGCACTGCGCGCGCGGCCCGAGGTCGGCGGCAAGATCGCCGCGATCGGCTACTGCTTCGGCGGCCGCCTCGCGTATCTCGCGGCGGCGGCGGGATCGGTCGATGCCGCGGTCGCCTATTACGGCGGCGGCATCCAGAACCGCGTCGACGTCGCGGACCGGATCGCGCAGCCGATCCTGTTCCATTACGCCGGCCATGACCACGCCATCCCGGCCGACGCGGTCGCCCAGGTGAAGGCCGCATTCGCCGGTCGCGCCAACGCCGGATTCCACCTGTACGCGGACGCGGAGCACGGCTTCAACTGCACCGACCGCGCGTCGTACAACCAGCACGCCGCCGCGCTCGCGCACGGCCGCACGCTGACTTTCCTCGCCGAACACCTGTAAGCTCGACCCGCCGGCCCGCGCCGCGCGGCGGGCCGGGCCGCCCTGCCTGATCCATCACCCAACGTCACCAACGGGGGTAACAGACGGTGCAATCCGATTATCCGGCTCACGATGCGATCGGGCTCGCCGAGCTTGTCGCCCACCGCAAGGCCAGCGCGCGCGAACTGCTCGACGCGGCGATCGGCCGCGCCGAAGCGCTCAATCCCGCACTCAACGCGATCGTGCTGAACGACTACGAGGCGGCGCGCGAGCGCGTGCGCGACGGCGCGCTGGAAGGACCGTTCGCCGGAGTTCCGTATCTCGCGAAGGATCTCGGCGCGGCCGTGGCCGGATTGCCGCTGTCGATGGGCAGCCGTCACTACCGCGATTACGTGCCGGCTGCCGATTCGCCCGTGATCGCCCTGTCCCGCGCCGCCGGCCTCAACCTCTTCGGCAAGACCAACACGTCGGAATTCGGGCAGATGCCCTACACCGAACCCGAACTGTTCGGCGCCTGCCGCAACCCGTGGAATCTCGACCACACGCCGGGCGGATCGAGCGGCGGCGCCGCGGCCGCAGTCGCCGCCGGGATCGTGCCGCTCGCGCATGCGTCCGACGGCGGCGGATCGATCCGCATTCCGGCCTCGTGCTGCGGCATTTTCGGACTGAAGCCGTCGCGCAACCCGGCGCTCGCATCCATTCCGCATGCCGGCGAACTGGTGGTCGAGCACGCCGTATCGCGCAGCGTGCGCGACAGCGCGCTGCTGCTCGACATCACGACCGGCCGCGCGGGCGGGACCGGCGCGCCGGACACCTATCTCGGCGCACTCGACGCGCCGCCGCGGCCGCTGCGAATCGGCTACGTGACGGATCCGATGTTCGCGCCGGCGCTGTCCGCCGACGTGCTCGCCGCGCTCGACGATGCCGCCGCGCTCGCCGCATCGCTCGGCCATCAGGTGGAGCCTGTCGCGCTGCGGATCGATTTCGCGCAGGCCGCCGAGGTTTTCCTGACGATCTGGGCGACCATCGCCGAAGACGTGGTGCTTGGCGCGCAGCAGTTCACCGGCCGAAAGCCTCGGCGCGGCGAATTCGAACTGGCGTCGTGGACCATGGCCGAGGTCGGCCGCCGGCTCGCCCGCGCGCGCCTGCCCGACACGTTGGAGCTGCAGCGCCAGATCACCGTCGCGGTCGCGAGCGCGCTGTCGCATTGCGACGTGATCCTGTGCGCGTCGCTCGCGGCGCCGCCGATCAAGATCGGCGAAATGCGCCCGACGCCGTTCGAGAACATGCAGATGAAGATGCTCTCGGCCCTGCCCATCAAGCCGCTGCTGAAGGAAATGCTGGCGAAATCGTCGAAGAAGGCGTTCGCGTGGGCGGGCTGCACCGAACTGTTCAATCTGACGGGGCAGCCGGCGATGTCGGTGCCGCTGTACTGGACGCCGCGCGGCCTGCCGATCGGCACGCAGTTCGTCGCGCGCCACGGCGACGACGCGCTGCTGCTGCAGCTTGCGCGGCAATTCGAACTGGCTCGACCGTGGTTCGATAAGCGGCCGCCGCTTGCGCGGGCACAGGGGTGACGCGAATCGATGCGCCCAACAAGAGAAAGACGTCCGGGTTCGATGTGCCCGGTTGATCCGGCGCAATCGGCATGCCCCGTCCGTCCGGCGCGCCCCCCGTTCCGACAAGGCCAGGGCACCCTGGAGATGCCGTCCGGGAGAGCACGCCGAAGTCCGGCATCGGGGATCATCGAATCCGAATCGCCGTCGCCGGGCTGACGCGCCCTCCGCCACGGCCCGGGAATACAAGCGCGATCGGGCTCCTCTCGTCCCGCCCCACGTCGCGCGCATCAGGCACGCGCGAAAAAAAAGGCGAGCCAGGCTCGCCTCGTTGCGGCATCGTGCGGACCGGGGCCGCCCCGGGGCCGCGTCGGTCGCTACACACCCAGCCGTTCGCACACGGCCTTGGTCGCCACCGCGCTGTTCAGCGTGTAGAAGTGCAGCCCCGGCACGCCCGCGTCGATCAGGCGCCGGCACAGCCCGGTCACGACATCGGCGCCGAACGCGCGGATCGAGTCCTTGTCGTCGCCGAAGCTTTCGAGCCGGCGCGCCACCCAGCGCGGCACTTCCGCACCGCACATCTCCGAGAAGCGCATCAGCTGCGAGAAATTCGTGATCGGCATGATGCCCGGCACGATCGGTACGTCGACGCCGAGCTTCTTCGCGTCGTCGACGAAGCGGAAATACGCATCCGCATTGAAGAAATACTGCGTGATCGCCGAATTCGCCCCCGCCTTCACCTTGCGCGCGAAGTTCTCCAGATCGTGTTTCGGCGAACGTGCCTGCGGGTGGTATTCCGGGTACGCGGCCACTTCGATCCGGAACCAGTCGCCGTGCTCGGCGCGGATGAAGGCGACGAGTTCCGACGCATAGCGCAGCTCGCCCACCTCGCCCATCCCGGACGGCAGGTCGCCGCGCAGCGCGACGATATGGCGGATGCCGTGCGAACGGTATTGGTCGAGAATCGCCCGCAGGCTGTCCTTCGACGAGCCCACGCACGACAGGTGAGGCGCCGCTTCGAGACCGCTCTTCTGCATGTCGAGCACCGTGTCGAGCGTGCCCTGCTGCGTCGAGCCGCCCGCGCCGAACGTCACGGAGAAGAACTTCGGCTTCAGCGTCAGCAGCTGCGCCCGCGTCGCGCGCAGCTTGTCGACGCCGTCCGCCGTCTTGGGCGGAAAGAATTCAAAGGAAAGTTCGATCGGATTCATGATTCGGGAAGATCCTGTTCAGCCGAGATTGCGTTGGCCGAAAATCAGGGCGGACAGCAGCCACGACACGATGCTGTACAGAATCGAGCCGAAGAACGCGGACCAGAATCCCGATACCTCGAAGCCTTTCAGCAGCGACGAGGCAAACCAGAAGCACAGCGCATTCACGACCAGAATGAACAGCCCGAGCGTGACGATCGTCACGGGCAGCGTCAGCAGGATCAGCACCGGCCGGATGATCGTGTTGATCAGGCCGAGCACGACCGCGACGATCAGCGCGGTGCCGAAACTCTTGATGTGAATCGACGGCACCAGGTACGTGATGATGAGCAATGCCAGCGCATTGACGATCCAGCTCAGGATGACGGTCATGAAAAGCTCCTAGTGCGGTTGAGGCTCAGGCCGCGCACGGCCGCCCTGGCGGCAAGCGGCGCGCGGGCGCACGGGCGGCCCGCCGCGCGGCCGGGCGAACCCGGTCTGCCGCGGCAAAGCCGCCCGGCGCCCGCGCGCCGGACGCTACCTGATTAATAGCGATAGTGATCCGGCTTGAACGGACCGTCCTTCGACACGCCGATGTAGTCGGCCTGTTCGGTCGACAGCACCGACAGCTGCACGCCGATGCGCTCGAGGTGCAGGCGGGCAACCTTCTCGTCCAGATGCTTCGGCAGCACGTACACCTTGTTCTCGTACTGATTGCCGCGCACGAACAGTTCGATCTGGGCGAGCGTCTGGTTCGCGAACGAGTTCGACATCACGAACGACGGGTGGCCGGTCGCGCAGCCGAGGTTCACGAGGCGCCCTTCCGCCAGCAGGATCACGCGCTTGCCGTCCGGGAAGATGATGTGGTCAACCTGCGGCTTGATGTTTTCCCACTGGTACTGGCGGGTGGACGCGACGTCGATTTCGGAGTCGAAGTGACCGATGTTGCAGACGATCGCGTTGTTGCGCATCGCCTTCATGTGGTCATGGTTGATCACGTGGTAGTTGCCGGTCGCCGACACGAAGATGTCGGCCTTGTCGGCCGCGTACTCCATCGTCACGACGCGGTAGCCTTCCATCGCCGCCTGCAGCGCGCAGATCGGATCGATTTCGGTGACCCACACCGTCGCGCCCAGGCCGCGCAGCGACTGCGCGCAACCCTTGCCCACGTCGCCGTAGCCGGCAACCACCGCCACCTTGCCCGCGATCATCACGTCGGTCGCGCGCTTGATGCCGTCGACGAGCGATTCGCGGCAGCCGTACAGGTTGTCGAACTTCGACTTCGTGACCGAATCGTTGACGTTGAACGCCGGGAACGGCAGGCGGCCGTCCTTTTCCATCTGGTACAGGCGGTGCACGCCCGTCGTGGTTTCTTCCGTCACGCCCTTGATGTGCGCGAGACGCTTCGAGTACCAGCTGCCGTCGATCTCGAGGTGGCGGGCGATCGCCTTGTAGAGCGCCACTTCTTCTTCGTTGGCCGGCTTGGCGATCACCGAGCGGTCCTTCTCGGCCTTCGCGCCCAGGATCAGCAGCAGCGTGGCATCGCCGCCGTCGTCGAGGATCATGTTGGCGAACTCGCCGTTCGGCCATTCGAAGATGCGGTGCGAGAATTCCCAGTACTCGTCGAGCGACTCGCCCTTGAACGCGAACACCGGCGTGCCGGCTTCGACGATCGCGGCGGCCGCGTGATCCTGCGTCGAGAAGATGTTGCACGACGCCCAACGCACGTCGGCGCCGAGCGCCTTCAGCGTTTCGATCAGGACGCCCGTCTGGATCGTCATGTGGAGCGAACCGGCAATGCGCGCGCCCTTCAGCGGCTGCTGCGCCTTGTATTCGTCGCGGATCTGCACGAGGCCGGGCATTTCGGTCTCGGCGATGTTCAGTTCCTTGCGGCCCCAGGCGGCCAGCGCCAGGTCGGCGACAACGTAATCTTGCGAGGAAATGGAATCGATGACTGCGGCGTTCATCACGCCCTCCTTTCTAAAAAAGTTCTAGAAATGTGACGTGAGCGCCGTTCAGAAAGCGGCCGGTGCGCGCACTCGGGTTCGTGCCCCGGGGCCCGCGCGGCCGCTCATTGAAAGCTTCCGAGCCTGGCGGGACTGAGCCCGTCGCAACGCTCCTCGGAAACGAAGGGTGGATTGTAGCAAATAGAAGCGAAGATTTCCTGACTGTATCGGGCAACGATTCGCCCGGGGCCCGGCCGCTCAGTGCTCCGCGCCGACCCAGGCCTGCTCGCGCAGCCGCGCCCGCAGTCGCGCCACCGCCTGGCTGTGCAACTGGCAGACCCGCGACTCGCTGACCTCGAGCACCGCGCCGATCTCTCGAAGATTCAGACCCCTTTCGTAGTACAGCGACATCAGCAGTTTCTCGCGCTCCGGCAGCCGCTCGATCGCCTCGATCAGCGCGTTGCGCAGGTGATCGTCGAGCAGCGCCGACAGCGGATCGGAATGATCGACGCGGTAGCGGTCGAGGAACGGTTCGTCGTCGGCCGAGCGGTCGAAATCCTCGTAATAGATCAGTTGGCTGCCGTGCAGGTCCTGCAGCATCGACTGGTATTCGTCGAGCGGCATCTGCATGTGCGTGGCGATTTCGGTTTCGCTCGCCGGGCGGCCGAGCTGCTGCTCGATCTGGTGAACCGCATGCTCGACCTCGCGCGACGTCTTGCGCAGGCTGCGCGGCAGCCAGTCGTTGCTGCGCAGTTCGTCGAGCATCGCGCCCCGGATCCGCTGGGTCGCATAGGTTTCGAACTGCGCCCCCTGGTCTTCCTTGTAGCGGCCCGCCGCGTCGAGCAGGCCGATCATGCCGGCCTGGATCAGGTCGTCGAGATCCACGCTCGCCGGCATCTTGGCGACGAGCTGCAGCCCCAGCCGGCGCACCAGCGGCGCGTACTGCGCCAGCACCTCGTCCTGGGAGATCTTTCCTTGAGCGTTGTACATCGTGCCCTCTCTTAGCTGGGATCTGTTTCCACGTGGAAGCAGACCCTTGGCGTTCAGGCGGCTTGCGCCGCACCCCGTTCAAACGCCGAACTTCCTGTTCGGGCCCGGCCCGCGCCCGGACCCGGACGCAACGGCCAATACAGCAGATCGGCGGCGATCTGCCGGTAATCCCGCGCCGCCGCCGCCGACGGAAACGCGTCCACCACGGTGCGCACCAGCTCGCGCGCATGCTCGATCAGCGGATCGACCGTCACGCAGCCGGCCTCCGACAGCGACACCGTCAGGTAGCGGCTCGCGACCCCCGCGAGGTTGTCGTAGGCGGCTTTCGCATCCGCGCGGTTCTGCACGTGGTTCATCAGCACCCGGAACTGTCCGAGCGCGTGCGCATAGTGCAGCCGCTTCATGCACGCATAGGCCTCGGTGATCGCCTGCGCGGCCACCCGCGTGACGATCAGCACGTCGTGCGCGTCGCGCGCGAGCGGCGAAAACGCCCCGTGCGAATCGAGCTGCGTATCGACCAGCACGATGTCCGCGACGCCGTCGAGCAGCGCGGCGGGCGCGACGTCGCGATAGCCCGAGCGCGCGAGCCGCGATGCCGCCAGCACCGAGAAACCGAGGTCGTGGCGCACCGCCTCGCCCTCGCGCAGCCAGGCGCCGCACCAGGTCGCGGCCACCGAATGGACGTCGGCGCGCTCGTCGACCACGAGCACGTCCTTGCCGAGCGCCGCGAGCGCGGCGGCCAGGTTCACTACCGACGATGTGCAGCCGACCCCCGCCGGGCCGCCCGTCACCGCGACGACGCGCGACGAGCGGCCGGCGAGCAGACGCCGCAAGCCTTCAGCCTGATCGGTTATGCGTTTATCCAAATCGAACCTCATGCAGCTCGGCGCTCGAGCGTGCGGTCAGCGCGGACAGCAGCGCCGGCAGGTCTTCGTCGTGCGGCACGAAGGGCGAGCCGTCGCGCGGTACGCAGAACGCGCTCTTCAGCAGGAATTTGCGGGTGGCGACGTACAGGTTCTCCGGCACCTTCTGGCCGGTCGACACGTAGTGGACCGGCAGCTTGTAGCGGATCACGGTGTCGAGCACGCCGCCCAGGTTGGTCGCCTCGTCCAGCTTGGTCAGGATGCAGCCGGCCAGATCGGGCTGGCCCGCGGCGCTGCGGTACGCCTGCACGACTTCGTTCAGCGTGTCGCCGTGGCTCGTCGCATTCAGCAGCAGCAGGCGCTGCACCGGCGTATCGGCGCCGTGCAGCATCGCGATCTGGTCGGATACCGTGCGGTCGCGCTGGCTCATGCCGATCGTGTCGATCAGCACGATGTGCTTGTTGCGCAGCTCGGTCAGCGCGAGCTGCAGGTCGCCGCCGTCCTTCACCGCGTGCACCGGCACGCCGAGGATCTTGCCGAAGATGCGCAGCTGCTCGTGGCCGCCGATCCGGTAGCTGTCGGTCGTGAGGAGCGCCACCTTGCTCGCGCCGAAGCGCATCACGCAGCGCGCCGCCAGCTTCGCGGTGGTGGTGGTCTTGCCGACGCCCGTCGGGCCCATCAGCGCGAACACGCCGCCGCGCTCCATCAGCGCGTCCTCGCTCTCGAGCACCGGCAGGTTCGACGCGAGCACCGTCTGCGCCCAGTCGGCCGCCGCGTCGAAGCGCTCGCCCGCGCCGTCCTCGGGCAGGTTGTCGACGATCATCCGCACCAGCTGCGCGGAGAAACCCGCCGCGAACAGGTGCTTGGTCAGCGCGCCGTGCACGGGATTGCGGCGCTGCCGGTCGTTCCACATCAGCCCGGCGAACTGCTCTTCCATCATGCCGCGCAGCGCGCTCAGCTCATGCATCACGGTTTCGTTGACGATCCGCTCGATGCGCGCCTTCACCGCGTCGGCCACCGCCGCCGCCGTGTCGTCCGCCGGCCGGACGGCCGGCTTGCGCGGCGGTTCGGCCGCGCCGCGCGACGCGGCGGCATCCGGCACCCGGCGAGCGACGTTGCGCACGATGTCGCGCGCCCATTCGGGCGACGGCGAGGCGGCGGGTTCGGCGACGGGCGCCGCGCGCGGGCGCGCGACCAACTCGTCGTGCTGCTTCGTGAGGCGCTTCGCATGCTCGACGAGCCACGGCGCGGGTTCCGACGCGGCCGCCGGTTCGGCTTCGACGCTCGCGCCGAACACCGACGAAAACACATCGGGCATCCCGCCGTTCGCGTACGGATTCGCGACCGGGCGCGCGGCGTCGCCGCCCGTCGCCCCCTGCGCGGCGGCCGGCGGCGCGATGGCCGCCAGTTCGGCATCCGCGAGCGCGACGATCTCCACGCTGCCGTCGTCGAGCGTGCGATTCGACAGCACGACGGCGTCGGCGCCCAGCGCCTCGCGCACCAGGCGCAGCGCGTCGCGGCTCGTAGGCCCGGTGAATTTGCGGATGTTCAAGCGTTACCCCCGATGACATTGACGACCTTGATCGTGCGGGTGTCCGGCACTTCGGCGTAGGACAGCACTTTCAATTGCGGAAGGCTGCGCCGCAGGAAGCGCGCGAGCATCGCGCGCAGCGCATGCTGCACGAGCAGCACGGGCGGCAGCCCCAGATTCTGTTGACGCAGCATCGCTTCCTGCGTGCCGACGAGCAGCGTGTGCGCGAGGCCCGGCTCGAGGCCCGGATTCGCGCCCGTCGCGAGCGCCTGCGACAGCACCCGTTCGAGATTCGCGTCGAGCCCCATCACCTGCATTTCGCCGGAGCCCGGGAACCACTGCTGGGTAATCGCGCGGCCGAGCGCGAGCCGCACGGCGGCGGTCAGGTCGTACGCGTCGGTGAGACGGCCGGCCTGTTCCGAGACGGCCTCGATGATGGTGCGCATATCGCGGATCGGCACCCCTTCGTCGAGCAGGTTCTGCAGGACTTTCTGCAGCGTCGTGATCGAGAGGGTCTTCGGCACCAGATCCTCGATGAGCGACGGCGCATCCTTGCCGGTGCGCTCCAGCAGCGCCTGCACTTCCTGGCGGCCGAGCAGTTCGGCCGCATGCTGAACGACCAGGTGGTTCAGATGCGTCGCGACCACGGTGCTCGCGTCGACCACCGTGTAGCCGTACACCTGCGCCTGCTCGCGCAGCGTGGTGTCGATCCAGATCGCGGGCAGGCCGAATGCGGGATCCTGGGTCGGCGTGCCCGGCAGCGCGGCCGTCACCTGGCCCGGGTTGATCGCGAGCCACTGGCCCGGATACGCCTCGCCGATCCCGACCTCGACGCCCTTGAGCGCGATCCGGTAATTGTTCGGCCGCAGTTCGAGGTTGTCGCGGATATGGATCACGGGCGGCAGGAAGCCGATTTCCTGCGCGAATTTCTTGCGGATGCTCTTGATGCGCTTGAGCAGCTCGCCGTCGGAGTTCTTGTCGACCAGCGGGATCAGCCGGTAGCCGACTTCGAGCCCGAGCGTGTCGATCAGCGTCACGTCTTCCCAGGTCGCCTCGTGGCTGTCCGCCGGCAGCGCGGCGGGCGGCGCGATCTCGGTGACGATGCCGGCCGCCTTGCGCGCGGCCTCGCGCCGGCTCATCGTGCGCGACAGCCAGATCGACGCGCCGCCGAGCAGCAGGAACGCGAAGTGCGGCATGTTCGGGATCAGCCCGATCATCCCGATGATCGTGCCGGTGATCATCAGCACGCGCGGGTTCGTGAACAGCTGGCCGGTGATCTGCGTGCCGATGTCCTCGTCGGTCGCGACGCGCGACACGATCACGCCCGCCGCCGTCGAGATCACGAGCGACGGGATCTGCGCGACGAGCCCGTCGCCGATCGTGAGCAGCGTGTAGTTCTTGCCGGCCGCCGCGAAGCTCATGTCGTGCTGGAGCATCCCGACGATCAGGCCGCCGATCACGTTGATCGCCATGATGATGAGGCCCGCGATCGCGTCGCCGCGCACGAACTTCGACGCGCCGTCCATCGAGCCGTAGAACTCGGCTTCCTGCGCGACCGCGGTGCGGCGCTTGCGCGCCTGTTCCTCGTTGATGAGGCCCGCGTTCAGGTCGGCGTCGATCGCCATCTGCTTGCCGGGCATCGCGTCGAGCGTGAAGCGCGCGGACACTTCGGCGATCCGTCCCGCGCCCTTCGTGATCACCATGAAGTTGATGATCATCAGGATCACGAACACGACGATCCCGACCGCGAAGTTGCCGCCGACCAGGAAGTGGCCGAACGCCTCGATCACCTGGCCCGCCGCGTCGGGGCCGGTGTGGCCTTCGAGCAGCACGACCCGGGTCGACGCGACGTTCAGCGACAGCCGCAGCAGCGTCGAGAACAGCAGCACGCTCGGGAACGCGGCGAAATCGAGCGGCTTCATCGTGTACATGCTGACGAGCAGCACCATCACGGACAAGGCGATGTTGAACGTGAACAGCAGATCCAGCAGCAGCGGCGGCAACGGCAGGATCATCATGCCGAGGATCATGCAGATCAGGATCGGACCGGCGAGCGCGCGCAGGTTCGCGCTGTCGAACATCTGCGCGCGTTTTCCGAGCAGACCGGCGGGCATGTTCATGCTGCGGCCCCCCGGCTGTCACGGACGCCGAGCGCGTCGGCGGCTTCCTCGCGCTCGGCGTCCGGCGCCACGCCGGCGCCCTTGTCGAGCTCCGCGGGCACCTCGAGGTCGACCGGCGCCTCCGGCGCGACCCCGCCTTCTTCCTGGAAGCGCTTCAGCTGGTACACCCACGCCAGCACTTCCGCGACCGCCGAATACAGCGGACCGGGGATCTCGCGTTCGAGATCGACGTTGTGATACAGCGCCCGCGCGAGCGGCGGCGCCTCGAGCAGCGGCACGTGGTGCTCGGCCGCCAGTTCGCGGATGCGGGCGGCGACGAGGTTCACCCCCTTCGCGACCACCTTCGGGGCGCGCATCTCGCCGTCGGTGTACTTGAGCGCGACCGCGAAATGGGTCGGGTTCGTGACGACCACGTCGGCCGTCGGCACGCTCGACATCATCCGGCGCCGCGCGAGCGCACGCTGCTGCGCGCGGATCCGCCCCTTCACGTGCGGATCGCCTTCGTTTTCGCGGTGTTCGCGCTTCACTTCTTCCTTCGTCATGCGCAGCTTCTTGTTGTACTGCCAGAGTTGGTACGGCACGTCGAGCCCGGCGACGACCAGCATCCCGGCCACCGTCATCCCGCAGCACACCGCGATGAGATGCAGCGCGTCGGCAAGCGCGACGTCGAGCGGCTGGATCGCGAGGCCGAGCAGTTCGTCCTTGCTGCGCCAGATCGCGACGCCGCCGATCCCGCCGACGACCAGCGTCTTGGCGAGCGACATGCCGAGCTGGATCGGGCCCTGGATCGAGAACATCCGGCCGAGCCCGGTCAGCGGATTCAGGCGGTCGAACTTCAGTTCGAGCGTCTTCGACGACACGAGCCAGCCGCCGAGCGCCATCGGCGCGAGCAGCGCGGCCAGACCCGTCAGCGCCAGCACGGGCGCCAGCGCGTAGAAACCTTCCAGGCTCGCCTGGCCGGCGCCGGACAGCATCCGGTGCGTGTCGAACGCACTCGCCCGGTTGAACGTGAACGACGCGCGCAGCATCGTCTGCAGGTGCTCGCCGATCGGCCCCGCCATCATCCAGGCGCCGTAGAAGCCCGCCGAGAGCAGAGCGAACGAAGCCAGCTCGCGCGAACGCGCGACCTGCCCCTCCTCGCGCGCCTTTTCGCGGCGCCTGGGAGTGGCGGCTTCGGTCTTCTCGAGATCGCTCTCCTCTGCCACGGCACCTCCGGTCGGACGCGGCGGGATGCCGCTTTCCAGTGACACCGATTATTCCCGGAGGGGTCAAGCGGCGATCGGTCGAGGAAAGCGGGGAAAGGGGGGTATTTCTGGGAATCGGACGGACGGCGCGGCCAACGGCCGGGCGCACTGCGGGAAGGGAGGCGCGCGAGGATGCGGCGTTGGCGGGACACCGGACGAGAGCGCGGTGCGGCGCGCGGAAAACCGGGCGGCGCCAAGCCGCGGCGGCCGGTGGCCGAGGCGGGTCACAGTGTCCCGGCGGGCCTGATTTCAGTCGCCCGGCTGCGCCAACGAAAAAGGGCGCGATTTCTCGCGCCCTTGCCGGGTCGGACCGGACGCCGAAGCGTCAGAACGCTACGTAGGGCGTCTGTCCGTTGGCGGTGCTCGTCAGGTCCATCCCGAAGTACAGGGTCCGCCCATAGAAGTGCGGCAGACCGAAATCGAGCGTGCGCGTGTTGCCGAACGGTCCGGCGAGATTGGCGAGCGCGTAGCCGCCGCCGTTGAACAGCGCGTTGGCGTTCGCGACCGTGATCGGCAAGGTCGCCTGCGTGTTGTTCAACCCGGTGACGGTGGCCGTCATCGACGTGGTGCCCGACGGGCAGTAGAACGACGCGTTGCCGCTGCAGATCGGCAGCGTGGGGCTCGACGACGAGCCGAAGAAGTACGCGTTCGACCCGGTATCGAAGAACGCCGTGCTCATCGTGCGGCCGTTGAGGGTACCCGTTACGTCGCCCGCCGTGGTCGACTGGAGCACCGTCAACCCGCCGAGCGCGGAACTGCTGATCCCGAAGGTGAGCGTGCCGCTCGCGGTCCCGCCCGACGGCGTGCCCATCGCGACGATCACGCCGTTGTTGTTGGTCGGGAACTGCGGCACCGGATTCGCGACTTGCTGCGCGAGCGTCACCGTCGTGGCCTGGCACGAGGCATTGCCGTTCGGGCAGGAGTAGTAGCTGCCGAACGCGGTGGACGCCACGCAGCTCGCGCCGCAGTCGTAGGGCGCCGGCCCGATGCCGAGAATGCCGTTGGCGCCGAGCGCCTGCGCGGTGCTCGCCGAGCTCAGGCTGCCGTTGTTCGTGCAGTTCGACGGCACGTTGCCGGTGCCGAGGTCGCCGATCAGCTGGATCGGCAGCGAACTGGCCACCTGGCCGCCGATCTTCACGTCGGCGGTGCGCACGGAACCCCACGTATAGCTCGACACGAACTTGCCGCATTCGGCGAGCTGGCCGCCGTTGTTCGCGGAGGTCGTGGGCAGGTTGCCCACCACGCCACCGGCCGCCGATGCGACGATCCGCACCCCGTACGACGCGGTATCGACCAGCACGTTGGGAATCGTCTGGCAGGTGGACGAACCGGGCGCGCAGAGCGTCACGCTGACGGTCGGCATGTTGACGACGTTCGCGATGCCCGCGTTGACGGAGATCGCAACCTGGTTCGAGCCGTTGCCGCCGGCGCTGCCGTTGCCGCCGCCCATCGAGGTGTCGCCGGTGCCGGTGCCGGTGTTGATCGTGGCGCTCGGGCTGTTGCCGTCGCCGCCGCCGCAGGCCGCGACGAGAACCGTCGTGGCGACCGCCAGGCCCAGCGTGCCGAGCCAGCGGGTCAGAGTGTGATTGAGGCGCAAAGTGGGTCTCCCGCTGTCACTGGATGTCATCGTCGGTGAAGCCCGCCGGCAGCGCCTGCGGAAGCCACGCCTGCCCGGAGAACGAACCCATGTGGCCACCCGTGTGCACGACGAGGTTGTCCGCATCGACGGCGACCGGGGCGCGCACGCCATGGACCAGATGGGTCGCCTGGACGCCGGCGACGTACTGCGGGAAATAGGTACCGAGCAGATCGGAGAGATCGGGCACCACCGGACCGCGCCAGGAGATCGCGAACACCGTGCCCGCGCTCGACAGATACTCGCGCACCACCGTGCCCGAGCCGAGCGTGGTTTCGCGCACCGTGTAGTTGGCGGCGGCGGGGGCCGCGCCGCCTGCCAGCCGCTGGCTGCTTTGCATCGAACGCTGCAGCGTGCGCACTTGCTTGACGGTATCCGTGGCGGGCGCGCCCATCGGCGTGCCGCCGAGGGCCGCTTGCGCCGGTCCGGCGCACCACGCGCCCAGCATGCCGGCCGCCGCGAACGCGGCGATCCGGCCAAGTCGAATCGATTTCACGACATCCCCCTCGAATTCAGGCCATGTTCCAACGGCGGGCAACCGCGTGCCTGAGTCTCCGCCGATGCATATTGAAAGCAAAAAGAAAGCTATCGAATCAACTGCTCATCCGGATGCGTAGTATGCCTGGGGCAGATGCCAAAAACCAACCGGCATCGCGCGCACCCGTTTCAAACCGTAACAATTCAGAAACCGAGACTGGCGAGCAGGTCGTCGACCTGTGCCTGATCCTGCACCACGTCCGTCTTGCCTTCCGGATTGATTTGGGGACCGTTCAGCAGCGCCTCGGGGCTGCCGGTGCTGCTCATGCCCTGCTCGGCCGCCAGCGCGGCGGCCGTCGCCGCGAACTGCTCGCGGCGCTCGGGCGCGATGTTCTCGATCAGCACGCCGAGCAGTTGCTGTTCGATCAAGTACACCATTTCCATGATCTTCTTGATCACCTGCCCGGTCAGATCCTGAAAGTCCTGCGCCAGCATGATCTCGAGCAGTTGCTCGTTGGTCGCGCCCGTCGCCTTCGGCAGCGCGCGCAGGAACGCGCGGGTGTCGTCCATCAGCTCGCGGACTTCCGCGCGCTCGATCGGCGTTTCGTACCACTTCGCCCAGCGCGCATCGAGCGCCTCGGCCTCGCCCTGCAGCTGGGTCTGAACCGGTTTCGCGATTTCGATCGCGGTGAGCACGCGCTCCGCCGCCTGCTCGGTCATCGCGACCACGTAGCGCAGCCGGTCGCGGGCGTCGGGCACCACCTCGGCCGCCTTCTCGACATGCTTGTCGAGCCCCAGCTCGCGCATCGAATCGCGCAGCGTGCGGGTCAGCTGGCCGATGCGGGCAAGAATCCGGTCGCTCGCCAGATCGGCGGCGTCGGCGTGGCAGTCCTCGGCGAAACCCGCCTCGGCGAGCGCCGCGTTGATCGGCTCGTTCACGTCAGCTCCCGGCTTTGGCCATCTTTTCGAGGATCTTGTTCACCTTTTCGTCGAGCGTCGCCGCCGTGAACGGCTTCACCACATAGCCGCTCGCGCCGGCCTGCGCGGCCGCGATGATGTTTTCCTTCTTCGACTCCGCCGTCACCATCAGCACCGGCAGATGAGTCAGCGCCGCGTCGGCGCGGATTTCCTTCAGCATCGCGAGGCCGTCGAGGTTCGGCATGTTCCAGTCGGAAATCACGAAGTCGTACGCGCCGCTGCGCAGGCGCGACAGGCCCGCGACGCCGTCTTCCGCTTCGTCGACGTTCGAATAGCCCAGCTCCTTCAGCAGGTTGCGGACGATCCGTCGCATCGTCGGAAAATCGTCCACCACCAGAATCTTCATGCTCTTGTCCATCGTTTGTTCCTTTGCAAATTCGTAGCCGGCGCGCGTCCGGTCTGCGCCGCGCGCGCCTTCGCCTGTCCTAGACGCGCTGCACCCGGTCGCCCATCGACGCGAGACGCGCCATGATACGGCGGCTCATGTCGGCGAGCGGTGCAATATCGTCGGCGCCGCCGAGCGCGATCGCCTCGCGCGGCATCCCGAACACCACGCAGCTCGCCTCGTCCTGCGCGAACGTGTAAGCGCCCGAGCGTTTCATTTCCAGCAATCCGGCCGCGCCGTCGCGGCCCATCCCCGTGAGGATCACGCCGACCGCGTTCTTGCCCGCGTGCAGCGCGGCCGACCGGAACAGCACGTCGACCGACGGACGATGGCGATTGACGGGCGGCTCCTCCGACAGGTGCGCGATGTAGTTCGCGCCGCTGCGTGCAAGCAGCAGGTGCGCGTGGCCGGGCGCGATGTACGCATGGCCCGGCAGCACGCGCTCGCCGTGCTCCGCTTCCTTCACCGCGATCCGGCACAGGCCGTTGAGCCGCTGCGCGAACGATTTCGTGAAACCGGGCGGCATGTGCTGCGCGATCAGCACCGCGGGCGCATCGGGGGGCAGCGGCGTCAGCACCTCGCGGATCGCCTCGGTGCCGCCCGTCGACGCGCCGACGATGATCAGCTTCTCGGTACTGACGAGCGGATTGTTGAAGAGCGGCGCGGCCGCGCTGCCCGCCTGGCCCTGCACGGCGGCGGCCGCATGCGGCTGCGGCGCCTGCCGGACCCGGGCGCGCGACGCCGCGCGGATCTTGTCGGCGAGTTTCTCGGCGTAGTCGAGCATGCCGTCGCGGATCCCGACCCGCGGCTTCGTCACGAAATCGACCGCGCCCAGCTCGAGCGCGCGCAGCGTGATTTCCGATCCGCGCTCGGTCAGCGACGACACCATCACCACCGGCATCGGCCGCAGGCGCATCAGCTTCTCGAGAAAATCGAGGCCGTCCATGCGCGGCATTTCGACGTCCAGCGTCAGCACGTCCGGGTTGTGCTGCTTGATGAGTTCGCGCGCCACCAGCGGGTCGGGCGCGGTCGCGCACACCGTCATGTCGGGCTGGCTGTTGATGATCTCCGTCATCAGGCTGCGGATCAATGCCGAATCGTCGACGCACAATACTTTGATTTTCTGCACTGCGTTCATGCCTCCTGCTTTTTCGATACGTTCTGAACGGCGGACTGCGCGCCGAACAACTCGATGCGCGGCTTCGCGGCGGGCTTGCCGGGCGGCGCGAACAGCTCCATGTGCGTGCGCGCCCGGGCGGCCCGCGCCGCGCGGGCGTCGGCGGCCGAACGGGCCAGCGCGGCCTCGCGCTCGGTGACGCCCGGCACCTGCAGACGCAGCTTCTTCACCATCGCCTGGCCGGTGTGCGGCATGAACGCGACCTTGCGCGGATGGACACCCTGCAGATCCTCCGCGGTGATGCGAATCCGTTCGAGCGCCAGGTAGCGGCGCACGAAATCGGCGTTGCGGTCGCCGATGTTGATGGTGGTCATGCCGGCGAGCACCGCCGCGCCGCCGAACACCTTCGCCTCGAAGCGCTCGCGGCGGCCGCCCGCCTTGATCAGCTCGTTGATCAGCACTTCCATCGCGTACGCGCCGTAGCGCATCGATTCCGATGCGGCCGCCGCCGCGTCCGCGCCGTCGTCGGGCAGCATGAAATGATTCATTCCGCCGAGGCCCGCGAACGGATCGTGCAGGCACGCCGCCACGCACGAACCGAGCACGGTCACGAGCACCATGTCGTCGCGGGTCGTGTAGACCTCGTTCGGCAGCAGCTTCACGCCCTGGCGGCGGAAGTGGCTGTCGAAGTACAGATTGGTCGCGATCGGCAGGCCGCTCATCTGACCGCCTCCCGGGCCGGCGCGGCGGCGGCGCGTGCGCGCGACTTCGGCGCCGCGAGGGCGGCGTCGCGCGTCAACGCGTAGACCGTCTGCCCGCGCAGCCGGAACGCCTGGGTCACGTAGGTGAAGTTCTCCGAATGGCCGGCGAACAGCAGGCCGCCCGGCTTCACGAGCGGCTCGAAACGCGCGAGCACCTGCGCCTGGGTCGGCTTGTCGAAATAGATCATCACGTTGCGGCAGAAGATCGCGTCGAACGGCTTGCCGATTCCGTAATCGGCATCGGTCAGGTTCAGCTGTTCGAAGCGGATCATCGCGCGCAGCTCGGGTCGCACCTTCACGCGGCCCGCCTGCGCGCCCGTGCCTTTCAGGAAGAAGCGCTTCAACCGCTCCGGCGCCAGGTGCTTCACCTGGTCGAAGGTGTAGATGCCCGCTTCCGCCCGCGCGAGCACCTGGGTGTCGAGATCGGTCGCGAGCACGCTGGCCGAGCGCGCGGCCGAATCGCCGAGCGCCTCGATCAGCGTCATCGCGATCGAGTAGGGCTCCTCGCCGGTCGACGCGGCCGAACACCAGACCGACACCGGCGTGTCGCGCTGCCTGACGAAGTCGGCCAGGATCGGGAAGTGGTGCGCCTCGCGAAAGAACGCGGTCAGGTTGGTGGTGAGCGCGTTGGTGAACGCTTCCCACTCGAGCGGATCGTCCTCCTGCTCGAGCAGGTCGAGGTAATGCCGGAAACTGTCGAGGCCGCGGGCGCGCAGACGGCGCGCGAGACGGCTGTACGCCATGTCGCGCTTGTGTTCGGACAACGAGATCCCGGCTCGGCGATGGATCAGCGCACGGATGCGCGAAAAGTCGGCGGCCGTGAAATCGAAATCGCGTCCGGGGTCTCCCGCCCGCTGCGGCGGTTCGGGGACATCGACACGGAGAGCGGCGCGCGCGGGCGTCATGGCTTAGAAGGTCTCCCAGTCGTCGTCGGACGACGCCGCGACGGCGAGCGCCGGCTTGGGATCGCCCGACAGCGCCGGGCGCTTCAGCGCGGATTTCGCCGGCGCGGGGGCCGCCGCCTTCGCGGCGCTCGCGCGAGGCGCGGGAGCCGGCGCAGCCTTCGCGAGCTTCGGCGCATAGGCGGACGGCGCCTTCGGTTCGGCGGCCGGCAGCGCGGCGGGTTTCGCCGGCCGGGGCGGCGCCGGCGGGCGCGGCAGCGCGGCGGCGGGCGCGGCAAGCGCGGGCGCCGGCCTCGTCAGTGCCGGCGCAGCCGGCACAGCGGCGGACGCGATGCCACCCTCGACGCGCCAGGCGAGCACCACGCTCTTCAGTTGCCGCGTCTGTTCCTCGAGCGACGCCGCGGCCGCGGCCGCCTGCTCGACCAGCGCGGCGTTCTGCTGCGTGACGGCATCCATCTGGCCGACCGCGCGATTGACCTGCTCGATGCCCGTCGACTGCTCCTCGGACGCCGCGCTGATCTCGCCCATGATGTCGGTCACGCGGCGCACCGCCTGGACGATCTCGCTCATGGTCGCGCCGGCGCGCTCGACGAGCGCCGAGCCGCTTTGCACCTTGTCCGTCGAATCGCCGATCAGTTGCTTGATTTCCTTCGCGGCCGTCGCGCTGCGCTGCGCGAGCGAACGCACCTCGCCCGCCACCACCGCGAAGCCGCGGCCCTGCTCCCCGGCGCGCGCCGCCTCGACCGCCGCGTTCAGCGCGAGGATGTTGGTCTGGAACGCGATGCCCTCGATCGTGCCGATGATGTCGACGACCTTGCTCGAACTGGTCGCGATGTCCTGCATCGTCACCACCACCTGGCCGACCACCTCGCCGCCCTGGGTCGCGATGTCGGACGCGTTCACCGCGAGCTGGCTCGCCTGCCGCGCGTTCTCCGCGTTCTGGCGCACCGTGCCGGTCAGCTGCTCCATGCTCGACGCCGTCTCCTGCAGCGACGCCGCCTGCTGCTCGGTGCGCTGCGACAGATCGGTATTGCCGCTCGAAATTTCGTGCGCGCCGACGTCGATCGATTCGGTGCCGCGATGCACGGCCTTCACCATCGCGGTGACGGCGTCCTGCATCCGCTTGATGCCGAGGAACAGCCGGCCGATTTCGTTCTTGCTGTAGACGTGAACCGGCTGCGTGAGATCGCCGGCCGAGATCCGCTCGAACTGGGCGATCGCATCGTTGAGCGGCTGCACGATCAGCCCGCGCAACGCGATGCGGATCGCGATCACCACCAGGAACGCCAGCACGATGCCGACGGTGATCAGCGTGATCATCAGCGAGATGCGCGCCTGGGTCGCGTCCTGCCGCGCTTCGGCGCGCTTCTGGTAGACGGCGATCAACGCGGCGGCGGCCTGGTCGTAGGCGACGAACATCGGGCTGATTTTCGTGTCCGCGACCGCGTGATAGGCCGCCATGTCGCCGGCGCGCGCGGCGGCGAACTCCGGCTCGACGCCGTCCTTCGTCACCGCCGCGTAGCGCGCCGACAGCTCGTCCGACAGCGCCTGATCGACGCCGTCCTTCGAGGTGGCCTGGTACGCCTGCCAGTTCTGCACCGATTTCGCGTACAGCTCCTGCGCGCGCGCGAGCACCTTCTGCGCTTCGTCGGCGTTGCCCGCCTCGGTCAGCGTCTTGAAGCGATCGAGCGCGACGCGCGAGCGCAGCAGGTATGACGACGTATCGTCGAGCGTGTGGATCGCCGGCAGGTCGCCGTGCGCGATCGCATCGAGCGAGCGGCTCGCGTGGTGCAGCGCGTACAGGCCAAGCCCGCCGACCGCCGCGGCCAGAAGAACCAGCGTTAACCCGACCGCCGTCAGTGTCGTGCGGATCGACCAGTTGTGCAGCATCGTCAGACTCCCCGTATTTCCGTGCCGCCCCGTTATGCGCTGAGCGTTTCGATCAGCGCCATTTCCCTGCTCGTCATCAGCTTCTCGATGTCCATCAGGATCAGCATGCGGCCGTCGACCGTGCCGAGGCCCGTCAGGTACTCGGTCGTGAGCGTCGCGCCGAATTCCGGCGCCGGCATGATCTGCTCCGTCGACAGCGTCAGCACGTCGGACACGCCGTCGACCACCATCCCGACCACGCGATGCGCGACGTTCAGGATGATCACCACGGTCTGGTGGTCGTACTCGACGCGGCCGAGATGAAACTTGATCCGCATGTCGACGATCGGCACGATGATGCCGCGCAGGTTGATCACGCCCTTGATGAAATCGGGCGCGTTCGCGATCCGGGTCACGCTGTCGTAGCCGCGGATCTCCTGCACCTTCAGGATGTCGATGCCGTATTCTTCGTCGCCGAGCGTGAAGACGAGGAATTCCTGGCCGGCCGCGTCGCCCTGCTGGGTATCGCGGCGGTGGACGGCTGCACTCGCGGCAGCCGGGTTGTTCGTTTGGACTTCGGACACGTTAGCCCCCAGGTCGATTAAATGCGTGAGTTAGGAAACGGCCAGCGCGGCGCCGGCATGGGCGGCATGCGACGCGCGGGTTTCGCGATTGAGCGCCGCGACATCGACGATCAGCGCGACGCTGCCGTCGCCGAGGATCGTCGCGGCGGAAATGCCGTGCACCTTCCGGTAATTCGTTTCGAGGTTCTTCACGACCACCTGCTGCTGGCCCACCAGCTCGTCGATCAGCATCGCGAAGCGGCGGCCTTCCGTCTGCATGATCGTGACGATGCCCTGGGTCGGGTCGGTACGCGCGTCGACCACCGAGAACACCTCGTGCAGCGCGACGAGCGGCAGATATTCGCCGCGCACCCGCACCACCCGCTCGCCGTTGCCGACCGTATAGATATCGTCGGCGGCCGGCTGCAGCGACTCCATCACGAAGTTGAGCGGCAGGATGAAGATCTCGCCGCCGACCTTCACCGACATCCCGTCGAGGATCGCGAGCGTGAGCGGCAGCACGATGCGTGTCGTGGTGCCCTTGCCCGCGTACGACGCGATCTCGACGTGACCGCCCATCGACTGGATGTTGCGCTTCACGACGTCCATCCCGACGCCGCGCCCGGACACGTCCGTCACCACCTCGGCGGTCGAGAAGCCCGGTGCGAAGATCAGGTTCCAGACTTCCTCGTCGCTGATGGACTCGGGGATCTGCATGCCCTGCTTGGCGGCCTTGGCGAGAATCCGCTCGCGGTTCAGGCCCGCGCCGTCGTCGCTCACCTCGATCACGATGTTGCCGCCGTGATGCGCGGCCGACAGCACCAGCTGGCCGACCGCGTCCTTGCCCGCCGCGCGGCGCTTGTCGACCGTTTCGATGCCGTGGTCGAGACTGTTGCGCACGAGGTGGGTGAGCGGATCGATGATCCGTTCGATCAGGCTCTTGTCGAGTTCCGTCGCCTGACCGAACGTGACGAGCTCCACTTCCTTGCCGAGCTTGCCGGCCAGATCGCGCACGAGGCGCGGGAAGCGGCTGAACACGTAGTCCATCGGCATCATGCGGATCGACATCACCGCTTCCTGCAGGTCGCGCGCGTTGCGTTCGAGCTGCGCCATCCCGTTGAAGAGCCGGTCGTGCAGCGCCGGATCGAAGGTGCTGGTGGTCTCCGCGAGCATCGCCTGGGTGATCACCAGTTCGCCGACCAGGTTGATCAGCTGGTCGACCTTCTCGACGCCGACCCGGATCGAGCTGCCTTCCGCGCTCGCCGCGGCGGCGGCCGGCCGGTGCTTTTTGTCGTCCGCGTGGGCGGCGGGTTTCTCCGGCTCGGCGGGGGCCGAGGCGGCGGCCGGAGCCGGTTGCGCGGGTTGCACCGGCGCGGCTTCGGGCGCGGCGGCGGCCGGGGGAGGCGGCGCCACCGCGGCCTGCTCGACCGGTTGCGCGGCCGGCTGGATCGCGGCGGCAACCGGTGCCTGCGCGTCCGGCGCGCTACCGCGCTCGATGCGGATCTGGCTCTCGTCGATCACGAAGCAGCACACGGCGATGATGTCGTCCGACGTCACGTCGGTGTCGAGCCACAGGGTGAGCGTCTCGCCCGCCTTCGCGCGGCCGACGACCTGGCCGAGATTGCCCAGCTCCTCGGCCAGCAGTTCCTGGTCCTTGTCGTCGACGCCCGTGAGCGTGATCTTGAGATGCGGCCCGTCGGCGGCGTCCGTCTCGCCCGTGGCCGGATGCGCGGCCTCGAACGCCTGTTCGACCACGTGCTCGGGCGCGCCGGACGCGGACTGCGCCGGCGCCTCCACCGGCGCGGCGGCGGCCGGAGCCGGCTGGGCGGCACCGCTGGCGGCCTTCAGCTTCTCGAGCTTCGCGCAGATCGCGGCCGCGGCGGCGGTATCGGGTTCGGCGCTCGCCCGGTAGTCGGCGAGCTGGTCGGACAGCACGTCCTTCGTTTCGAGAAACGCGTCGACCATCTCCTTGGTCAGCGTCAGCTCATGATTGCGCGCGCGGTCGAGCAGCGATTCGAGGATGTGGGTCGTTTCGGTCAGCGCGGTGAAGCCGAACGTCGCCGCGCCGCCCTTGATCGAGTGCGCGGCACGGAAGATCGCGGCCAGGTCCTCGGGGTCGGGCGAGGCGACGTCGAGGTTGAGCAGCAGCTGCTCCATCTGCGCGAGCAGCTCGTCGGCTTCGTCGAAGAACGTCTGGTAGAACTGAGTGATATCGAGAGTCATGCCGGGTCACCGCATAAAAGCATCAAGTTCATGTCACGGATGGCTCGGCGCGGCGAGCGCCGCCACCAGCTCGATCAGCGTGTCGGGGTCGAGCGGCTTTTCGATCCAGCCCGTCGCGCCCGCTTCGCGCGCCGCGGCCTTGAACGCATCGCCGTCCTCCGTCGTCAGGACCAGGATCGGCGTCGATTCGTACGCCGCGCGTTCGCGCAGCGCCGCGATCACCTCCAGTCCGTTCTTCTTCGGCATGTGGTGGTCGGTCAGCACCAGGTCGAAGCCGACCACCGTCGCCACTTCCAGGCCGATCTCGCCGTCCGACGCGACCGTCACGTCATAGCCCGCCTCCGTGAGCGTGGCGTGCAGCAGCGCACGCATGGTGGCGGAATCGTCGATGGCGAGAATGCTTCGGATCATGGTGTGTCTCGTGGGCCTCAAGGTTTGGGCGTGCTCGCGGCGGCCGGTCCCGGCGCTGCGATCTGCTGCGCGAGCTGCTTCGAGCCGGCGGCGTCGGACGACAGCGTGGTCGTCGTCGTATCGTCACGCATCAATGCCTGCTCCGATTTGCGATTGAGCACGATGATGCTGATTCGCCGGTTTTCCGGGTCGAGCGGATCGGCCTTGTTCAGATTCTGCGTGGACGCGAGACCCAGCACGCGGAGCACCTTCACCTCGTCCATGCCGCCCGAGACCAGCTCGCGGCGCGACGCGTTCGCGCGGTCCGCCGACAGCTCCCAGTTGCTGTAGCCTTTCTCGCCGCCCGCGTAGGGCACCGCGTCGGTATGGCCCTGCACGATGATGCGGTTCGGCACGTCGTTCAGGGTCTTGCCGATCTCGCGCAGGATGTCGCGCATGTACGGCTCGACGTTGTCGCTCGACATCGCGAACATCGGCCGCTTCTGGCTGTCGACGATTTCGATGCGCAGGCCCATCAGGGTCGAGTCGATCCGGATCTGCTGCTTGAACTGGCGCAGCGTCGGATTCGCTTCGATCGCGGCCATCAGCTTGACCTGCAGGTCGTGCAGCCGAACCTGCTCGCGGCGCTCCAGCGCGCCTTGCGCCTGCGCGAGCGCATCGTCGTCGTTCTGCTTCGCGACCCGGTCGGCGAGGCTCGTCGTGCCGTCGGTCCGGCGCGTCGTGCCGGCCTCGATGGTGGAGATGTCGCGGCCGCCGCCCTTCACGATGCTCGAATCGTCGGCGCTGCGATCGCCGCTGCCGAACATCGCGGCCCGCAGCGGCGTGTTGAAATAGTCGGCGATGCCCTTCAGCTGCACCGGCGTCACCGAACTCAGCAGCCACATCAACAGGAAGAACGCCATCATCGCGGTCATGAAGTCCGCATAGGCGAGCTTCCACGCGCCGCCGTGATGCCCCTTCTTCTGCGGGGCCACACGCTTGACGATGATGGCGCGGTCTTTTCCTTTGCTCATAGCCCGGGCTCCGCGCTTACTTCGCCTTGACCCGGCGCACGTGCTCCTCGAGCTCCGTGAACGACGGGCGCTCGGTCGAGTACAGCACCTTGCGGCCGAACTCCACCGCGATCGCGGGCGCGTAGCCGTTCAGGCTCGCGAGGATCGTCACCTTGATGCACTGGAACATCTTGGTCGATTCGGCGACCCGCTGTTCCGCGAGGCTCGCGAGCGGGCCGATCAGGCCGTACGACAGCAGGATGCCGAGGAACGTGCCGACCAGCGCCTGCGCGATCATCGCGCCGAGCACGGCGGGCGGCTTGTCGGCGGAGGCCATCGTGTGAACCACGCCCATCACCGCCGCGACGATGCCGAACGCCGGCATCGCGTCGCCGACGCGCATCAGCGCGTGCGCGGGGCCTTCGCCCTCGGAATGATGCGTCTCGATCTCCTCGTCCATCAGGCTCTCGATCTCGAACGCGTTCATGTTGCCGCCCACCATCAGGCGCAGGTAGTCGGTCAGGAATTCGACGATGTGCTTGTCGGCGAGGATCTTCGGGTACTGGGTGAAGATCGGGCTCTTCTCGGGATCGTCGATGTCGGCCTCGAGCGTCAGCGTGCCCTCCTTGCGCGCCTTCGCGAGCAGCACGTACAGGAGCGCCATCAGCTCCATGTAGACGTCCTTGTTGTACTTCGAGCCCTTGAACAGCGTGGGCAGCACGCGCAGCGTCCCCTTGATGGTCTTGATGCCGTTGCCGAGGATGAAGGCGCCCACGCCCGCGCCGCCGATCATCAAGATCTCGACGGGCTGCAGCAAGGCACCCAGATGCCCGCCCGCCAGCGCATAACCGCCGAACACGGACAACAGCGTCACGAGAGTTCCCACGAAAATCAGCACTGCCTGTCCCTCACGAGTAAGCGGCGGGGAGGCCGCCGTTAAGTGGTTTACGGCAGTCGGAACGAAAACTTTGGCGTGCGCGCCGGGCGCGGCGACCGGTGTAAACCAGTGATTCGCCGATGATTGCGCCCCGGATTCAACGTGCCGGACGCGGCGCCGGGCAGGCGCGCCGCCGTCCGCCGGATCAGACCGCGAGCGCGGTCTGCTGGGCTCGTGCCGCGGCCTTGCGGGTCTTGCCCGCGCGCGACGGCGGCTGGCACAGGCCGCAGACGAAGCCGTGCCGCGGGTCGTGCGCGTGCGCGACGAAATGTCCGCCGCAACGCGTGCACGGCGTCATCTGCAGCATCCCCGAATCGAAGAAGCGCACCAGCGTCCAGGCGCGCGTCAGGCTCAGCGCCGGCTCGTCCCCGGAGAGGTTCACGTGCTCCAGGTAGAGCCGGTAGCTCTTCACGATCGACTGGATCGTGTCGCAGCCGCCGTGATCCTGCATGAAGCGGTAGACGTTGTAGAACAGCGACGAATGGATGTTCGGCTGCCAGGTCATGAACCAGTCAGTCGAGAACGGCAGCATCCCCTTCGGCGGCGACACGCCTTTCAGCTCTTTGTAGAGCTTGATCAGCCGGTCCCGCGACAGGCTCGTTTCGGCTTCCAGCAGCTGCAGCCGCGCGCCCAGTTCGATCAATTCGATGGCCAGGGTGATTTCCCTGACCTCGACCACCACACTTTTGGTAGCCATCCTCGTTCACCCGCTTTTTTGATAGTTAGGCGCATCCGCGTGCGCAGGCCGTCACCGGCGCCCCCGCGCCGGAATGACTGACGGCATGCGTCTAGCGGAAGCTTTCGACCGGCTGGCCGGCCATCAGGATGGCCGAATGCGCGTGCGCGACCGCGGCACTGCGGCCCTTGTCGGCGAGCGATGAGAGGAGCGCGTGATCGTCGAAACGAAAACGGCAGAGCATCTGGTTCGATGCGGCGAGCTTCACGGTCTGGGCTAGCGAGAGATTCGCGAGCACATTCGCCAATTCCTCAGAGATCCCCATCCGGAACATGCCCATGGCCTTGTCTTCACGCAGCAGACGCTGCGCGAGCAACAGGTAGGACAGGTTGACTTCTTTGATCTCAGTGAGCATTTCGCTGGTAGCGCTCATGATTCCCCCGTAGAAATCTTGGCCGTTCGTGCTTATGAAAACGTTTGCTCGACCGCCTTCCTGCGAAGGGGGTCGGCCCGTTTATAGTCTTACAGGCATTTTGGCCAAACGGTTTTTAAGCGGGTATCAGCAAAGAGGACTCCTCCGTGCAGGATTTATCTGTAAACGGTGTAGGAGTTTTTCTGACAGTCAAAATTGACAGGGTGGATTGGATCGGGAGGCCGGAGAGCCCCGCCAGATAAGGCTGAGGAAAGGATTCAACCAGCTTTTCAGACGGAAATTATAGATCGATTTCATGATGCCGCAACAATCGCGCCGGCCATCTCGTTTTCTGTTCGTTCGCGGCGGTTTCTGCGGATTTTCCGTATTTCATCCTGTAACAAGGGTTAAGCGTTTGAAAAATCGCTCGATCCCGCGCGAGCGATCCCGATAATGATTCCCATGGTCGGCCGCGGCAGCCTCCCCTGCCCGCGCCGCCCCTCTCGCTTGCCACCTGGGCGCTCCACGGCCCAATCGGGAGCCGAATCTCGCGAAGCCCCCGGTGAGCCCAGCCCCATCCGCACAGGAGATCGCTCATGCGCATCGCTCAAATCGCCCCGCTCTACGAAGCCGTTCCGCCGAAACTCTATGGCGGCACGGAGCGGGTCGTGTCCTACCTGACCGAAGCCCTCGTCGAGCTCGGCCATGACGTGACGCTGTTCGCGAGCGGCGATTCCGTCACCTCCGCCCGGCTGGAAGCCGCCTGGCCGCGCGCGCTGCGGCTCGATCCGTCGATTCGCGATCCGATCGCGCCCCATATGCGACTGCTCGAACGGGTCGCGCGCTCGGCTCACGAGTTCGACGTGCTGCACTTCCATCTCGACTATCTGCCGTTCCCGCTGATGTCGCGCCTCGACACCCCGTTCGTGACTACGCTGCACGGCCGCCTCGATCTGCCCGAACTGCAGCCGGTGTTCGGCGCATTCCCGGATGCGCCGGTGGTCTCGATCTCGGACGCGCAACGGGCGCCGCTGCCGCAGGCCGGCTGGGCCGGCACCGTGTATCACGGCCTGCCGGCCACGCTGCTCACGCCGCAGCCGCAGGTCAAACCCGAATACCTGGCGTTCCTCGGCCGCATCTGCCCGGAAAAACGCGTCGACACCGCGATCCGGATCGCGGCCCAGAGCGGCTTGCCGCTCAAGATCGCCGCGAAGGTCGACAAGGTCGATGAGGAATACTTCGACACCGAAATCGCGCCGCTGCTCGGTCAGGCGCATGTCGAGTTCATCGGTGAAATCAACGAGGCGCAAAAGCCGGCGTTCCTGTCGGGCGCCAAGGCGCTGCTGTTCCCGATCGACTGGCCGGAGCCGTTCGGCCTCGTGATGATCGAGGCGATGGCCTGCGGCACCCCGGTGATCGCGTTCAACCGCGGTTCCGTGCCGGAAGTGATCGACGACGGCGTAACGGGTTTCATCGTCGAGGACGTTCACGGCGCGGTCGGCGCGCTGCACCGGATCGACACGCTGTCGCGCGACGCAATTCGCGCACAATTCGAACGGCGCTTCAGCGCAAAAGCGATGGCGCGGCGCTATGTCGACACCTACGAAACGCTCTGCGATGCGGCTAAACAGCCGCAATGGCGCCGGGTGGCTGCCGGGTAAGCCGCTATCCGGTGCAACCCGAATAATTACAGTTCGAAAAATTACAAAAGCCGCATATAAAATGCGGCTTTTTTGTGCCGGGCGCTAATCGCTTATTCAATCAGAAAACGCTCGCGATTCTTGCCGACGATCCAATTGGGCGGCTTGCCCCGACCGCTCCAGGTTGCACCGCTTTTCGGGTCGCGGTATTTCGGGGGCAACGGCCCCTTCTTCGGCGGGCGACCGCGCCGCGCGCGCTCGGCGAAGCCCAGATCCTGCGCGGTCAGCCCGTACTCGGCAATCTTGCCTTGCACGTCCGCGATCACGGCCTCGATTTCCTTTCTGCGGGCATCGTCGGCCTGAGCTTGCAATTCGACGATCTGCGCCTTGATTTTTGCGTATTGAGACATTTCGACTCCCTATTTCATGACCCGCTCGGCATTTCCAGCCTAGACACAAAGGATCTATTGCGCAATCAGCACTGCTCCGGTACCCGACTTAATAAATTTGTCTGATAAATTTTTATGCGCAACGACAATATATTGCCAATAGAGCCTTATTCTAATAAAAATCCGTGTTGGCCAATTCAAATTTAACAATCGTTGACCGTTCGGGATCCGTGTAATTTCCTATAATCCAGACCAATTCCCGGGACGCGGGCCAATTCATCGGTCGCGATCCATGTTCTGACTGTCCTTTATCAGGAATCCAATCCAAATGAAACTACCCCAACGTCTCGCGGCAGAAATGTTCGGTACGTTCTGGCTCGTGCTCGGCGGTTGCGGCGCGGCCGTCCTCGCCGCTGCGTTCCCCGGTCTCGGCATCGGTTTCGCGGGTGTGGCGCTGGCCTTCGGCCTGACGGTGCTGACGATGGCCTTCGCGATCGGCCATATCTCGGGGTGCCATTTGAACCCGGCGGTCAGCGTCGGCCTGACGGTGGCAGGCCGCTTTCCGGCTCGCGATCTCGTGCCTTACATCGTCGCGCAGGTGGTCGGCGCGACGCTCGGCGCCTTCGTCCTTTATCTGATTGCATCCGGCAAGCCCGGGTTCGATCTGGTCGGCAGCGGCTTCGCCACGAACGGCTACGATGCGCGCTCGCCCGGCCACTACACGCTCGCGGCGGCGTTCATCTGCGAAGTGGTGATGACGGGCTTCTTCCTGTTCGTGATCCTCGGCGCCACCGACAAGCGTGCGCCGGCCGGCTTTGCGCCGATCGCGATCGGCCTGTGCCTGACGCTGATCCACCTGATCTCGATCCCGGTGACCAACACGTCGGTCAACCCGGCACGCTCGACGGGCCCGGCGCTGTTCGTCGGTGGCGAAGCGATCGGCCAGCTGTGGTTGTTCTGGGTTGCACCGATCATCGGCGCCGCGATCGCCGGCATCGTCTATCCGCTGATCGCGGGTCGCGACGAAAGCTGAATCGGATCATGCCGGGTGGCGACACCCGGTTTCCTCCCAGTGGCACGAGGAGAAACAGCGAGCCTCTCGCTGCTGAACAACATAGAGGCAATGCAGTTTCGACGGGCGCTACGGCGCCCGTTTTTCATCATGGCGAGGCTCCGGCGGCCCGACCGGCGGGGCCGGACCAGACTAGCGCGCGACGCCGTCTTCGAGCGCGAACAGCGTGCGCAGGTGGCGGGCGACGCCCGCGTCGAAATTGTTGCCGATGCGCGGCACCTGCGGCAGCAGCGTCACGAGATCCGGGTTCGCGTTGTTCATCATGAACGGGTGTCCGGCGGTCTCAAGCAGATCGACGTCGTTCATGTTGTCGCCAAACGCAACGCAGTGGGCGGGATCCATGCCCAGACGATCCAGCACGACGCGCAGCGCGCGCCCCTTCGACACGTTGGCCGTCATCACCTCGAGGCAGTCCGGCAGCGAGTACGTGACGTACAGCGCGTCGCCGAACGCGCGGGCGAGATTGGCGGACACGACGGCCAGATCCCCCGGTTCGCCGATATAGAGCACCTTCGCGATATCCGCGCCGTCGTGGGACAGCATGTCGACGATCCGGTAGTTGAAGCCCGAATCCTGATGAAACTCGAGCAGATGCGGCGCGTCGCGATCGATCAGCCAGCCGTCGTTCGTGAACAGGTTGACGATCACCCGCCCGTGCGTGCCGACCAGGTCCGGCCGCACCAGCCGCCGCACCGCGGCCGCCGGCAGATCCTGCGCATGGATCCGCGTATCGTCCGGCGCATGCACGCGCGCGCCGTTCGACGTGATCAGGTACGGCCGGATGCCGAGCACGTCGCGAATACCCGCGACATCGGCGTAGTGGCGCCCGGTCGCGATCACGAAGTTGAGGCCGTCGTCCGACAGCCGCCGCACCGTATCGATCGTGTACGGATCGAGTTGATGTTCGCTGTTCAGCAGGGTTCCGTCGAGATCGGTGGCGATGACTTTATACATAAGGGCGGCAGGCGGGGAGGAAAGGCGGCGGAAAGCGGCACAATCGCTCATTTTAGCGCTGCGCCGGAAACGCCGCAGGTCACTTGCCGTGCGACTCCGCTCAAGGGGCCGCACGGCGCGCCGCTTCCCGCTGCGCCAGCCGCAGCGCACCATGAGCGGAATCGGCGAGCGGCGCGCGCAGCCGGGCCTGGCTGCGCGCGGGCACGGCGGGTGCGAGCGCGCCGGCAAGCCCGCCGCACAGCGCGACGGGCCATGCCGCCGCCGGATCGAGCGCATCGATCATCGCGCCGATATCGGCGCCCGCCTGCGCAATCAGGCCCGCCGCGACCGGATGCGCGCGGTGGGCAAACACGATCGGGGCAAGGCGCGCATAAGCCGTCTGGTTGGCTTCGCAGGACCAGACCACCAGGCTGTCGCGATCGGCGGCGCCCGTCTCGTCGAGCAGCGCTCGCGCGAACGGATCGACGGATACCCGGCCGTCGAGCGCCTGCTGCGCGTGAGCGAGCGCGCGCAGACCGAACCAGGCGCCGCTCGCCTCGTCGCCGGATGGAAAGCCGAAGCCGCCCGCCAGCCGGCAGGTACCGGCGTCGTCGAGCGCGGCGGCGATGCTGCCCGTGCCCAGCGCGACGATCACCCCCGGGCCGCCGCCGTGCGCGCCCAGCACCGTCGTGTAGGCGTCGCTTTCGACCGCCAGCGCGACGAGCGGCGCCCGAGCCAGGAACGCGGCCAGCCACGCCGGATTGTTGACGCCGGCGAGCCCGCAGCCGAGCACGCATCGGCGCCAGTCGAACCCGAGGCCGGCCGCCGCGAACGCGGCCTCGCACGCGGCCTCGATCGAACGCCATGCGGCTTCGATGCCCAGCGCGAGCCCCGACGGGCCGCCCGCGCCTTGGCCCAGCTCGCGCCCTAGCGCATCGGCCAGCACCGCGCGGGTACCGGTACCGCCGCCGTCGACGCCGATCAGGAAAAGGTCATTGCTCATTGCGTTGCTTCCGTACTTTCATCGTTGCGAGAGCTTAACCGCAACCGCCGTCCGCGCCCATCGGCCGAACGGCCGAAGTTGCAGCGGCCGGCCGTTCCGCTATGCTGAGGCGATCGAATCAGGGACGACACGAGAGGGATCGATGGGAGAACGCTGCAACTGGGTGAGGACCGACGCCGATGCGCACTATCACGACACCGAGTGGGGCGTGCCGTCGCACGACGACCGGCATCTGTTCGAGATGCTGATCCTGGAAGGCGCGCAGGCCGGCCTGTCGTGGTCGACCATCCTCAACAAGCGTGACGGTTATCGCGCCGCCTTCGCCGGCTTCGACGTGGACAAGGTCGCGCGCTTCACGCCGGCGCGCATCGACAAGCTGGTGCTCGATCCGGGCATCGTGCGCAACCGCGCGAAAATCGAATCGGCGGTCGTCAACGCCCGTGCGGTCCAGCAGATCCGCGCCGAGCACGGCTCGCTGGCCAACTTCCTGTGGTCGTTCGTCCACGGCGTGCCGATCCAGAACCGCTGGGATTCGTATCGCGACGCTCCGGCGTCGACCGACGCATCCGATGCGCTCAGCAAGGCGCTCAAGCGCTACGGCTGCAAGTTCGTCGGGTCGACGATCTGCTACGCGCTGATGCAGGCGACCGGCATGGTCAACGACCACGAACAGACCTGTCCGTGCCATGCGCGCTGCGCGGCACTCGGGAAAGAGGTGGGTGCCCGAGCGTACGCGGCGGAAGCGGAGGGCGGCGCCAAGCCGCGAGTTGCAGGGCGCAAGAACCCGGCTTAGCGGTGCAGCCGCGGGATCATGCCGCACCGGCGCCAAAGCCGATGCGCGCTGATCACGACGCGGCGCGCTCGCGGCCGCCTGCCTTCGCCGGCACGGAAGCCGGACGCCTGCGGGCATGCCGCTTCTTGAGCCAGATCCACAGCCCGGTGACGCTGAGCATCGCGATCACGACGCCGAGCGCGCTCACGAGCACCCGTCCCGGGAGTCCGGCAATGCGCCCCGAGTGAAGCGGAAACTGGGCTTGCATGAAGATGTCGCCGGCCGAACCGCGGCCGGGCACCATCGATGCAACGCGCCGGCCGGTGGTCGCATCCCAGTACAGCCACGGGTTGCCGAGGCCGACGTCGCCGTGATCGTTGCCCGGACGGAAGAAACCCACCGCATAGACATTGAGCGCGGGCGAATAGAACATTCCGCCCGCCGGCGCCTCGATTCCCTCGGCGCGCGCCGCCTCGGTCGCAATCGCCAGCATCCGCTCGCGGGTTATCGGCGCGACGCCCGGGCGGGCGGGCGCGTAGCGCTCCGGATTGGTGAACGGCGTCGCCGCCAGTGGCGACATCATGCCGACGAGCGGCCTCACGACCGGATTGCCGAGGTTCATCGACACCGACGTGAACGCCACCACGATCAGCAGCCCCCACACCCATACGCCGCCCGATCGGTGCAGATCGAACACGAGCGCATAGCCTCCGCGCGCCACCCGGAACCCGAACGACTTGCGCCAGCTTTTCAGGCTGGGAAACGCGAGCACCAACGCGATCACGCTGTCGACCAGCCAGATGATGCTGACGATCCCCATCACCCAGATGCCGAGATCGACCCCGCCCGTCATGGGCAGGTGCAGCGAGTAATGAAGGCGGTAGATGAACGGAATCAGCTCGAGGGGCGCGACGGATACCGCGCCCCATTCACGACGAGCCTGTACGTCGCCCGTGCCCGGATCGATCGCCAACTGGTTGAAGTCGAGCGCAAAGGGCGCGCCCGTGCCCGGATCGGTGCGCGGCAGCAGACCGACCTGCAGCGTGTGGCCCGGCTCGATCGCGAGCGGCAGATACGTTACCTGGACACGGGGATCGGCGCGCTCGATCCGGTTCGCGAGCTCGATCGGCGCGAGCGGCGCGCCGTCGCTGCGGGCGTGGAAGAACTCGGGATTGATCAGCGCATCCAGCTCGTGATCCCACGCGATGATCGCGCCCGTCAACCCGGCGAGAAACAGGAACAGCGCGGTGCCGATACCGAACCAGCGGTGCAGGCGAACGAACCACGGCCTCATGCGGGTAGCCGGCGAAACGGGATGGGATGGGCCGCGAAAACGCCCTGGAAGGAAATGACGACCGGGATCACTGCAGGAATCATTGAATAAGAATCGTTCTCATTTTATCAGGGATGCCACCGAGCCGGCAAGTTGGCGCTCCTTGACAGGTTGTACGCCCGAGACAAATACGACGTCTCGTTCAAAAGATTTCGGACTCCATCCGATCTTTGGTAGCATGCGCGCCATTCTATCAAATACGAATGATTCGTACTATTGTTCACTATTTCATGAATTCGCCCGCCGCTCGCCCAACCGCCCGTCCCGTCGTCCGGCCGCTTCGCATCGCCGCGCTACTGACCTTCTGCGCCAGCGCGATCGCGCATGCCGCCGCGCCGGCGGACAGCGCGCCGCAGGAAAACGCGCTGCCCGCCGTGCGCGTCACGGCCGGCCACGATTCGCCGCAACACTTGCGCGAAGAGGTCAGCAACGGCGCGCTCGGCTCGC
The DNA here is from genome assembly GCF_034721475.1 of Burkholderia alba. NCBI lineage: Bacteria > Pseudomonadati > Pseudomonadota > Betaproteobacteria > Burkholderiales > Burkholderiaceae > Burkholderia > Burkholderia alba. The sequence goes on along the minus strand of NZ_JAWJWL010000006.1, from coordinate 219,443 downwards.
GCTCGCAGCTGGACACGCCGTTCTCGACCACCGTCGTCACCACGGAGGAACTGGAGGAGCGGCAGGCATACAAGCTCGGCGACGTGTTCGCGGGCGATGCGTCGGTGTCGGACAACAGCGGCGCGTACGGCGCGTGGGCCAGCTATCTGTCGGTACGCGGCATGCAGCTCGACTGGCAGAACGGCTTCAAGATCGACGGCCTGCCGTTCGTCGCATACGGGATCACGATGCCATACGAGCAGCTCGAGCGCGTCGAGCTGCTGAAGGGCCTGGGCGGCTTCATGTACGGTTTCGCGGCGCCCGGCGGCGTCGTCAACTACGTGACGAAAAAGCCGACCGCCACGCCGGTGCGCAGCGTCGACGTCGGCTATCGGAGCACCAATGTCTGGACCGAGCACGTCGATCTCGGCGGCCGCTTCGGACCGGACAAGATGTTCGGCGCCCGCCTGAACGCCACGCACGAAGAGGGCCGGACCTACAACGGCGGCAACATCCGGCGCGACGCCGTGTCGCTGGCGCTCGACGCCAACTTGACGCGCGACCTGTCGGTCAACTTCGGCATGCTGTACCAGAACCGCCGCACCACCGGCCAGACGCCGTCGATCTATACGGGCAGCTACACCGGGGCGAGTCTGCCCACGGCTATCAGCGGCGGCACATCCAATCTCGGCGGCCGCGACCAGTACCTGAACACCGAGCTGCAGCTCTACACCGCGGGCGTGCAGTATCAGATCGCGCCGGACTGGGTGGCCAGCGCGACGTACAGCTACAGCACGGTGAGCCGTGAGCGCAACGAAAGCACGCTGTATCTGCTGAACGGCGCCGGCAACTACAACGACCAGCGCTACGCGGGCAACCAGGACCAGAGCTTCAGCCAATGGCAGGCGATGGTGGAGGGCAAGGTGCGCACGGGCCCGTTCAGCCATCAGCTGGTGTTCGGCGCGGCATGGCAGAAGGAGAAAGGCGACTATTCGAGCAACGATCTCTACCGCGCCTTCGGCTCGGGCAACCTGTACGCGCCGAATCCCTACACGCTCTACGGTCCGGGCGGCTTCACGAAGTACCGCGACAACGACATCACGCAGAAGGCGCTGTTCGTCAGCGATACGGTGAAGCTGACCGAGCGCTGGTCGGTGATCGCCGGCTTGCGCTACGTGAACTACGCGCAGAACTCGTACAGCCCGGCGGGCGCGACGCTGTCGACCTACAGCGAAAACGGCGTGGTGACGCCGACCTTCGCGGTGATGTACAAGCTGGCGCCGTCCACCACCGTCTATGCGAGCTACGTCGAATCGCTCGAGCCGGGCCAGCGTGTCGGCATCACCTATGCGAACAACGGCGAACTGCTGAAAGCGCTGCGCAGCAAGCAGTACGAAGCCGGGATCAAGAGCGAGCACGCGCGCTGGAGCGCGACGGCCGCGCTATTCCGGATCGAACGCGGCGCCGCGTATGCGAACAGCGCGAACGTCTACGTCCAGGACGGCAAATCGATCTACCAGGGCATCGAACTGGCCGCGAGCGCGAAGCTCGGCACCCGGTGGGAGACGGCGGGCAGCGTGATGGTGCTCGACACCTGGTACGCGAAGGGCGCGGCCAACAACGGCAACCGCGTGGCGGGCGCGCCGTCGTTCGTCGCGGCGGGCAAGCTCGCGTATGCGGTCCCGGCGGTGCCGGGCCTGAAGCTCGGCGTCAACGCGAAGTTCACCGGCAATACCCCGGTGCGGGCGTCGGGCAACCTGAGCGCACCGGGCTATCTGCTGATGAGCGTCGGCGCGAGTTACCTGACCCGCGTCGGCGGACATGACGTCACGCTCCGCGCGGCGATCGACAATCTCACGAACCGCCGTTACTGGGAATTCCAGTACGCCGACTTCGTGAAGCCGGGCGATCCGCGCACGCTGAGCCTCAACGCGAAGATCGACTTCTGAGCCGCGACGGCGCGGGCGATCCAGCCCGCGCCCCATGAAAAACACCCCGCAGCGCGACGCTTGCAGGGTGGCGGAGCCGCTTCATGACAGCCCGCCCGGCGCACGCCGGGCGGGCTGTTTGTTTTCCGGCTCGGGGCAGCCGATTCGGCGAGCAGGACAATCGCGCACCGGGCGACGTTATCCGGCCGCCCAAAGCAAAACGGCGATACGGCTTCTTTCGAAGCACGCACCGCCGTTTCAATGCGGACCGGCGAAGCTTAGTGGAGCTTCTTCGGCAGCATCTGGCTGCGCAGGCGCTTGTGCAGGCGCTTCACAGCAGCGGCCTTCTTGCGCTTGCGCACGGCCGTCGGCTTTTCGTAGGACTGGCGCTCGCGCAGTTCAGCGATCAGGCCATTTTTTTCGATAGCACGGCGAAAGCGGCGAATCGCCACTTCGAACGGCTCGTTTTCTTTCAGAAGAATCGTCGTCATGTCGTTCCTAAATTGCTTGATACGGTCAAAAACGTAGCGGCCAAGCGCCACGCACCGGCCTTCCGGCGTTTCCACAACAGGCGAAACGAGCGGCAATGCGGCCTCGGAGGCCGGAAATGAGAGGCGGAATGCACCGCGACACGCTTGGCAACCCACACCAGGCGCCGCGTTCGACTGCCAGCAGACATGCCGTAAACGGCCAAGGCTTGACAGAAATCTCAATTCAGCCCGCCATCATAACAGGGAAATCCGGCTTCGACCACCGGTTTACCACTTTTCCGCCCGGATCCAGGCCCCGCGCGACGCGGCATGCCGGAGACGGTTCCCTTTCACCCCGCATACGCGCCGGTGCGCCGCCCATTAAAAATCGGGCCGAATCTGTTAATCCCCCTCAAGTTTTGTTTGCAAAGGCCGAAATCCTGCTCTGAGGCGGCCAGCAAAGAACGAGTGCTTCCGCCGATGCCAATAGTGGCTTTTAAGGGCTTTCGGCTCACTTAGGAGATTTTTCCATGCTCGGAATTAACAGCAATATCAACTCGCTGGTCGCTCAGCAAAACCTGAACGGCTCGCAAAGCGCGCTGTCGCAAGCGATCACCCGCCTGTCGTCGGGCAAGCGCATCAACAGCGCGGCGGATGATGCGGCAGGTCTCGCGATCTCGACCCGGATGCAAACGCAGATCAACGGCCTGAACCAAGGCGTGTCGAATGCGAACGACGGCGTGTCGATGATTCAAACGGCGTCGAGCGCCCTGAGCTCGCTCACGACCAGCCTGCAACGTATCCGCACGCTGGCCGTGCAAGCGTCGACCGGCACGCTGTCGCCGTCCGACCAGGCCTCGCTGCAAAAGGAAGTGTCGCAGCAGATCGCTGAAGTGAACCGGATCGCTTCGCAAACGAACTACAACGGCAAGAACATCCTCGACGGTTCGGCCGGCATCCTGTCGTTCCAAGTGGGCGCGAACGTCGGTCAGACGATCAGCATGGATCTGAGCCAGAGCATGTCGGCGGCGCAGATCGGCGGCGGGCTGGTGCAAAAGGGCAGCGTGGTCGGCACGATCACCGGCCTGAGCCTCAACTCGGCAGGCGCGCCGACGACGACGTCGCCGGCGATCACGTCGGTCAACGTCACGGCCGACGGCCAGGGCGGCTTCACGTTCACCGACCAGAACAACACGGCGATCACCGGCACGACGCTGTCGGCAATCTTCAGCTCGGGCACGGCAGCCGGCACGGGCACGGCCGTCACCAACCTGACGTTCGCGACGGGCGTGACGAGCAACATGAGCGCGGCACAAGTCACGGCGGCCAACAACATGGTGTCGCAGATCAACGCGGTGAACCAGCCCCCGACGGTCTCGAACCTCGACATCAGCACCACCACGGGTGCGAACCAGGCGATGGTGTCGATCGACAACGCGATCCAGACGGTGAACAACCTGCAGGCAACGCTCGGCGCGGCGCAAAACCGCTTCAGCGCGATCGCCACCACGCAGCAAGCCACCTCGACGAACCTGTCGTCGGCGCAATCGCAGATCCAGAGCGCGGACTTCGCGCAGGAAACGGCCAACCTGTCGCGCGCTCAAGTGCTGCAGCAAGCCGGTATCTCGGTGCTGGCGCAAGCGAACTCGAACCCGCAGCAAGTGCTGAAGCTCCTGCAGTAACGCGTAACCGAACGATGGGCCGCGCAGTGAGGCGGCCCGTCTTGTGCGGCGGTGCAATTCCTCGTGGCCGCCGCACCCTTTTTCACCCGATGCACCCGATGTCCCGAATGTTCCCCTGCCGTCTCTGACGACGCACGGAGTTAAGCGATGTCCACGCCCATTTCGTCGAGCACCACGACCACCACGCAGCAGCAGACCAATCAGGCGCTGCAGGAAGCGGCGCAGTCGATCATCAGCGGCTCGACCGGCAATTCGTCGCTCGACGTGAATTCGCTCGTGACCGCGCTCGTCAACAGCAAGACGGCCGGCCAGACCGCGCAACTGTCGACCGCAACCGCGGCCGACCAGACCCAGCTCACCGCGCTCGGCACGCTGAAAGCGGCCCTGGCGGCACTCCAGAGCGGGCTCGGCTCCCTCGCCGACGGCACCTTCAATCAGGCGCTCACCACCACCACGAGCGGCACCGGCCTCACCGCAACGACCGGCGCGGGCGCGGTGGCGGGCAGCTACTCGGTGCTGGTCAGCCAGATCGCGACGTCGCAAACGCTGTCGTCCGGCGCATTCAATGCGACGCAACAGCTCGGCACCGGCACGCTGACCGTCTCGGTGGGCGGCCAGTCGACGTCGATCTCGATCGATTCGACCAACAACACGCTGTCCGGGATCGCTTCCGCGATCAACTCGGCCCCCAACAATCCCGGCGTGACCGCCACCATCGTGACGGGCACCGACGGCGCGCACCTGGTGCTGCGCTCGTCGTCGCCGGGCGCGGCCAACACGATCAACGTCGGCGTCAGCAACCTGTCCGGCGACAACGGGCTGTCGAGCCTCGCCGTCACGTCGACGCCGAGCACGACAGGCGGCCAGTCGACGATCGCGTCGGGCGGCAGCATCGCGTGGTCGCAGTCGACGGTCGCGCAGGATGCGGAATTCTCGATCGGCGGCATTGCCGGCAGCAGCGCCTCCAATGCGGTGACGAACGCGATCGCGGGCGTCACGCTGAATCTCACGCAGGCGGCGGTCAGCACCACGCCGCAAACGCTCACCGTCACGCAGGACACGGCCTCGCAGGTCAACGCGGTCAGCAACTTCGTGTCGCTGTACAACACCGTCGTGACGACGATGCAGACGCTGTCGTCGCTGAGCGGGGCGGGCACCAGCTCGACGACGGCCGGCCCGCTGCTCGGCGACTCGACGCTCAACACGATCAACAACTCGCTCGCCCGCATCATCGGCAGCGGGGTCGAGGGCGGCGGCAGCACCGTCACGCTCGCGGCGCTCGGCATCACGATCGCCGACAGCAGCACGTCGAACCAGGCGGACGGCACGCTGATCCTCGACAAGAACCAGCTCACGACCACGCTGCAGAACAATCCGGCGGCCGCCTCGACGCTGTTCAACGGCACCAACGGCATCGGCGCGCAGCTCAACACCACGATCCAGAATTTCGTGCAGACGGGCGGCGTCTTCGACATCCGCTCGAGCGCGCTGAACCAGGATCTGAAGAGCATCGCGCAGCAGCAGTCGGCACTGAGCGACTATTCGTCGCAGCTCACGTCCCAGTACAACGCGCAGTTCACGGCGCTGAACACGCTGATGGCGCAGATGAACTCGAATTCGAACTACCTGACCCAGCTGTTCGGCGGTACGAACAGCGCGGGCGCGCTGGCCAGCAACAAGTAAGCTGTCGCCTCACGCACTCACAGACGGAGAAGCCGGAAGATGAATCAGACGTCGTTGGTCGAACAGGTATTGGCGATCACGCAAGCCATCGATCATGCGGCCCAGATGGCCGACTGGTCCGAGGCGGCTCGCCTCACCGAAGAGCGCTCGCCGCTCCTGATGTCGATTTCGCCGGAGCAGACGCCCGCCGCGCTCGCGCTGGTACACCAGATCCAGGCGATCGACGCGGCCGTGGTCGCCAACGCGCAGGTCACGCGGACCGAACTGCAGGCCGAATATCGCGCCGCGATGGAGCGCCTGAACGCGGCCAGCGCATACCAACAAGCCGCCGCGCGTTTCTGACGCGCGGCGATCCCCGACAACAATAACTCACGCGTTTGAACGCGTGCTCGTTCGCCTCCGCGCCCGCCCTGAGCGGGCTTTTTTTATTTTGGGGACAGGGTTGTACGACGCCGGCCCATGCCGCAAATTGGCACGGGTTTTGGGGTTAGCTCCGCGCTTCGAACCGCTCGGGCGGCCGGGATAATTTGCTGAACTCGCTCATTCCGCCGTGACCATGTCCTTCTTGCCCGAACCGACTTCCGCCCCGCTGACGCCGGAGCAGCAGCAAGCCGCCGACATCGCGCTGGTGCTGCAAAGCGCGATCGAGCAGCAGCAGCAGGGCGCGCTCGGCGACGCTCAGGCGCTGTACGAGGCCATCCTCGACGCGCAACCCGATCATTCGGACGCCCGCTACCGTCTCGGCACGCTGAAGGTCCAGGCGGGTGCGCCGGCCGAAGCGATCGCGCATTTCGAAATCGCGCTCGGCCTCGCCCCGAATCATCCGGGGTACTGGATCAACTACATCAACACGCTGACCGACGACGGCCAGATCGCGGCCGCCTGGACGGCGGTGACGCTGGCCCAGCAGCGCGGCGTCGCCGGGCAGGCGCTCAATCTGATGATCGCGCGTTTGTCGAATTCGGCCGAAGGCCGGCCGTCGCCGCTGCAATTCGTGGAGGTGGCGTCGACGGCTGCTCCTGCCGCCTCGCCCGCGGTCGACGACGGCGACGGTGCCGCCCCCGCCCAAGCGGACACGCGCCGGCCGAGCCCGCAGGAAGTGAACCGCATCGCGACGCTCGCCAGCAAGCAGCGCTACGTCGAGGCCGCCAAGGCGGCCCGGCTCCTCACGCAGCGCTATCCGGCCTACGGCATGGGCTGGCGGCTGCTGAGCGTGGCACTGTTCTGCGGCGGCGAATACGGGCAGGCGCTCGATGCGCTGACCCGCACCGTCGCGCTGCTGCCCGACGATCTCGAATGCCGGATGCTGCTGGCCGACACATTGCGCGTGTCGAACCGGCTGCCCGAAGCGGAGGCGCAATGCCGGCAGACGCTCGCGCTCGCGCCGGACCACGCGGGCACCCACCGCGTGCTGTGCATCACGCTCGGCGGCCTCGGACGGCTCGACGAGGCCATCCGGCACGGTCGGCGTGCCATCGAACTCGCGCCCCACGTCGCCGACATGCACAGCACGCTGGCGGTGACGATGTTCGAAGGCGGGCTCGCCGGCGAGTCCGAAGCGCATTTCCGCCGCGCGATCGAGCTGAATCCGAAAGATGCGCCGACCCACAGCAATCTGCTGTTCTCGCTGACGCACAAGATCGGCATCGACGTCGCAACGCTCGTCGACGCGCATCGCGACTTCGCGCAACGGCACGCAGCGCCGCTGCGCGCGCGCTGGCCGCGCCATGCGAACCGCCGCGACCCCGATCGCAAGCTGAGGATCGGCTTCGTGTCGGGCGACCTGTTCCAGCACGCGGTCGCGTCGTACCTGCTGCCGCTGCTCGTCCACCTATCGAAGGACCCGGGGCTGTCGCTGCACTTCTATCACAACCACGTCATCGAGGATCACGTCACCCTGAAGTTGCGCGCGTACGCGGACGAATGGCGGATCGTGACCAACCTCGACGACGAGCAGCTGTGCAACCAGATCCGCAGCGACCGGATCGACATCCTGCTCGACCTGTCCGGCCATACGGGGCGCAACCGACTGCTCGCGCTGGCCCGCAAGCCGGCGCCGGTGCAGATCAGCCACATCGGCTACCCGGCGACGACCGGGCTCGACGCCGTCGACTACTACTTCGCCGACCGCTTCGCCCTGCCGTTCGGCCCGCTGGAGCAGCAGTTCACGGAAAAGATCGTGCACCTGCCGGCCTCGGCGACGTTCGAGCCCGAGCGCAACGCGCCGCCCGTCAACATCCTGCCCGCGCAGCACAACGGCTACCTGACGTTCGGCAGCTTCAACCGGCTCAACAAGCTGCGCCCCGATGTGATCGCGACCTGGGCTCGCCTCCTGCACGCGCTTCCGACCGCCCGCATCGCGCTCGGCGCGATCCCCCCGCAGGGCGGAGAAGAAACGCTGATCGGCTGGTTCGAGCAGGCCGGCATCGCCCGCGAGCGCCTGACGTTCCTGCCACGCTCGGCCACGGCGGTCTACCTGCAGCAGCATCACCAGGTGGACATCTGTCTCGACACGTTCCCCTACACCGGCTCGACCACCGTTCTCCATTCGTTGTGGATGGGCGTGCCGACCTTGACGATCGCGGGCGAGACGCTACCGAGCCGCGCCGGCTCGACGTGGATGTCGCACGTCGGGCTGGAAGCATTCGTCGCGCGCGACCTCGACGATTTCGTCGCCAAGGGCATCGCCGCCGCGAGCGACCTCGACGCGCTGGCGCGCATCCGCACCGAATTGCGCGGCCGCTGCGCGGCAACGCCTGCATTCAAGCCCGACGTCATCGCGCACGGCCTCGCCGATGCATTCCGGATCATGTGGCGCCGCTGGTGCGACGGCCAGCCGCCCGCCAGCTTCACCGTGCCACCGCGCGACAGCTCCGACGGAGAACCTTCGTGAACGCTCTTCCGATGCGCAAGATCGAGCCGCAGACCGACGAGCCGATCTACGTCACCCAGCCCCATCTCGCGCCGCTGGCGGAATTCCTGCCGTACCTGGAGGAAATCTGGGAAAGCAAGGTGCTGACGAACGGCGGACCGTTCCACCAGCAGCTGGAGCAGGCACTGTGCGACTACCTCGGCGTGCGTCACCTGTCGCTGTTCACCAACGGCACGCTCGCGCTCGTCACCGCGCTGCAGGCGCTGCGCGTGACGGGCGAAGTGATCACGACGCCGTATTCGTTCGTCGCGACCGCGCATTCGCTGCTGTGGAACGGCATCAAGCCGGTGTTCGTCGACATCGATCCGGTCACGCTCAATCTCGATCCGTCGAAGATCGAGGCCGCGATCACGCCGCAGACGATGGCGATCATGCCGGTGCACTGCTACGGACGGCCGTGCGACGTCGCCGCGATCCAGCGAATCGCCGACAATTACAACCTGAAGGTGATCTACGACGCCGCGCACGCGTTCGGCGTCCAGATGGAGCAAGGCAGCGTGCTGGAGCACGGCGACATGTCGATCCTGAGCTTTCACGCGACCAAGGTGTTCAACACCTTCGAAGGCGGCGCGATCATCTGCCGCGATGCGAAGTCCAAGCAGCATATCGATCACCTGAAGAACTTCGGATTCGTCGACGAGGTCACGGTAGTCGCCGCCGGCATCAACGGCAAGATGAGCGAAATCAACGCGGCGTTCGGTCTGCTGCAGCTCAAGCACATCGGCGATGCGCTCGCGCGGCGCGCGCGCATCGACGCCGTCTACCGCGAGCAGCTGCGCGACGTGACCGGCATCCGCCCGCTGCCGCCCGTCGCCGCGAAGGTCGGCAACTACGCGTACTTCCCGATCCTGGTCGGCGACGATTACCCGCTGAGCCGCGACGCGCTCTATCAGAAGCTGCGCGACCACGGCATCTACGCGCGCCGCTACTTCTACCCGCTGATCTCGGATTTCCCGAACTATCGCGGCCTGCCGTCGTCGCGCGTCGACAACCTGCCGGTTGCGCGCGCGACCGCCGAGCGCGTGCTGTGCCTGCCGATCTACCCGGCGCTCACCGATGCATCGATCGCGCGGATCATCGACCTGATCGCGGACGGCCGCCCATGACGGGCCCGCTGCGCCCGGGCCGGACCGGCACGGCGGCAAGCCCGCGCCGCGCCGCGCACGCTCGGCTGCGCGCCGGGGCGGAGACCGGACGATGAACACCGCCGGCCATCCGCTTCGCGCGACGCTGCGCGACTTCGCCGGCCATCTGCCCGCGCGGACGCTGGCCAACGACGAACTGGCGGCGCTCTACCCGGAGTGGCCGGCCGACAAGATTCTCGCGAAGACCGGTATCCACGTCCGGCACATCGCCGCGCCCGACGAGACGGCGGCGGATCTCGCGTGCGCGGCGGCCGAACGGCTGTTCGCGCGGGGCGCGGTTGCGCCGGACGATATCGATTTCGTGATTCTCTGCACGCAGGCACCCGACTACGTGCTGCCGTCGTCCGCGTGCGTGCTCCAGCATCGGCTGGGCATCCCGACCCGCGCCGGCGCGTTCGACGTCAACCTCGGCTGCTCGGGCTACGTGTACGGCCTGTCGATCGCGAAGGGGCTGGTCGAAACGGGCGCCGCCCGCTGCGTGCTGCTGCTGACGGCCGACACCTACTCGAAGTACATCCACCCGCTCGACAAGAGCGTCCGTACGTTGTTCGGCGACGGCGCGACCGCGACCGCGATCGTCGGCGAGCCGGGCGACGCGGATGCGATCGGACCGTTCGTGTTCGGTACCGACGGACGCGGCGCCCCGAACCTGATCGTGAAGGCCGGGCTGTTTCGTTCACCGAAAAACGCCGAGACCGCGCGCGAGCACGAGGATGCCTCCGGCAATCTGCGTACCGACGAACATCTGTACATGAACGGCGCCGATGTGATGGCGTTCTCGCTCACGGAAGTGCCGCGCGCCGCCGAGCGCCTGTTCGAGCAGTCCGGCGCGACCCGGGACGACATCGATTTCTTCGTGCTGCATCAGGCGAACCGCTTCATGCTCGAAGCGCTGCGCAAGAAGATGAAAATCCCCGAAACGAAATTCCCCATCCTGATGGAGCACTGCGGCAATACGGTTTCGTCGACCATTCCGCTCGCGCTCGAACGAATGCGCGACGACGGCGCGCTCGTGCGCGGCAGCCGCGTGATGCTGCTGGGGTTCGGCGTCGGCTATTCGTGGGCCGGCTGTCTTTTGAATTATTAGCAGGATTTAGCAGGAGCGAAACATGAACGCAGCTTACGAAAGTCTCGTCGACGTGAAGGCCTTCTACGAAGGCCTCGCCGAAGTATTCGAAATCGACGCGGCCGAGATCGCGCCCGAATTCGACCTCGTCGCGCACAACTGGGATTCGCTCGCGATCGTGTCGACGATCGCGCTGGCCGACGACTGCTTCGGCGTGCTGCTGAACGGGCAGGCGCTCGGCAACTGCAGGACGGTCGCCGATCTCGAAGCGCTGATCGCAGCGCAGAAGGGCTGAGCATGAGCGGGCAGGACGCCGGCGCCGGGCGCGAGCTGCTGACGCGCGGGGCGCGGATCGCGGGTATCGTCTCCGCGGTGCCCGAGCGCGAAATCGGCAACGACGCGTTCGTCGCGCGCTTCGGCGCCGATCCGGTGCGCGACGTCGTCAAGATGATCGGCGTCGAACGCCGCCGCTGGGCCGGCGCGCAGCAGACCACGGGCGACCTGTGCCGCGCCGCCGGCCGGCGTTTGCTGGACGGCCTGGGCTGGCGGCCCGACAGCGTCGACGCGCTGCTGTTCGTCTCGCAGACGCCGGACTACCGGCTGCCCGGCACCGCCTTCGTGCTGCAGCGCGACTGGGGACTGCCGTCCGCGTGCATCGCGCTCGACGTCAACCTCGGCTGCTCCGGCTATCCGCAGGCGCTGTGGCTCGGCATGAACCTGATCCAGAGCGGCGCGGCCCGGCGCGTGCTGCTCGCGGTGGGCGACACGATCAGCAAGCTGGTCGATCCGGACGATCGCGCGACGAGCCTGCTGTTCGGCGATGCCGGTACCGTGACGGCGCTGGAAGCCGGCGGCCCCGACGACGTGGCGCGCTTCATCATCGGCGCGAACGGACACGGCGCGCACAACCTGATCGTGCCGTCCGGCGCGTGCAAGGACTACGACACCGCGGCGGACCCGCGGATGGCCGGCAAGTCCGCGACGCATCTGTTCATGGACGGCGGCGAGATCTTCAATTTCACGCTGCAGGGCATTGCGCCGCTCGTCGCGCGCACGCTCGCGTACGCCGGCAGGACGACCGACGGGTACGACGCCTTCCTGTTCCATCAGGCGAACCAGTTCATGCTGAAGCACCTCGCGAAAAAGGCCGGGCTGCCGGCCGGGCGGGTGCCGTCGAACATCGGCCGATACGGCAACACCAGCTGCGCATCGATTCCGCTGCTGATGACGACCGAACTGCCGGCGGCGCTGGCCGAGCGCGCGCTCGACCTCGCGATGTTCGGCTTCGGCGTCGGCTATTCGTGGGCTTCCGCGTCGCTCGCCGTCGGGCCGCTGCGCGTCATCGACACCCTTACCCTATGACACACTTTTCCGAGCGCTGCCTCGCGGGCGGCATCTATCTCGTCACCGGCGCATCGTCGGGCATCGGGCAGGCCGCCGCGACGGCGATCGCGCGCGCCGGCGGCCGGATCGTCGCGGGCGGCCGCGATGCGGACCGGCTCGCCGCCGTCGTCGCGGCGCTGCCCGGCGACGGACACGCGGCCAGCACGGCCGAGCTGAACGACGCCGACATGGCGGCCGACTGGGCGGGCCAGCTCGCCGAACGGCACGGCGCGTTCGCGGGCGTGTTTCACGCGGCGGGCGCCGAGTTGATCCGGCCCGCGCGGATGACCCGTCAAGCGCAGCTCGACCACGTATTCGGCAGCAGCCTTTATGCGGCGTTCGGCATCGCGCGCGCCGTCAGCAGGAAGAACGTGCTCGCCGACGGCGGCTCCGTCGTGCTGATGTCGTCGGTCGCCGGATCGACCGGCCAGGTCGGCATGACCGCGTATTCCGCCGCGAAGGCGGGCATCGACGGCCTCGTCCGCTCGCTCGCGTGCGAACTGGCCGCGCGGCGCATCCGGGTCAATTCGATCGCGGCCGGCGCCGTCAAGACCGCGATGCACGCGCGCCTGACGCAAGGCAGCCCCGACGATGCCGTCGCCGCCTACGAACAGAGCCATCTGCTCGGCTTCGGCGAAGCGGACGATGTCGCGAACGCCGCGCTGTTCCTGCTGAGCGGCGCGAGCCGCTGGATCACCGGCACCGTGCTCGCCGTCGACGGCGGCTACCGGGTGCGCTGATGGACAAGCGACTGGTGGTAGCGGGCTGCGGCGCCTTTGCCCGCGAACTGATCAACTGGGCGGACGACGCGGCCGCGCACGGCACGGGCTTGCCGATCAGCGGATTTCTCGATGCCGATCCGGACGCGCTCTCCGGGTTCGCCTATCGGGCCGAATGGTTGGGCGACATCGACGCCTACGTGCCGCGGGCGGGAGAGGAAGTGCTGGTCGCGATCGGCGATCCGGCCGCGAAGCGCGACGTGGTCGCACGGCTGCGCGCGCGGGGTGCGGTATTCGGCAGCCTGCGCCACCCAAGCGCCGTCATTGCGCGCACCGCCGCGCTCGGCGCGGGCGTGGTGCTGTGCCCGTACTCGATCGTCTCGGCGGACGCGCATGTCGGCGACTTCGTCGCCGTCAACGTGCAGTCGAGCATCGGGCACGACGTGAGAGTGGGCGCGTACTCGACGCTCAGCTCGCATGTCGATCTGACCGGCCATGTCGAGGTCGGCGAGGCCGCGTTTTTCGGCTCGGGGGCGCGCGTGCTGCCGAAGGTGAAGATCGGCGCCGGCGCGAAGATCGGCGCCGGTGCAACGGTGATGCGCTCCGTACCGGAACGGGCCGTGATGTACGCGATGCCCGCGAAACGGCTTTGACGGGCGCACGCATGGATTTCGACCGCGCGCTCATCGACAGTTACTGGCATCTCGGCTGCCACCGGCGCGAGTTGCCCGCCGACGGCGACTATCTCCGCTTCGACAGCGCGGCGGGCGAGATCGTGCTGTTCAACGATGCGGGCGAGCTGGTCGCATTCGACAACCGCTGCCCGCATCGCGGCGCGCGGATCTACACCGGCGACGACGGCAACCAGCCCGCGAGCTGCGCCTACCACGGCTGGACCTACCGGCAAGGCAGGCTGATCGTGCCGGGGCGCGAGCGCTTCGACGCGTGCCAACTCGCCCGGGCGGATCTGCGCCGCTACCGGATCGACTGGTGCGGCGATTTTCTGTTCTTCGCGAACCGGCCGCGTACCGATCTCTCGGCCCAGCTCGGGGGATTCGCCGAGTTGCTGGAGAACCTCTCGTTCAACATCGGCGGCCGGCTCGACCTGAACCGATACGACTACGAGTGCTACTGGCCGCTCGCGATCGAGAACGCGCTGGAGCCGTATCACATCGATGCGGTCCATCCGGAGACGCTCGCGACGCTGCAGCTCGAAGCCGGAGACAACCGCTTCGACGGCGTGAACTCCGCGTGGTACGCGCCGCTCGGCGCGAGCCGGTTGAATGCCCAGTTGGCGAAGCTGCGGCGCTTCTTCACGCTCGATTACCAGTACGACGGTTACCTGAGCGTCTATCTGTTTCCGTTCACGATGATTTCGTCGACTTACGGGTACTCGTATTCGCTGCAGCATTTCCTCCCGGTGGCGGGTGCCGCCGAGCGCACGCATTTCACGAGCCGGCTCTATGCGGCGCATGCCGCCGACGATCGGGCCGCGCGCCTGTTGACGTCGTTCTTCGACTCGACGATTCGCGTGAACCGGCAGGTCTTCGACGAGGATCATGCGATCTGCAAGCGGATGCCGCGCGACAGCTGGTCGATGGAGCCGCTGCGGTTCGCGTCGGCCGAGGAAGCGAAGATCGATCATTTTCGACGCAGTTGCCGCGCGTTCGTCGACGTGCCCCGGGCGGCCGTGGCCTGATTCGGCGCGCGCGGCGTGTCGCTTCGCGTGCTCCGTTCGGGGATTTTCCGGTGTTTTCGGGTTGTGCCGGGCGATGCCTTGTCCGTCTAAGCGGGTATTTCACGATATGCCGGAGCCGGCCGATTGTGTCGCGCTTGACAGCGTAGCGAGCCATGTGGATCACTGCCGGAATCCCCTGTCGACCGGAGCTTCCCATGACTCTCCAGACTTGGCTCGCGTTCATCGGCGCGAGCATCATCCTGCTGCTGATCCCCGGCCCCACGATCCTGCTCGTGATCGGCGACTCGCTTGCCAACCGGAACCGCTCGTCGTGGAGCACCGTCGCGGGCGTCGCGGCGGGCGATTCCACCGCGATGGCCGTGTCGCTCGCCGGCGCGGGGGCGCTGCTCGCGGTCTCCGCGACCGCGTTCACCGTGCTCAAGCTGATCGGCGGCGGCTACCTGATCTATCTCGGCATCAAATCGATCCGGAACGCGCGGCGCAGCGGCGCGCTCGACATCGCGGTGCGCGGCAAGTCGGCGGGGCGGCGTTTCGTGTCAGCGTGGGCGGTCACCGCGCTCAATCCGAAGAGCATCGTGTTCTTCGTCGCGTTCGTTCCGCAGTTCATCTCGCCGCACCAGACCTTCGCCACGCAATGCGCGGTGCTGCTGCCGACCTTCGTCTGCCTCGCGGCGCTCAACGCCGCCTGCTATGCGCGGCTCGCCCGCTTCGCGGCCGCTCGGTTGACGGGGGAAGCCGCGCAGCGCCGGTTTGGTTATGGCGGCGGAGCGGTGCTGATCGGCGCGGGGGCGCTGACGCTCAGGATGTCGCACGCGTGACGGTGAGGTAGCCGCGGTGTGAGGTGCGTTATGGATCGACGAACCCGGCACCTCGCATCGCCGGGTTCGTCGCTTCAACGCTGCCTCAACCGAGGTCGAGCGCGTTGGTGAGATCGCCCGGCGGCGTCTGGCCGCGCGCGGCGAACGCCTTGTTGCGCGCCGTCACGCCGTCGAGTGGCGCGAGGCCGTGCACGCGGCTGATGAAGCGCAGGATCGAGTTCGTGTCGTACAGCGTGTGGTCGACATAGCCCTTTTTCGCGAACGGCGCGATCACCAGCGCCGGAATCCGCGAACCCGGCCCCCAGCGGTCGCCCAGCGGCGGCGCCACCGGATCCCACCAGCCGCCGTTCTCGTCGTGCGTCATGACGATCACCGTGTTCGCCCATTGCGGGCCGCGCTGGATATGCTCGATCACGGTCGCGATGTGACGGTCGCCCGATTCGATATCCGCATAACCCGCGTGCATGTTCAGGTTGCCCTGCGGCTTGTAGAACGTGACGGCGGGCAGGCGGCCCGCGTCGATGTCGGCAAGCAGGTGGTTGGTCGACGGATCGTCGCCGAGGCCCGCGTCGCGCAGATGCCTGCGGCGCGCGTCGGTGCCCGGCGCGTAGTTGACGAAGTAGTTGAACGGTTGATGGTGGTACTGGAAGTCGGGCACCTCGCCGGTGTCGCGATGGTCGAGCGCGTACTGCCACGCGCCGCCGTACCACGCCCAGTCGACGCCTTTTTCCGACAGGCGCTCGCCGATCGTCGCGTAGCTTTGCGGCGGCAGCACGCGCGGGTTGGTCGGATCGGCATAGGCGGGATTGCCGTCCGGCAGCGGATGCACATAGCTCGGCTGATACGGCGGGGCCATCGTGTTCACCGCGTAGCCGTCGGGCGTGAACGCGCCGTCGTTCTCGAACTTCGGCGGGCCGTCGAGTGCCGATGCGGGCGAGTCGGACGCCTGCTTGAGCCGCGTGCCGGTCGGATCGTCGCCTTCCACCACCGACACCATGTGCTTCGCCGCGCTCTTGCGCACGTCCGGATACAACGGCGCCTGCGCGGAGATCAGGAAGATGTGGTTCAGCCACGAGCCGCCAAAGGCGGCCATGAAAAAATTGTCGCAGAGGGTGAATTGCTGCGCGAGATTCCAGAGGCGCAGCGTGTCGGCCGAGTTGCGGTAATGCCCCATCACGAGGCCGCCCGAATCCGCCCACGCGGCGAACTGGTTGTTGCGGCCGGCGTTGATCTGCATCTGGTTCTGATAGAAGCGGTGCCACAGATCGCGGGTGATCACGCTGTTCGGCAGCGGCTTGCCTTGTGCATCGCGGATCAGGAACGGCGCGTTGGGCAGCTTCTGGATGTCGCGCTCGGCGATCATGTAGCGCCGGCCGTCGATTTCCTGAGCTTGCGGCACGAGGCCGCCCCAGATGTTGGGCAGGGTCGGCAGCGGCGTCTTGCCGTCGCGGTCGAACTGCAGCGCCTGCTGGGGCGGCACCGCGCTCAACGGGTACTGCACGCCGGGGAAATTGCCGTAGAGGTTCGCGAAGCTGCGATTCTCCGCATAGATCACGACGATGTTGCGTACCTGGGTGCGCAGCGCCTGGTCTAGACGGAGGTCGGCGGCCGAGCGGGGGGCGGCGTCGGCGAGCGGATTCGTCTCGCAGCCGGCGAGCGCAAAGCTCGCGCCGATGGCCGCGATGCCGCCGAGCACGCGGCGGCGGTCGGGATCTTCGGGGGTGTCGTCGGGCAGTTGGGGGATGTCGGTCACGGGTTCTCCTCGGTCTGGCCTGATTGGAAATGTTGCTGCGGAAGCGGCGACGCTGGGACGCTGCGGGGGTGTGTGAGCATATGACGCGAACCGGTGCAGTGGATCGCATTGTCACGGAAATGTCACGAATGGGAATATAACGCGGGGAGGTGGGGCGGGGGGAGGCTTGGGAGGCGCCGTAGGTTTCCGCAGGGCATGGGCGATGTCGGGGACCCTGCGCAGACGAGGTCATGCACCGCGGCATGGTCGTCGTTCAAACGTCGATGGAAAGCAAAGGGATCTGGACGAAGACGGAGCGCCGCTCAGTCCGGCTACGGTGCTTTGGGGAATGTGCGAGGCGTGGTGAGCTTGACCCCGAAACCGGCAGATACGGCTGAGAAAGCTCAAGAAAACAAAGGCTTGGCGCGCCCGGCTGGGATCGAACCAGCAACCCCTGCCTTTGGAAGGCAGTTGGCACGTCGCGCCCTCACAGCGTTTCTTCAAGCAATCAAACAGCCGTTCATCCGCCCCATCCTCTCCGCTCGGGAAATCTGAGCCCGCCGTCGGCTCACGCCGAACGCGCAAGCACATCATCCAGCCACGCACCCACGTCACGTTGAACGATGTCCTTGTTGAACCCGTTCAATATCTCGTGACGATCCCCCGGGTAGAAACGATACGCCAGTGCGAGATGTCCTTGGTGCATGTAGCGGGTAATCAAGGACTGTATCGAGACCGTGTTCCCGCCGACAAGATCCAGGGTGCCGGCCACCACAAGGATAGGGAGGCTTTTCGGAATTCTGGTTTCGTTTTCCGGGATCCACAGACTACGGAATCCATCCAGCACCGAGTAAAGCATGCTGTTGGAAAACGGCTTCCCGCAAAGATCATCGCTCAGGAAACGCTGGATTTCAGCCGGGTCTGTTGCCATCCATTCGCAGCCGGTCACAGGTTGACCATCCTGGACGAATGGTGCGTTGAGCGAATGCAGGACTTTCCCGAAGAGTTCCGAGGGCAGATCGCCATCGGCGGAATGCGCCACGCTCTCGAGCGCCGTCACCTCTGCGTCGTCGACCTCCGGCAACGCGCCTAGCGTGCCGCACAGCACGGCAGCCGCTAGCAAGTCGCCGTGATTCTGGATGTGAGACTGGGTGAGCGCAGAACCCATGCTATGGCCGAACGCGACCAAAGGCAGGTCGGCATATTCGGATTTCGCCAGCCTCGAAAGCTGGGCAATGTCGCTCGTCATGTCTGCCCAGCAAGTCAGCCCCGCTTGTCCCAAGCCGGCCGCGCCGGCCGTCCGGCCATGACCACGCAAATCGAGTGCATAGACAACGTAGCCTCGCGCACTGAGGTATCGGCCGAACCGCTCATATCGCCCGCCGTGCTCACAGATTCCGTGCGTTATCTGGACAACGGCCCGAGGATCGGTCCCCGCCGGCGGAGTCCATTTGCGGAGGAATATTTCGGCACCATCCACGATCGACGAGAATGATAATTCTTCGTACCCACTGCCGGTATGCATAATCATGTAAGTAATTCCTGATAACGAAGTGGAAATCCATCGATCCTGCTGCAGAATATCAGGAACCATACTCACACAATCTCAACTCCGGCGAAATGATCGTTGGCGATTCGTAATCAATGTCCTTCGGAGAGCAATATCCAACAGTGATTCATTGGCTCCCAAATGCTGCTGCATCCGCGCTACGCTTCGCAGTTCCTCGCGCCGTTGCCCCTGCCCACGCATAAATGCTTACCGGTCGCCGGGATAATTCTGTCGAGCATCGATAATCCTCACGATTTCGATTACCCCACCGTCTTTCTGACCCGATAGACCAACACATAGCCGCGCGTCAGAACCATTTCACGCGTACCTCGCGCACGGCCGGCCCGGTACAACTCCGGGTGCTTCGGCAAGGCGTCGGTCAATCGTTCTATCTTATCGTCCAGGTCGAGCGCGGCGCTTGGATTGTCTACCGCGATATAGTCGAACACATTGATACGTTCTTCACGCGCGACCTCACGCCATTCAACGACAAAACTTAGCTCCCTGCTCGTGCCAGTCGCTTGCGCAACGCGGCCTTTTTAACGGCCATCTCCTGTTGCACTTGGGCATGCGGAACATTGGGGCGCGGGTCGTCCAGTGACTCCTGCACCTGCTCACGGAACCAGCGGTCATAGGCAGCGGCTTCATGTGCATGACGCAACCGTTCGGACGCATCGACGCGAGCACGGACAGGTTTGGCGAACATGTCGAAGCGGGTCGCGTCGACCTGAAAACGCGCGATTCCGATGCGATGCAGAAAGGCCACCAGCGTGTCGAGCTTCGGCCAGATACGCACGTTGCCGCGCCGCGCCGGCAGGACCCGCTCGGTCATGCCGTACTGGATCACGACGCCCCAACCACCAGCCTGGGCGACCACGTTCGCGCCGCGCACACTGTTGGCCTGCACCAGTTGTTCGAGGGTGTGTTGGTCGATGGTATCGAGTGAGTGTGCCATGGCGGGTTCTCCCGGTTGCCAATCATCTACTCGACACTTTACCAAACATCTATTGACTGGCTACCGCGCGGTAACTAGTCGGCTTGACGTAACGCTTCTGAGCTCCCATGTTGCTGGCTTCGGAGGGCAGAAAGCCAGGACGGTGGCTTCCTGGCTCAGAAATATGATCGCGGTCGTGCTGCAATTTGCCCCGACATCCGGTACTAGACCTTCCCGTGCCTAAGCGACTACCGGCTTTCGGGCCGATCTTCCGAGTACCCAAATTCGTACCAACTCGATAACGTCAGCGATCTTCCTGACAAGCCTCCATATCTTCGGTCGGAATCATTTAGCTAGCATTCCGCGATCAGCAAATTCAATAATTTTTCATGTCGCCACTTAATTAAAAACAGGTAGAAATATATTTTTGATGAGAATTTTCATCACATCAAAAACTAATCCTTAGTAGCAAACGGCAAAGCCGCTGCATTATAAAGATTGGCACCTTTCGCCTTTTCTTTTCTTAGCATATTTCTCATGTATTTACTCAAATAAACCACCCTCTTGAGATCCTCATCGCGCATATTTCCGTATTTACTCAAAACTCGATCAATGACAGATCTATCCTTTCCAGAAAGCAGCGCATCTTTCGACTCAACCTCCAGAAAATTTAGTTGACTAGAAAGCAGCAGTATCACCTTTCCATTAGCGACCCGAATCTTAATCTCAGGCATAAGATGCTGTAATTTAGTCAAATGAAGATCAACAAAATATGGACCATCTTTTTGGCGAACCACATATGCATTTGTCAAGCGCTCGCCAGTCAAGTCAATTGAGGCGAGTTCAGCCAAAAAGCACAGTTTATGCAATGCAAAATAACTTAACCCATCAGGATTATTTCTCAAAATTCGACCGGCAACCTCACTCAATTTCATCGCATCAGGGCGTGACTTTTTGCTTGCCGCTCTTTTCTTTGGTTTTTTTAATCTACGTAAATTTTCGGCAACAAATTGATAATCACTCAACTGATTTGCAAAACTCCGATGGACCATAGCCCGCTGTCCGGGATGATACATAGGGATTAAAGACCGCCGCATCCATGAATGACTCGTTCTTACGTGATCGCGTAGCAGAAGCAAATGTGGCTCCAGCACATTACATGCCTTGAGTGCCACAGAACCAAGGGTTACAACAATAGAGGGATCAAGTATCTCTATGGTTTCCCGTAAAAATGGCGCACAGTTCGTTACTTCAACCGTGGTCGGTGTCGCATTATTTCCCTTCTCGTCCTTTGGATTACAAAGCACGGCATTCGTTACGAACACTTCGTAACGACTAATCCCGACTTGCTCAATAAGTTTTTCAAAATTATGTCCCGATTTATCTCCATGAAAAGGTAAATGAGATCCATCTGCCCCCAAGCGCCCGGGCGCCTCGCCTACAAACATAAGCGGAGCCTCAATAGGGCCGCACCCCGGCCCAAGAACTCGCG
This sequence comes from Burkholderia alba, assembly GCF_034721475.1. NCBI lineage: Bacteria > Pseudomonadati > Pseudomonadota > Betaproteobacteria > Burkholderiales > Burkholderiaceae > Burkholderia > Burkholderia alba. The sequence continues at coordinate 198,232 of NZ_JAWJWL010000006.1, read as the reverse complement.
CACTTTCAGCCATTCTCGGGCATTTTCTACACGCCTGAACACGCGTAACCAAGTCGCGAAAATTATCTTGCTTACTGCTGGAGATCATTGAATTAGTGCCCGAAGCTGCTGCTGGGAGCAGTCAAAATATGCATGGACGGAATGGCATATGAGCTTTCCTGGCCGCTTGTTCGATGCGGTACAAATAAAATCAAGCAGCCGCCCGAGACCAATGAAATTGCCCAGCACCTTGTTGAAGAAATCGTGATTGCGGTATACCACAACAAGATCCAACACGTCATCAGCATTCCACAATATTTCGGCGAACTGCCAGCAGGGCCCACCCCGAGTCCTCGGAGCATCTATGGCTGGCGAAGAAAGATGAAAGACTAACCCTGTGGTGTTACGTTGCGGCCAGTTGTTTAGCTTCTCGATAGCGCGTTCTAATTGATTAACACCATCTGGTGGGAAGCGCACCAAGCGCTCAAAGTAGGTACCCCACGCATGACGTCCTCGTTGCCACGTGCGTGCGCGATCGTGAACTCGCAAGTAGCGTTCGTAGAAATCACTTCTTCCCGATGATCTCTCGAAGGTATTTTGAGGAAATAGTGTATTTGCTACGTCCCTGATATCGTTACCCCCAGCTTTAATGCCAGATGGCGAATATTGCGCAAACCAATGATCAAATACATGACAGGGTTGGTTAATCGTCGTGATTAGATTACTCACCCCTCCTGATGCATCCAACAGCAATTGGCAGCCAATACGCCATGCGTCGAGTGCGGTCTCTCCCCACGCCTCTGAAATACTCATGTGCGCCGTCCTTTTCCAGATGAAGTGGTTCGATAAGTTAGTTTTTGCTTATCCAGATCCACAACCACATCCCCTCCGCGGTTTTTTTTCAATTCCCTGAATGCGGCATAGCCTTGAAATATTGCATCCTGCCATTGCTTCGCAGTACAAGCCCGAACCTCTAAACCCGTCGCCATTCTTCTAATTGTTTTCAACAAAGAAATATCAACCGAACTTCGATCGGAGTACCAAGTCCGTTCCTCAGCTTGATTAAAGATCAGCACCGAAATGGCTTCTTCGATAACCGCAGCCCTCGCACCGTCTTCTACCTCGTCAATTTTCGGCTTAGATTTCCGCTTCCGCTTCAACAACGCTCGACATACTGGAGACCACCCTAAGACCGCTGCATAAGCGAGATGGAAGACATCATGATATCGATAGCCATCATCTTCATGAGAATTGTCTGTTAGAGCATCTCCAATAACGACTCCACCGACTGAGACCTTTACATACAAACTGGGCTCAAGCGGTTTTTCATAAAAATTAACAACAAATCGACGAGGAAGCCTTTCATCATCGGGAAATTCGAAGTCGAAAATATTCACACTCCCCTTGGAATATAGCGATTCTGCTTTTTCAGCATTAGCCTTAGCAATTTCCTCCAACGGGATTTCATAAAGAGACGCTAGGCTAGTCAGGTACCATAAAAGATCCCCAAATTCCTCTCGAAGCTCCGTTCGAAACAATGGATTACCTTTCTGGAGAAGAAGCTTCTTCATCATGCTATGAAGATCACCCACCTCCCCGACAAGCCCCATTAATGAAACGGCTCTAGATGGCCGCTCATTTGTTCTTTCGACCATCGCCTGATAAGCACTGAACGTCGAAAAATCAGCCTCAGACGTAATATCCGACGCGCAGTCAGCATTATCAACGAGTGATTTGCGCGACATTTTCTCTCCAATGTAGTTAGTCTCTTCGTCCCCGTACAGCTTCCAATCAAACGTATGGAAGCCCCCGGTACTCCCCGGAAGCTATATCAATCCTACCACCGTAGCAAAACATCATGATGAGAAATGAGATGCAACGAGGAATGTTTGCCCGGCGAGCATCAATATCTCTTCATATCAATACTCATGCGGATGAAAAGCAGACAATAGACCCGACGTATCAAAGGACTATGCGGATAATTGAAATTGCTCAAGAAATAGTGCACAAAGCACACCTCAATCTCTAGGTTTATCAAATTTTCCAGCCTGCTGCATTTTTTAGAGGCAAGGCCAAAGAGACTCAGACTATTCTCATGATCGCTTTGATTTCAAATCATAATTAAAGCGGTAGAAGTCTCTGCACAGCCGCACGCCCTTGATCCGGCGATAGGTGTGCATAGCGCTCGGTCACCGTAATCGAAGAGTGCCCCAATAGATCTTTCACAACGTACAAGGACACACCTTCCATGACTAACCAGGACGCGAAAGTGTGCCGTAGGTCACCCCCGATTAATGTGTTAGAAAATTGCCCTATACGACATGAATAACAACGGGCCAATGCACAACGACCGAACTGCTAATGATCTTTCCGAGCGAATCTCGCTCGCCTGGACTTCCCTTCCGACCGACGTTCAAATCCTGATTGCACTTGCTGTCGTCATCGCACTTCTCTTTGCTCACGCCGCTTACCGGAGCACAAAGCTTCGCAAGCAACGTGACGACGACCGCGACTACGAACCGAATTCCGATTGGGACCGGGGCGGAAGCCGAGATCCCATCAACAAGGCGACTTACGATCCAAAACAGTTCCGTCGTCCACGTTGAACCATAAATAGGAGCCAGATTTTGCCTTCCCCCGGAGCCTGCTAGACTGCGATTTTAGGAATAAGCCAAATTTTTACCAATTCCCTAATTTCCAGCACCTAGGAAATTGGTAAATCAGCCCAGGAAAAGTTATGACGATTGCAGAACTGCTGGACGCCGCGAAGCGAGCTCAAGGAAGCCTGACGGCAGTAGCGGAGAAATTGGGAGTGCCGCCGTCCAAGCTGTCTGAATGGCGGAAGGGTAGATACAAGCCCGACGCCACCCATATCGCTGAACTCGCTGAACTGGCGGGAATGCCGGTGTTCGAGACGCTTGCGGCCATCGAAACGACGCTGGAATCCGACCGATCGTCAGTTTGGATACGTGCTTTGGGAAATTTGCGTGCGGCGGGTGTAGCGGCAACCGTGGTGCTCGGCGCCACCGCCGTAGTGAGCTTGACCTCGAAACCGGCAGATGCGGCTGAGAAAGCTCAAGAAAACAAAGACTTGGCGCGCCCGGCTGGGATCGAACCAGCAACCCCTGCCTTCGGAGAGCAGTGTTCTCAACAGTGATTCATTGGCTCCAAAACGCTGCCGCATCCGCGCTACGCTTCGCAGTTCCTCGCGCCGTTGCCCCTGCCCACGCATAAATGCTTACCGGTCGCCGGGATAATTCTGTCGAGCACCGATAATCCTCACGATTTCGATTACCCCCACCGCCTTTCTGACCCGATAAACCAGCACATAGCCGGGCGTCAGAACCATCTCACGCGTACCTCGCACACGGCCGGCCCTGTACAACTCCGGATGCTTCGGCAAGGCGTCGGTCAATCGTTCTATCTTATCGTCCAGGTCGAGCGCGGCGCTTGGATTGTCTACCGCAATGTAGTCGAACACATTGATACGTTCTTCACGCGCGATCTCACGCCATTCAACGATCAAAACTTAGCTCCCGGCTCGTGCCAGTCGCTTGCGCAGCGCGGCCTTTTTAACGGCCATCTCCTGTTGCACCTGGGCATGCGGAACATTGGGGCGCGGGTCGTCCAGTGACTCCTGCACCTGCTCACGGAACCAGCGGTCATAGGCAGCGGCTTCATGCGCATGACGCAACCGTTCGGACGCATCGACGCGAGCACGGACAGGTTTGGCGGACATGTCGAAGCTGGTCGCGTCGACCTGAAAACGCGCGATCCCGATGCGATGCAGAAAGGCCACCAGCGTGTCGAGCCTCGGCCAGATACGCACGTTGCCGCGCCGCACCGCCAGGACCCGCTCGGTCATGCCGTACTGGATCACGACGCCCCAACCGCCAGCCTGAGCGACCACGTTCGCGCCGCGCACGCTGTTGGCCTGCACCAGTTGTTCGAGGGTGTGTTGATCGATCGTGTCGAGCGAGCTTGCCATGACGGGTTCTCCCGGTTGCCAATCATCTACCCGACATTCTACCAAACATCTACTACTTGGCAACCAAGTAAGGGTTCACTGGCTCACCGACTTAACGTAACGCCTGGACGACGCGCCGCGTACACAATTTCCAGATTACGGAGTAACTGCTCTAACAAACATCCAACCCCATCCAAATAAATCCGATGCACGTCTATTTTCGATATACCAATGCAGAGGAAACCATCGAGAAATAGAGCCCATATTCACCATTTTAATGACCTGCCAAATCTGACAGGCCACTCCCTCAACACAGCTCCGTCAATCGATAATCAATCAATTTTCTACGAATTATAAGCACCTGCTTTATTATTTCGACATCGAAATTTCTTTCTAACATCCAACATATTATTTCAGCATTGAAAGGATTATAAATTGTGTTGCCAAATATTTCTATCTCCGCCATTCTTGGCTCGCCGGGCTATCCGAGAGTCTCATTAGCTGGCCCAGCAAAAACCACTTCGTTACGATCCCTCGAACAGCGATTAGATCGCGCAAGCGATCAACCCTGATCCAACCGCCATCATCGCGACTTCGTGGGAATCTTACGAAATACAAACGATTCCATTTTGGAGCACCGTATGCAGATTCATAAAGCACAAGAACTGAATGCACACGAAATTCTTCAAGTCGGCGGTGGCATCGAAGATCAAGTTGCCCCGCCCACCTCTTCCGGCGGCGGCGGCGGCGGTTATAGTGTAGGCTGGAGTGTCGGCGGCTGCGACGCCGGCGCGATTGGTGGAGCGATCGCAGGGAGTCCCGGGGGGGTCATCGGAGCTACCATTGGTGCCGTTGGCGGTTGCATTGCAGGCGGCCTGCAAATCACTACGCCCAAGTTTCCGCCGGGCAAGTAATATTATCGACCAATTTAACAGTGAGTGGACCTATGTTAAATCGCTTAAATTACGGAAAAGCATTAATCTCCAGCATTATTTTTGCAGTGCTTTTCCCCATTCTTCTTCGACTCATTAACAACGGCGAAGTAACGATCAGTCGCTGGCTTGTCAGCGTATTGATATTTTCAGTCATCATGTTTTCCGCCGCTGCAGTAACGATGAAGATGAGGGGCAGATAGCACTGTCGATACGACACCTGCACGAACCATTCCAAGGTTCGTGCAGCACTGATTGTGTCGGTCCGTTACAACTCAAAACAGCGGCAATCTCCGCAAAGCATCACGACCTTGGTCAGGCGACAGATGCGCATACCGCTCCGTTACCGTAATCGACGAATGCCCCAACAGGTCTTTGAGCACGTAGAGCGATACGCCTTCCATCACCAGCCACGAAGCGAATGTATGCCGCAGGTCATGGATGCGGAAGTCTTCGATCCCGGCCCGCTCGCACGCCGCATCAAAGCCCTTCTGCAAGGTACCGATACGCCGCTCGCCGGTCCAGGAAGGAAACACCCACACGGAACCCTGACAGTGCCGCTGCCCCCAATCTTGCTGATCACGCAGCGCCGAAAGCGCACCACTACCTAACGGAACGATACGCCGTTTGCCGTTCTTCGTATGCTTGGCCTCCAACGTCAGCGTCGCACGCTCGAAGTCCACCCGCGCCCAATCCAGGCCGAGCAATTCGTTCTTCCGACAACCCGTACTAAGCGCCAAGCGAACGAAATTCGGCAGGTGCGGCCGCTTCGCGTAGGCCCCAGCCGACAGGACCAGCTCAGACGCTTCTTTGCGTGAGATCCAGCGAATTCGATGCTCGCCACCATCCAGGCCGAGACTTTGCACCGGGTTCAACAACTCGACGCAGTCGCACTCCAAACGAACGAAATTGATCGCCGCCGAGAAGAACTTCAGCTCACGCTTGACCGTTGATTCTTGAACACCGTCTGCGAGACGGACAGTCACATACTTGCGAACATCCATTCGTTTCAGTGTTGATACAATTCGGCCACCGAAATATGGTTGAAGCCGTTTAAGCGAGTAGAGGTCTCGCTCTTTGCTGCGATGATTTTTTGCCGACAGATACGTACTGATTACCTCATCGAAAGTCATTCGTCACGCCCTTAGCGCTGTTGAATCCCGCGAATATCGGCACCCCCTCCTTCCGCTTAAATCTCGTTACAAATCTCCACGCTCAACTCTCCCGTGTCGATAACCAGAACACGCCCAGCTCCTGCCGCCAATACGATTGGCACCGGTCGAGCGTCGCGCCAACACGTAACGCCGCCTTGAATGCCACCTTCAACGCCTCGGCAGGATCATCCGAGAGGATGTGGTCGATCGGCATTACCTCCGGCACCACCACGCCTCGGCTCGTCCAGTACCGCTTTTCGTTGAGCGCGTGCTCCGCGAAATCCTTGGTGATGTACTTCGCAAGATAGGCCGCCAACTTGTGCCGGAGCCCCTTTTCCTTGAACGGGTTCCGCACATTGACCTGACCGTTACCCGCGCCCACGATGCTTTGCCAGATCGAACGCAGCACGCGATAGTTCTGCCGCCCCTTGACGGCGACGTGTAGGTGCCACGCGCCCCGCTTCTGTCGTTCCGGCGTCGCGACGTACTGAAAGCTGGACAGCTTTGACAGACGGCGGCGCAACGCATCGAAATCGCGCTTGAGACGGGCCTTGTCCTGCATGTTCTCCCGATACGTCAACGTAATCATCCTGTCCGCTCCAATCGCTTTACAGCGGAGCCGTACCTGTTGCTTGGCACGCTTGGCTGCGTCCATCAGGTTCGACTCACTGTTTTCCGACTCGCCGCGCTTCGCCTTGGGCATCGCGTTCAGCGACAGGGCGCCCATGTACCGATCAAAACGCGTCGCCGTCACCTCGACCTGTCCATCGCCGAAATTCCGGCCACGGATCACCCACTCTCTACGGAACGGCGAGTAATCGCCTATACTCTCGTTGTGCATCGCAATCACCTTTGCATGCGCTGTTGTACCAAGCCCTGACCGTGCCAGCGTTCAGGGCTTTTTTTTTCTTGGGCGTCTCAACCGCTTAGCGGCAGACTAACTCTCGTCACATAGCATCCTCGCTCCTCAAGAAGCCACGTCGTCGCCTCAGCAACGATATGCGAGTCGAACTCGTCTTTAACACCTACCCACTTGAACCAACCATCGACGCACGCACCGCCGAGGTGGAGATCAAACGACTTGCGCTCCTGCGAATCCATCTCATAGAAAAATAGCCTCTCATTGAACTCGAAATCACGCGGGTCTCCGATAACGGAGCATTTTGCAGAAAAGGCAAAGACACTCTTGCAGCCACTGGTGTGGGCAAAATTCGCGAATCCTACAAACAACGCGTCTTGGTCACGCTCGACTCCTGACCCTGCTCTTACGTCCATCACTAGCTCCTTCCGTTAAGTGTCCCTGATACAAGTTTAGGGGCCGCGCTGCGCGCGGCCCGCCCGGCGCGCTCTGCTGCGCTGGGCGAGCCGCACGCAGTCAACCCCCTACCCCTCAGCTCGCAACCGCCCACGTGCTTTCCTGCCGCGCCTGGACCCCATCCGCCGCAGCGGGCTTGCAGGGGGAGGGTGTTTCCATGCCCTGCCTGCGCTGCACGTCATCGCGAATACCCGCTACTCGGTCCGGCAAGCCGCGCTGAGCCGCGCGACAACCGCCACGACTCCGCATCACGGCCGCCGCTCTACGTCGCTGCGTTCACCGGCCGGACACTCCTGACGCTAGTCGCAGCCGTGACCCGGCGATCGTGGCCCGGCGCCGGCGAGTCACGCCAGGTCAGTCACAGCGCGTCGTGACGCAATCCACGTGACATCGCGCAGCTGGGTCACACCAGGTCGGTCACCGTGACCGAGCTGCCGCCGGTTACGCCGGCACCGTCACGCTTCCGTTGCGCACGCTTCCGGCACGACACGCCCGCGTACATAGCCCGCCCATCGACCGGGCGCGCGCAACCACACTCGCATAACCGGACTTCGGGCGTCGCTCCCAGCCCAAGCACCGCACGCGCAAGAAAACACGCCATCGGCACCGGCACACCATTGCCTACAGCTCGATACCGAGCGGAAAGGGTGAACGACGGCAGCTCAAACGAGCGCGGCAAACCTTGCAGCTCGCAAAACGTCGACCAATCCCGGCGATCCGACTTGCCCGCCTCAACCGCAACGCAGGTCGCTTCCCCACCAGTCCGAGCCGACGACGTGCGGGGCAGAACAAGCGGTACACCGTCGACGTGCCCGAACTGGAAGTGACGCAAGCGACGCTGCCGCATGCCCACGTCCCGCGCGTCCAGGTCGATGCGCTGATATCCATACCCATCGATCCGTAGATCCGGGCAACCCGGTACGTTCTCCAACAACCACCATGCGGGCCGCGCTTGCTCGACCACACGTCTGAACTCGCCCAACATGCGAATACCGTCGCCTGACGGTACGCCACGTCGAGCGCGCGAAAAATCCGGGCATGGCGAGCCACCTATGACGCCATCGAAGCGCCCGGCAGGCGCGTTGAACCGCACCACGTCACCACCGAATATCAGATCCGGGCCCCGGACAACACAGAACCCCTCTTCCTCGAAACCTCGGCCGAACAAATCGATACCAGGGAAGAGCGAAAGCACAAGCTGATTCATATCCGCTGCACCTGGAGAACGAGCAGAACCTCGGTGCGCTGCTTCGAACTGGACCGGCCGTCGAGAAAGCTGGGAAGCCACGCATAGCCGCTGCGCGCCGACGTGTTGCGATCCTGGATCAGCCCGCCGAGCACGACGACTTCACCGTCTTTCATCCGCGTCACGGTCTGCAACTGGCGGGTGTTCTTCGTCGGCGATGCGTCGACACCGGTTTTCGTCGCCACGAAATCCGAGATCTCCTCATGCACGCGCAGCTCGATCGCGTCGCGCATCACGATAGGCTCGACATCGAAGATCAGCCCGGCGTCCTGATACGTGATCGACTGAACCGGCGTGCCGCTCGCGCCCTGGTAGCTCACGCTCGACTGCGTGGGAACCTGTTGGCCGACGTTCAACCGCACTTTCTCGCCCGACACGATCCGCACATGTGGCGAACTGATGACCTTGAACCGGGAATCGGCGTTGAGCGCCGAAATCGCCGCATCGACGCCCGGCCCCGTGAAGCGAATCGCGCTCTTATCGGACGACGTGTCCCCGCTCGCGATGCGGAGCTGGCCGCCGAGCACCTTCGCGGCAATGCTCCAAGCCGAATTGGTCGAATCACTGTTCGTCACCTCATACGCCCATCCGCGCACCACCACCTCACCGGGCGCCGTATCCAGCTCGGGAACCACCTTGCGCAGCATGGCAACCTCATCGCGCGAACCGACGATCACCAGCTCACCGCCGCGCGCCTGAACACCACCGGCAACCGGCGGAACGACGGGCGCGCTATTCGACGTGGAAATCGGCGCGCCTGGCACCTGTACCGCGCCTGTCGACTCGCTGATCGCCGGCACAACGGGCGCGGGCGGTAGCATCGAACGCGCACCAATCAGCGGCTCGATCAGTTCCCGCAGATCGCTGGCTTTCCGGTATCTCGGTTTGTAGACGAACACGTCGCGATCTACTTTCGCGAGCACCGCGCCCGGCTTCCTCGTCACGTAATCGACGCCGTTTTTCGTCACCACCTGGAAGCCGAGCGAGTCGAGGAAATCGACCATCACGTCGCGGACATCGCGGCTCTGATCGTCAAGGCGGAACGATACGAGGCGGGTGTCTGTCAGCACGTCGGGACCGAGCACATAGGGCGTGCGCATCGCGTCCTGATAGATCAGATCCACCACTTGCGCGACCGTCACGAATCGCAGGTCAAACGCCGTGCCGCGCACATGTTTCAACGGCATCAGCACCGGTGCCGCCGGCGAGATCGGTAGCGGTGTCGCCGGCGCAGTCGCCCCGGCCATGCTCGCCTCAACGGGCAACGTCGGAATCGGCGGAATCGCACCCGCCGCTGCAGCCCATCCGCTCGACAGCATCAACAGTCCCGCCAGCGCAGCACTCCGCGTCATCGCACACCCCCGATTTGTTCTGTTTTTCCGGCTTTCGTACCGGTCCATCCGCTCACCGTCTTTCCGTCCACATCGCCCGCCAGCCGCACGCCTTCGCCGCGAAACTCGGACGACGGAACCACTCGCAACCGTCCGTCAGCCGCGGCGAGCACGACATATCCCGCCCCGGACACCGCGTAACGCCCCGCTACCCGCCATTCGGATGACGTAGCCGTGTCAGCCCGGCGTGTCGCAGGCGTGGCCGAAGGCGTCGCCGCTGATTCGACCGGGTGCTCCGGCACCACGCCGAACCCCTCGCGAGTCTTGTGATAGATCTTCACCGCCAGCACGACGAGCACGATCAAGGCGATCGGCAGGATGAACAGTGCCTTTGGAACGACAGCCTGTTTCTTCGTATGCACTTCGGCGCTGGTATAGAGCTTGAACACGTCGCGCGGATACGCCCACATCGTCTTGACCGCATCCTTAAGGCTGCTGGGGTTGTGACAGTGATCCCACTCGTACAGCATCGCCCGCTTGAGGCCGAACAGGTTGCGCACGTGGACATGGCGGCCAACGAGGTCACGCACCGTCTTGCTGATCCGTTGAGGGTGCTGCGTGATGATGATGAAATCGACGCCCATGTGCCGGTGCACGTGCAGCTTCTCAACATCGGGCGTCGGTTTCTGGCTCGCCGTCGTCGGCGGATAGATCCGTTGCACTTCGTCGATGACAATCAAGTCTTGCGCCTGGGCGTTTTCGTGCCACTGCCGCAACCAGGGTTCGTCAATCTCGACGTGCTCGATAGCAAGGTCGCGAATGCCGTCGACCAATACCCGCCGCCCCCTCAACTTCGTCAGAAGCCAGACCGCATACAACGTCTTGCCGCTCCCCGGCACCCCAGTAATGAGCGTGATCATTTGAACACCATCCTCGTAGCCGACGTGAGCATGTAGAACGACACGCGGGCCGACAAACCGCCGAGCACCAGCGCGATACCGTCACCGATGCCACCGAGCGCCAGCACATTGGCGATATCAGCACCGAGACCGCCTATCGCGGTGGCCATCCATTGCGTGACTTGCGTCATCACGAGATCCAACCCGGTCACGGTCAAGAAGCCGATGCCGAGCGCGACGAGGACACGCGTCACGATCGGTCCCACCAGCGAAACCAGCAAGCTTGCCCATGTCATGCGGCTAACCCCGTCACGAAGATGATCAGCGAAAGAAGCGCTGCAAGCGCCACCACGAGCGGTCGCAGCTTCTCTGCAAATTGGCAGATCGGATCGAAACTGAATCGGAGCGGCTGGCCGAACACTTCGGCCACGTAAGGCGCAGGGCAAACACCGTTTTTCAGGCCAACCGAGATGGGCGTGATCGAGACACCTTTCGTGTCGCGGTTCACATCAACGCTATCCGCACTCCCCAATTTCGCGCACGCGGAAATGTCAGGGTGCTGCGCGCACACGTCCGGGGCAGGTTGCGGTTTGCCAGTATCACCCGGGCTCGTACCGGGGCCGGTTCCCGGGTTCGTGCCCGGACCGGTTCCCGGGTTGGTTCCTGGATTCGTACCTGGGTTGCCCCCGGGGTTGGTGCCCGGATTGGTTCCGGGGTTAGTGCCGGGATTCGTGCCCGGGTTGTCGCCCGGGTTCGTACCTGGATTGGTCCCGGGATTCGTGCCCGGGTTGCCCCCAGGATTCGTGCCCGGGTTGGTTCCTGGGCTTCCGCCGGGGTTGCCGTTCGGCCGAGGAAACCCCATCGAGCCGTCGCCCGGGCTAACCGTGCCGAACTCCTGCACATTCGGAACCCAATCGGGATTTTGGCGGTTCCACGCGCTCACATCGTCTGCGCCAATGGGATTCGTCGGATCGAACGGCACCCCTTTATAACCGGGCTCGCTGCTCGCCTGCTGCCACAGCGCATTAGCCAGCGCTGCAACGATTGCGGGGTTCACCGGCTTTTTCAGATCCTCTGTCGGCAGCTTCTGGAACGCGTCACCGGTGCTGATTTTTCCGCTGCCAGCACAGGCGGGAAATATATCGGACATCGAAATTAGCGTTGATTTGCCAACCTCAAATTGCAGATACTTGGGCAACTCTTCTACCTGAACGTCATAGCTCGCATACCCGTTCGGATCGTAATGGCAGCCCGTTCGTGGATGTTCGCTGACGCAACTGTACCGCCACGTAACCATGCCATGCGTCGGACACTGTCTTTCCGTCGCGGTCACAACATCATCCAGGGAAACTGACGGTTTCGACGGAAATAGCCAGCGCGCAATGCCATCCAGCGCGACCTGCACGCCCACGCCAATGACCGCACCAATCGCATAGCAAACAGCCACCCCGAGAAATCCACTCCCCAATGTACACATACCAGTCGCCATGCCGCCGACGACCGACCCTACCGCCCCGGTAATTGCATTGATTCCCGCCGCCGTCGCCTCAGCCTGGGCACCGGCCACCTCGTAACCGCGCTTCGCCTCCGTCGCAGCAATCACGCCCGCAAGCTGCATCGATGCCCGTGATTCGGTCGCAGCGACAACCCGGTCAAGCGGCGGCGTCGCTTCGGTTCCCTGCACAACGCGATCGAATAGGCCAGCAGGCTTCGCCGTTACCCCGGGCTCGACAACGATGTTTCCACGCGGATCGAGATGAACGGGAGCAGGTGCTGGTTTCACCGGTGGCGCAGCGCGGGCCGTCGTCAACGAGACGACCAGCAGAGTCACGATGACGAGACGTGCGAGCCTCTTCATGACAGCACGATCATGGCGGCCGAATACATGGTCACGACGACCACCGCGAACTCGATGCAGTACCAGAGCATGATTAACTCTCCGAGGCTGATTCAATGAAGCGTCGCAGTGACCGCAGCCCGAACGCGATCGCGAGCACCAGAAACACGGCACTGCCGACCGCAGCGCCCGCGTCAACGCCGCCATTGATCGGGGTTTCACTGGCTACCCCGCCGTTGACAAGCGTGAGGTGTGCCACTTGCTGCACGCCTGTCGATCCATCCGAAAGCTTGCACGGCACTTGCTGAGCATCCACCGTTGTCTCGGATTTCGCGCCGCACACGACAACGTCGATTCCTTGCGCTGCATTCGCGTCAACAGCGCCGCAGATCAGCGCGACATACAACAGCCACTTCATGCCGTTGCCCCTTACGCTAGACGCATGAAAAAGGCCCCCGGTGCACTCAGACAGTCCGGGGGCCAGAGGTCACATCCGATCAGCGACCGATGAAGCTTTTCACCGCACGGTAGCCGAACGTCACGACCGTGACGGCGAGCACCGCCGTGCCGACAAGAACGATCTGAGGCCCCACCGCATTGATGGCCGTCACGACCTGGGTGACATCCATCGTCGGAATGGTGTCCGCTGCGAATGCGCCCGCGCTCGTCACGCCCATTGCTGCTGCAAACAGTTTCTTCATGTTTTCTCTCTCAGGTTCAGGCCCGGTTGTAGAGAGCCGTTCGCATGGGCCAGCTTCGAACGACCCGGTTTCCTTGACGGGTTACGAAGCGTTCGCCGCAGGCTTGGCGGTCGGCCGACCATACGGCAGAAGAGACACGATGCGAGGCTCGAGCTTGCCCTCCATCGACTGGGCAAGCGAGAACTCGGCAAGATAGTCGCCAGCGGGAGACTCGCTCAGCTCCTTGGGAAGGTTGATCGTGCCGACGAGGATTTCCTTACCGTCCTTACCCTCTTGCTCCATCACGCATTGAGCGGTGTGCATTTTCCAGGGCAACCCGGTGCGCTTCGACGTGCCGCTGCGTTCGATCACTTGGAGAATGGTCAACTTTTGCTTGTTCATTACTGTTCCTTTGATTTAGGACTGCTATTTACAATGAATAGAGCCGTCAGGCTCCGACACGATGCGCGGCGAACGCGCTACGAATAAAAAGGTGGACGCTTGATCAGCCGTCCACAAAACACCGCGCCATCCGAGGGTGAATGTTGGCGCGGCGGACTACAGGGGAAACGGGTTGCGGGCCGCTGAGACTTCGACCGGGACCAACGTGCACATGTCCGGATTGCGGCCTTCCCACAACAGCTTGGCGCGGGCTTTTTCGCGAGCACCATCGGCACTCCGGGCACTCACATCGATGACAGCAACGCGGTTATGACCGCACTGCGTGTAGGCATGGACTTGATATTTCGGCACCACCTACCCCCGTTTGGTTTGCCTCGAAAAGAAGCGTGATCCGTCCGCGCTATAGTGACGACTTCAACAACTATTCGACATTCCGAGATGACACAGGCCACCATTGCCCGCATCTTCGTCGGCACCGCCGGACTCGACATCGATGAACATCAAAATGACATCGAGCAGGCTTGGCATTTCCTCGACACCGAACTGCGCAAACACGAGGATGAGGTCGCGATAGCGATCGAAGATGACGACAACCGTGTATTCGGAGAAATTTGGAGCTTCTCAACATTCCCCCAGTCTCCCGGCCATCTCCAAGACTACTTGGACCTCATCGGGCTCTACGACGATTAATACACGCGAACATCATCAGCTAGGTACGACTCGATCATCGACGGATTCCGCACACGCAGTACATGCACACCGCCATCAACCAAGCCTAGCCAGTACGCCCGGGACGCTCGCCGGTCAACACGGCCATTCGCAACGAAATGCAGGCTCAACCCGCCGCTTTGATGACGCCTCAGCCACCCCGCCGACGCAAGCCCTTGCCGTTCCAACTCACTACGGAACGCAAGGCAATCGCATTCCGCACGAACTCCGTCCGTCACCGGCTGGCGATACGTCAGCGTCACCAGCCGGCTAAATTTCGCTCTTTCCATCACTACGCCCCTGCTTGGTTGCAATCCGGCCCCGTTAGTACGGGGTTTACCTTTCCCCACGGGCTGATAGACTTCGTTAACTCCACGAAAGTGGCGTTTTCTCCACGATCAAATGATATGGAGAAAACGCCACATGCGTCAAGGAAAAAGTATGGATATCGCTGAACTGTTGGATGCCGCGAAGCGGAAACAGGGCTCAAACGCCGCGGTCGCGGAGAAGCTGGGCTACCACTACACCAAGCTGTCGCATTGGCGGTCGGGACGGTATAAGCCCGACGCGACCGAAATCATGCTGCTGGCCGAAATGGCCGGCCTGCCGGCGTTCGAGACGCTGGCGGAGATCGAAAGCCAGATCAACAGCGAACGTGCGTCAGTTTGGCAACGTGCTTTGGGAAATTTGCGTGCGGCGGGTGTAGCGGCAACCGTGGTGCTCGGCGCCACCGCCGTAGTGAGCTTGACCTCGAAACCGGCAGATGCGGCTGAGAAAGCCCAAGAAAAACAAGCAGTTGGCGCGCCCGGCTGGGATCGAACCAGCAACCCCTGCCTTCGGAGGGCAGTACTCTATCCATTGAGCTACGGGCGCTTGCGGCGCAGTGCTGCGGCCCTAATAAAATGACCCAGCGCTGGCAAGAACGAGAGAATACCGTGTTTCACCCAGACCGTCCACCGCTCGCCGCTAGTCCCCGCCCAGCCTGCCTCCGTGCGGGTAAACACGCGCCATTCGATCGTTCCCCGTCATGTAAACGTTCCGTCTATAATCGTCCGTGCTTCACTGAACAGCCATTCTGCCATTGCCGTACCGCTCAAAATTCCTAATCACGGAGACGAGGCAAGCATGAGCGAAGCACCCCACGAAGCCCCTATCAAAACGCCCGGACAACTCATCGCAGTTGTCATCGCCTCATTCGCGATCCCGATCGTGATCATCATCCTGCTCGCCAATTACGCGAACCACGCGTTCCGGATCGGCGCAGGCACCGATGGCCTCACCGACGAAGCCGTCGCCCAGCGCATCGCACCGCTCGCGCAGGTCGACGTGAAGGATGCCAATGCGCCGCGCGTGAATAAAACCGGCGAGGAAGTCTACAAGGCGGTCTGCGTGACCTGCCACGGCACCGGCGCTGCCGGTGCGCCGAAGTTCGGCAATGCCGCCGACTGGGCACCGCGCATCTCGCAAGGCTACGACACGCTGCTCCACGTCGCACTCACCGGCAAGGGCGCAATGCCGCCGCGCGGCGGCACGAGTCCCGACGACTACAGCGACTTCGAAATCGCCCGCGCCGTGGTCTACATGGCAAACAACGACGGCGCCAAGTTCGCCGACCCGGTCGAATCCGCCGCCAGCGCCGCACCGGCCGCCGCATCGGGTGCCGCCGGCGCGGCGCCCGCCTCCGGCGTCCCGGACGCCGCCGCGGCCGCCAATGTCCAGGCCGCCGCCGCGATGGCCGCGATCGCAGCCCTGCCCAAGCCCGGCGCAGCCCCCGTCGCGACCAGCGCGGATGCATCGGCCGGCAAGGCGCTGTACGACTCGACCTGCCAGGCCTGCCACGCCACCGGCGTGCTGAACGCTCCGAAGTTCGGCAACAAGGACGACTGGGCGCCTCGCCTCAAGGATTCGATGGACACGGTCTACAACTACGCGCTGCACGGCAAGGGCGCAATGCCGCCGAAGGGCGGTTCGACCGCCTCGGACGCCGACGTGAAGGCCGCCGTCGACTACATGGTGAAGGCGGCGAAGTAAGCCGCTCCGATCCCCCGCCGGAAAACAGAAACCCCGCGCTGCGCGACGCAGACGCGGGGTTTCTCATTGGCGGCACCGGCCGCCGGCCGCTAGCCGGCGCTCACTTCTGCAGCAGCGCCTTCAAGCTCGCGAGCCGGTCCTTCGGCGACATCGGCGCCTCCTCGGGCGTCGGCGGCGGCGCTTCGTCGAGCCCCATCTCGCTGACGAACCGCGACACGTCGCACACCACGGTCTCGCGCGCCCGCTTGCGCTTCTTGCACCAATTCAGATGCAGGCTGCGCTGCGCGCGCGTGATCGCCACGTACATCAGCCGGCGTTCCTCCTCGATGCGCTCGTCGTCGATCGGACCGTCGTCGCTGCCGCCGCGATGCGGCATGATGCCCTCCTCGACGCCGACCAGAAACACGTGCGGATACTCGAGCCCCTTCGACGCATGCACGGTCGACAGCCGCACTGCGTCCGGGTCCTCCTCCTTGCCTTCGAGCATCGACATCAGCGCGACGGTCTGGATCAGGCCCAGCAGGTTCTTGCCGGTATCGGCGAGGCCGTCGGCATTGTCGAAGCCGGTCGCCTCGCCATCCACCGCCTGATCGGGCTCGGGCTTCGTCCCCTTGCGCTTCAGCCATTCGAGGAACTCCAGCACGTTCTGCCATTTCGACTGCGCCTGCCGCTCGTCGAACGCGTCGTACAGATAAGCCTCGTAGTGGATCGCCTCCATCATGTCGTCGAGCACGGTGGTGGCGGGCTCCTTGTCGGCCCGATCGGTGAGGCGCTGGATGAAATCGCAGAACATCCTGAGCGGCTCGACCTGCCGCGCGGACAGGCGCGCCTCGATGCCGCCCATGTACACCGCCTCGAACAGCGACACCTTCGCCTGCCCGGCAAACGAGCCGAGCGCCTCGAGCGTCGTGTTGCCGATGCCGCGGCGCGGCGTGGTGACCGCGCGGATGAACGCGGGATCGTCGTCGGCGTTCGCGATCAGCCGCAGGTACGCGCACAGATCCTTGATCTCGGCCTTGTCGAAGAACGACTGGCCGCCCGACAGCACGTACGGAATCCGTTCGCGCCGCAGCACCTGCTCGAAGATCCGCGCCTGGAAATTGCCGCGATACAGGATCGCGTAATCGCGGAACTGCGTGCGCCGCTCGAACTTGTGGGCGGACAGCCGGAACACCACGGATTCGGCTTCGTGCTCCTCGTCGTTGCACGGCGTCACGGTGATCGAGTCGCCCATCCCGTGTTCGGACCACAGCTTCTTCTCGAACAGCTTCGGATTGTTCGCGATCACGTTGTTGGCGGCGGTCAGGATCCGCACCGTCGAACGGTAATTCTGTTCGAGCTTGATCACGTGCAGCCTCGGAAAATCCTTGCCGAGCTGCGCGAGGTTCTCGAGCGTCGCGCCGCGCCAGCCGTAGATCGCCTGGTCGTCGTCGCCCACCGCGGTAAACGCCGCGCGCGGCCCGGCGAGCTGCTTCAGCAGCTCGTACTGGCACGCGTTGGTGTCCTGGTACTCGTCGATCAGCAGATAGCGCAGCTTGTTCTGCCAGCGGTCGCGCACCTGCTCGTTGCTCGCGAACAGTTCGGCGGGCAGCCGGATCAGGTCGTCGAAATCCACCGCCTGATAGGCGTGCAGCGTCGCGACGTAGTTGCGGTAGACGAGCGCCGCCTGATGCTCGTCCTCGTTGGCCGCGATCGTCGCCGCCTCGTCGGGCATGATGAGGCCGTTCTTCCATAGCGAAATGATGCTTTGGATCTTGCGGATCAGGCCCTTGTCGGTGGTGCCGATCTGTTCCTGGATCATCCCGAAGCAGTCGTCGGAATCCATGATCGAGAACTGCGGCTTCAGACCGACGTGTTCCGCCTCCTGCCGCAGGATCTGCACGCCGAGCGAGTGAAACGTGCACACTGTCAGCTGGTTGACGGGCACCTTGCGCCCTTCCTTGCCGGGCGTCGTCAGCGTCTTGCCTTCCAGCAGCTTCGACACGCGTTCGCGCATTTCGGCGGCGGCCTTGTTGGTGAACGTGACGGCGGCGATATGGCGCGGCTCGAAGCCCTTGGCCTCGATCAGGTGCGCGATCTTCTGCGTGATGACGCGCGTCTTGCCGCTGCCCGCGCCGGCGAGCACGAGGCAGGGACCGTCGAGATAGCGCACCGCTTCGTTTTGAGCGGGATTCAGACCTGCGGACATGGTTGCGGATGGTGGTACGGTGGACGGCGGCGAAGCCGAAGAGGTGCCGCGAGCGGGAGCGCACGCCGATGTGCGGGCACTCGCGGGAGGGCGCATGTTAACACGGCGGCGACGGACGATTCTTGCAGGAATGTGAAACGGGGAAGCCGCCGGCGTCACGCGATCAGGCGAGGTCCGGCGGGCGGCGGCTCCGGCGACGCGAGCGCCGCCGCGCCCGAATGCGCGGTGCCGCGCCGGCCCGCACGGATTTCATCGAAGAGGATGCATGGGATATCAATTCGCTACCGCCGCACTCGGCCCGCTGCTGCTGGTTCAGGGGCGTCACGTCCGGCGGGTCACGCCGCGTCTGGCGGAAGCCGACGGCCCCCGCGACGGCGTCGACGGCGACGGTCCGCCGCTGCGTCTCCTGGTGCTCGGCGACTCCGCGGCCGCGGGCGTCGGTGTGCCGACCCAGCGGCACGCACTCACCGGTCAACTGGTGGGCGCGCTGTCGTCGTCCCGCCGCGTGACCTGGACCCTGCTCGCGCGCACCGGCGCCACCACCCAGGATCTGCTCGACTGGCTGGCCGCCGAACCGGCGCGCCGTGTCGACACGGTCGTCACGTCGCTCGGCGTCAACGACGTGACCGACGGCGTCCCGCCCGCACGCTGGCTGCATCGGCAGGCGGCGCTCGTGCGACTGCTGACGACGCGCTTCGGCGCTTCGCACGTGATCCTGTCCGCGGTGCCGCCGATGCACCGCTTCCCCGCGCTGCCGCAGCCGCTGCGCTGGTATCTCGGGATGCGGGCGAAGCGGCTCAACGCCGTGCTCGCCGAGTGGGCCGGGCAGCATCCGGCGTGCGAATTCCTGCCGTTCGGGTTCCCGCTGGAACCTCACGCGATGGCGTCGGACGGTTTTCATCCGGGGGAACGGGCATGCGCGATGTGGGCGGAGCAGATCGCGGCGGCGATCCGGCGGCGGGCCGACGCGAGCCACGCGCGAACGCCGCGTTAAGGGACGCGCGAGAGACGCGCGCGCGCCCGGTCGCACGTCCCGCCCTGCCTTGTCCGGGCGGCCAACGCCTCAGATGCGCCCTTCGCCGCGCATCCGTCCGTGCCACAATAGCCGTTCGCCGCCGGCTGTCCGGCCGCGGCCGTCCCTCCGTATCCCCCGCTGACAGGATTGGATTGCTCATGTCGTCATTGCTCAAGATTGGTTTGATGGGTTTCGGTTTCGCCGGCGCGACCTTCCACGCGCCCGTGATCGCGCAATGCGGCCGCGCGCAAGTCGCCGCGATCGCCACCGGCCAGCCGGAACGCGCGCGGGCGGCCTATCCCGACGCCGCCGTGGTGCCCGACCTCGAAGCGCTGCTTGCGCTGCCCGACGTCGAATGCATCGTGATCGCGACGCCCAACGACACCCATTTCGAGCTGGCGCAACGCGTGCTCGACGCAGGCCGGCACGTGGTGGTCGACAAGCCCGTCACCCTGAGCGCCGACGACGCGCGCACCCTCGCCCGCCTCGCCGCCGAGCGCGGCCGCGTGTTCGCGCCGTTCCACAACCGCCGCTGGGACGGCGATTTCCTGACCGTGCGCGCGCTCGTCGACAGCGGCGAACTCGGCCGAATCACCTATTTCGAATCGCACTTCGACCGCTTCCGCCCGCACGTGCGCAACCGCTGGCGCGAGGACGCGCAGCGCGGCGGCGGCCTGCTGTTCGACCTCGGCCCGCACCTGATCGATCAGGCGCTCGCGCTGTTCGGCGCGCCCGATACGGTGAATGCCACGGTGAAGACCCGCCGCGACGACGGCGGCGCCCCCGATTTCGTCCACCTCCAGCTCGGCTACCCCGACAAGGACGTGGTGCTGCACGCAAGCGCGCTCGCCGCGATCGAGCCGGCCCGCTTCACGGTGCTCGGCACCGGCGGCGGCTATCAGAAGCACGGCCTCGACACCCAGGAAGACCAGCTCAAGGCGGGCCTCACGCCCGGCGACGTCGAATTCGGCGGCGGCAATCCGCCGGGCGTGCTGCGCGGTCTCGACGGTGAAATCGAGACCGAACGCCCGGTGCCGACGCTCGACGGCCAGTACGCGGAGTTCTACCGCGCGCTGGCCGCGTCGATCCACGACGGCGCGCCGTTCCCGGTCGCCGCGCAGGACGCCGTCGACGTGATGACGATCATCGAACTCGCGGAGCAAAGCGAGCGCGAAGGCCGCCGCGTGCCGTTCGTCCGCGCGGCGGTCTGATCCGCCTCGTTCACAAGCGATTCGAAAGCGCCGCGCGCCGCAGGCTGACGATTTGTCAGCTTCAATACTCCGTTACAAACAATTGCGGCGCACCGGTCATCTCGAATCCGCTCTGGCGCGTTCTTCGTACAGCCCATCCGGCACCGACATACCGACAATAGGAGAATGCAATGCAACGGTTGATTCGCGCGGCGGCGTGCTGCGTCCTGGCTTCCTCGCTCGCGGCGTGCGTGGTCGCCCCGCCGCCCCGTCCGGCCCCGCCGCCTCCGCGCCCGAATCCGCAGGTGGTCGCCAATGAGCGCCTGCAGCAGATCCAGGGCCGCATCGACAACCTGAGCCATCGCATCGATGCCCGCGTGAATGCCGGCTACTATCCGCCGCCGCAGGGCAGCGCGCTGCACCGCCG
Source organism: Burkholderia alba (assembly GCF_034721475.1). Lineage (NCBI taxonomy): Bacteria > Pseudomonadati > Pseudomonadota > Betaproteobacteria > Burkholderiales > Burkholderiaceae > Burkholderia > Burkholderia alba. The sequence continues at coordinate 176,931 of NZ_JAWJWL010000006.1, read as the reverse complement.
CCTCGACGTGATCCGCCAGGAAGCCAGCGACATGTCCGCGCAGCACGGCGGCGGCCTGTCCGGCGACGAACAGCGCGTGCTGAACCAGGAACTCGACACCGCCGCGCGCGCGATCGGCGAGTAAGCGGCGCACCGCGCCGGGCGGCGTCTTCCGGCCCGGACAAGCGGCGGCGCAAAGCGCCGCCGCTTGTCGCCACACGACATTTATTTGCTCAAATTGACAACCCTCACGCGCTCGCGTACATTCGCCCGCACGCGTCGGGAGAGCGCGTGATCGCCGGTTTCCGGCCGGTCGCGCCGCCGAAGGGGCATACCCGCAAACTCTCAGGCAAAAGGACCGACCGCGTCGAAAAACCCGCTTGTCCGCAATAGGCTCAGGCGCTGTTTTTCGCACTCTGGAGAGCGGCAGTAGCCGGACCTGAACGTCCCGCAAGCTGCCCACCGAAGGGGCGCGCGCCCGCCGGCTCATCGCCGCGGCGCAATCTCTCAGGTATCGAGGACAGAGGGGCATGCAACGAATCGCAAGGGGGCATCTCGCCCCGGCGCTTCACCGCATCGCCGTTTTGTTCCAGCGCCCGCGCCGCACGCGCCGGCGCACTGCCCGAGGCCTCGATGACCGCACTCAAACACACCCCGCTCCACGCCGCGCATTGCGCGCTCAATGCCCGCATGGTCGACTTCGGCGGCTGGGACATGCCTGTCAACTACGGCTCGCAGATCGAAGAACATCAGGCCGTGCGCACCGACGCCGGCATGTTCGACGTGTCGCACATGCGCATCGTCGACTTCACCGGCAGCCGCGTGCGCGCCTTCTTCGAGCACGCGATCGCGAATAACATCGCGAAGCTGCAGACCCCCGGCAAGGCGCTCTATTCGTGCCTGCTGAACCCGCAGGGCGGCGTGATCGACGACCTGATCGTCTACTACTTCACCGAGGATTTCTTCCGCGTCGTCGTCAACGCCGGCACGGCCGACAAGGATCTCGCGTGGTTCGCGCAGCTCAACGCCGAAGGCGGCCACGGCCTCGCGATCACGCCGCGCACCGATCTCGCGATCGTCGCGGTGCAAGGTCCGAACGCCCGCGCGAAGGCGTGGGACACGGTGCCCGCCGCACGCGCCGCCACCAGCGAACTCAAGCCGTTCAATGCCGCGCAAGTCGCGGGCACGCCGTTCGGCGACCTCACCGTTGCGCGAACCGGCTACACCGGCGAAGACGGTTTCGAGATCATCGTCCCCGCGGATCAGGTGGAAGCGCTGTGGAACGCGCTGCAGCGCAACGGCGTACGCCCCTGCGGCCTCGGCGCGCGCGACACGCTGCGCCTCGAAGCCGGCATGAACCTGTACGGGCAGGATATGGACGACACGGTGTCGCCCCTCGACGCGGGCCTCGCGTGGACCGTCGATCTGAGCGCGCCGCGCGCGTTCGTCGGCCGCGACGCGCTCGAGGCGAACGGCACGCGCGCCGCGTTCGTCGGGCTGATCCTGCAGAAGGAAAACGGCAAGGCGGGCGGCGTGCTCCGCGCGCATCAGAAGGTCGTCACGCCGCACGGCGACGGCGAAATCACGAGCGGCACGTTCTCGCCGTCGATGCAGGAGTCGATCGCGTTCGCGCGCGTGCCGACGGGCGTCGCGATCGGCGACACGGTGCACGTCCGGATCCGGGACAAACAGCTTCCCGCGCGCGTGGTAAAACTGCCGTTCGTGCGCAACGGCAAGGTGCTGGCCGTCTGACGGCCGTCCGCGGCGCCCGACCCTAACTTAACGAATTCAAAACCAGGAGCACCCGATGAGCAACGTCCCGGCTAATCTGAAATACACCGACGAACATGAATGGATCCGCACCGAGGCGGACGGCACGCTGACGATCGGCATCACCGATCACGCCCAAACCACGCTCGGCGACATCGTCTTCCTCGAACTCCCGGCAGTCGGCACGCAGGTGAAGGCGGGCGACGCGATCGGCGTCGTCGAATCGGTGAAGGCGGCGTCGGACATCTATTCGCCCGTGACGGGCGAGGTGATCGCCATCAACTCGGACGTGGTCGATACCCCCGAGGAAGTGAACAGCGACGCCTATGACGCCTGGCTCTTCAAGATCAAGCTCGCGGCCGGCGCCTCGACCTCCGCGCTGATCGACGCAGCCGCCTACACGAAGCTGATCGACTAACTTTCACTCACGAACCGCGCGGCGCGCGCCGGCCCAGCCGTCTGGGCCGCGCCCCGCGCCCGCAGGATTGCCATGAAGCTCGAACACCCGGATCGTCTGATGAACCGCACGCCCCTCTCGCTCGCCGCGCTCGAAACGCATGACGCGTTCGCCGAACGCCACATCGGCCCCGACGCCGCCAGCCAGCAGGCCATGCTCGACACGCTCGGCTTCGCGTCGCGCGCCGCGCTGATCGACGCCGTGATCCCGGCCTCGATCCGCCGCGACGACACGCTGCCGCTCGGCCCGTTCGTGCAGCCGAAGAGCGAGGCGGAAGCGCTCGCCGCGCTGCGCGCGCTCGCGGACCAGAACCAGGTGTTCCGCTCGTACATCGGCCAGGGCTACTACAACGCGCATACGCCCGCCGTGATTCTGCGCAACGTACTCGAAAATCCGGCGTGGTACACCGCATACACGCCGTACCAGCCGGAAATCTCGCAGGGCCGCCTCGAGGCGCTGCTGAACTTCCAGCAGATGGTCGCCGACCTGACGGGCCTCGCGATCTCGAACGCATCGCTGCTCGACGAGGCCACCGCCGCCGCCGAGGCGATGACGCTGCTGCAGCGCACCGGCCGGCCGACGTCGAACGTGTTCTACGTCGCCGACGACGTGCTGCCGCAAACGCTCGAAGTGATCCGCACCCGCGCGACGCCGGTCGGCATCGACGTGAAGACCGGCCCCGCCTCGGAAGCCGCCGGCGCGAACGCGTTCGGCGTGCTGCTCCAGTATCCGGGCGTCAACGGCGACGTGCGCGACTACCGCGCGCTCGCCGACGCGATCCACGCGGCAGGCGGCCACGTGGTCGTCGCCGCCGACCTGCTCGCGCTCACCGTGCTCACGCCCCCGGGCGAGTGGGGCGCGGACGTCGCGATCGGCAATACCCAGCGCTTCGGCGTGCCGGTCGGCTTCGGCGGCCCGCATGCCGCGTACCTCGCGGTGCGCGACGAATTCAAGCGCCAGATGCCGGGCCGGCTCGTCGGCGTGACCGTCGACGCGCAAGGCAAGCCCGCGCTGCGCCTCGCGCTGCAAACGCGCGAACAGCACATCCGCCGCGAAAAAGCGACGTCCAACGTCTGCACCGCGCAGGCGCTGCTCGCGATCATGGCCAGCATGTACGCGGTCTATCACGGCCCGCACGGCCTCAAGACGATCGCGCTGCGCGTGAACCGCATCGCGGCGCTGCTCGCGTCCGGCGTGAAGCAGCTCGGCTATGCGCTCGCCAACGACACCTTCTTCGATACGCTGACCGTCGAAACCGGCGCCCGCACGGCCGAACTGCACGATTTCGCCGCGGCCCGCCGCATCAACCTGCGCCGCGTCGGCGCCAACCGGGTCGGCATTTCGATCGACGAAACCACCACCCGCGGCGATCTCGCCGACCTGCTCGCGCTGTTCGCGCAGTCGGCGGGCGCGGGCGCACCCGACATCGACGCACTCGACGCGGGCCTGCCCGGCACGCCCGCACTGCCCGCCGGCCTGCAGCGCGAAAGCGCTTACCTGACGCACCCGGTGTTCAACCGCCATCACTCGGAAACGGAAATGCTGCGCTACCTGCGCAGCCTGTCGGACAAGGACCTCGCGCTCGACCGCTCGATGATCCCGCTCGGCTCGTGCACGATGAAGCTCAACGCGACGTCGGAAATGCTGCCCGTCACGTGGCCCGAATTCGGCCAGATCCACCCGTTCGCACCGGCCGAACAGACCGCCGGCTACCGCACGATGATCGACCAGCTGGAACAGATGCTGGTCGCGGCAACCGGTTACGCGGCGGTGTCGCTGCAGCCGAACGCCGGCTCGCAGGGCGAGTACGCGGGCCTGCTGATCATCCACGCGTACCACGAGTCGCGCGGCGAAGGGCATCGCAACGTCTGCCTGATCCCCGCCTCCGCGCACGGCACGAACCCCGCGTCCGCGCACATGGCCGGCATGCAGGTCGTGGTGGTCGCGTGCGACGAGCAGGGCAACGTCGACATCGCCGACCTGAAGGCGAAGGCCGAGCAGCACGCGGCGAACCTCGCCGCGATCATGATCACCTACCCGTCGACCCACGGCGTGTTCGAGCAGAACGTCCGCGAGATCTGCGAGATCGTCCACGCGCACGGCGGCCAGGTATATGTCGACGGCGCGAACATGAACGCGATGGTCGGCCTCACGGCGCCCGGCCAGTTCGGCGGCGACGTGTCGCACCTGAACCTGCACAAGACCTTCTGCATCCCGCACGGCGGCGGCGGCCCGGGCGTCGGCCCGGTCGCGGTCGGCGCGCATCTCGCGAAATTCCTGCCGAACCAGCGCTCGACCGGCTACCAGCGCGACGAAGCCGGCATCGGCGCCGTCTCGGCCGCGCCGTACGGCTCGGCGTCGATCCTGCCGATCTCGTGGATGTACATCGCGATGATGGGCGCGAAGAACCTCACCGCCGCGACCGAAACCGCGATCCTCAACGCGAACTACATCGCGAAGCGCCTCGCCCCGCACTACCCGGTGCTGTATTCGGGCCCGGGCGGACTGGTCGCGCACGAGTGCATTCTCGATCTGCGTCCGCTCAAGGAAACCAGCGGCATCAGCGTCGACGACGTCGCGAAACGCCTGATGGACTACGGCTTTCACGCGCCGACGATGAGCTTCCCGGTACCGGGCACGCTGATGGTCGAACCGACCGAATCGGAATCCCAGGAGGAACTCGACCGTTTCATCGCGGCAATGATCGCGATCCGCGACGAAATCCGCTCGGTGGAGGAAGGCCGCTCGGATCGCGAGGACAACCCGCTGCGTCACGCCCCGCACACGGCCGCCGTCGTCACCGCGAACGACTGGCCGCATGCGTACTCGCGCGAGGAAGCGGCCTACCCGGTCGCGTCGCTGACCGCGAACAAATACTGGCCGCCCGTCGGCCGGGCGGACAACGTCTATGGCGACCGCAACCTGTTCTGCGCGTGCGTGCCGATGTCGGAATACGCGTAACTCCGCACCGTTCCGTCCCCGAGCCCGCTCGAGCCCCGCGATGATGCCCCGCACGCAACCCCGGGTTGCGTGCGGTTTTCGCGTTCGCGTTCATTCGCAAGTCCGGCTAACATCTCACACCGCGATCCAGCCAAAGAAGGAGTTCCGCATGGTGCGTAAGATGTATCCGGGCAACGCATGGGCGATGCCGCGACGGGTTGGCGCCCAGGCGCTCGTGCAGGCCGCGCTGGCCTGCGTCGCGCTCGCGGCGGCCGGCCACGCGCGCGCCGCGATGAATTTCTGCGCCGCCCCCGCGTTGCAGAGCAACGAAGCCACCTCCACCGAGCCGGGCGTGCAGGCGCTCGTGAGAAGTGTCGAAGCGCGCCTCGGCGACCTGCCGAAGGCCATGCCGCGCGTGCACACCGAGGGCACGCTGCCGCACGAAGGCCTCTATGACCAGAGCGCCGAAGCGATGAAGGACATGGAACTGATGCGCAACGCCGCGCTGGCGTGGCGGGTGACGAACCAGAGCCGCTACCTGGCGCTCGTCGACCGCTTCCTGTCCGCGTGGGTGGCGACCTATCAGCCCAGCTTCAATCCGATCGACGAAACCCGTTTCGAGAATCTGATCCTCGCATACGACATGACGGCGAGCGTGCTGCCCGTGAAAACGCGCAACGCGACCGCCGCCTTCATCGCGAAGCTCGGCAACGGCTACGTGCAGCAGATCGATGCGCAGAAGCGCCCGCTCGCGGGCACCTGGCGCAACAACTGGCAGAGCCACCGGATCAAGCTGATCGCGCTGTCGGCGTTCACGCTCGGCGACCGGCGGATGATGAACGCCGCACAGCGGCTCTTCGCCGAGCATCTCGCCGACAACATCAAGCCCGACGGCACCACCTACGATTTCGAGGAGCGCGATGCGCTCCACTACGCGGTCTACGACCTGCAGCCGCTCGTCACGGCGGCGCTCGCCGCGCGGCGCTTCAACCGCAACTGGCTACGCGAGCGCGCCTCGAACGGCGCGACGCTCGCGGCCGCGCTGAACTGGCTCGAACCGTATGCGCGCGGCGAGAAAACCCACGAGGAATTCGTCAACTCGCCGGTGCCGTTCGACGCGAAGCGCCGCGAAGCGGGCCTGCCCGGCTATTCGGGCCAATGGGATCCGAAGAACGCCACGGAACTCTTTTATCTGGCCGCGCGACTCGACGGCCGCTACCTGAGCGTCGCGCAGCAGCTGTCCCCCACGACGCCGGCCTGGCTGGCCGTATGCCTGCCACTACCGGCGCGCTAATCCCCTTCATCGCATTTTCAGGAAACAAAATGGCAGTCAGCGTGTTCGATCTGTTCAAAATCGGTATCGGTCCGTCCAGTTCACATACGGTCGGCCCGATGCGCGCTGCGCTCATGTTCGTGCAAGGGCTCGAACGCGACGCGCTGCTTGCCGCCACCGCCGGCGTGAAAGTCGAGCTGTACGGCTCGCTGGGCGCGACGGGCAAGGGCCACGGCACCGACCGCGGCGTGATGCTCGGCCTGATGGGCGACGCGCCCGACACCGTCGATCCCGAGACGATCGCCACGCGCCTCGACGCGGTGCGCACGTCGAAAACCCTCGCGCTGCTCGGCAGCCATCCGGTCCCGTTCGTGCTGAAGGAACACATCGCGTTCTACCGGCAGGCGCTGCCCGAGCATCCGAACGCGATGAAGCTGCGCGCGACCGACGCGGACGGCGCGGTGCTGCGCGAAACGACCTATCTGTCGGTCGGCGGCGGCTTCGTCGTGACGGCGGGTGCGCCGAACACGAAAGTGCTGGGCGCCGCCGAGCAGATGGCGCACCCGTTCCGCACCGGCGCGGAGCTGCTCGCGCTGACCGAGGCGACCGGCAAGTCGATCGCCCGGCTGATGTGGGAAAACGAACGCGTGTGGCATACCGAGGAAGAGACCCGCACCGGGCTGCTGAAGATCTGGGGCGTGATGCAATCGTGCGTGTCGCGCGGCTGCGGGATCGGCAACCCCGACGCGGACGGCAACCTGCCCGGCCCGTTCCAGGTCAAGCGGCGCGCGCCGCAGCTGTACCGCACGCTGACCGGCAATCCGGAGCAGGCGCTGCGCGATCCGCTGTCGATGGTCGACTGGATCAACCTGTATGCGATCGCGGTGAACGAGGAGAACGCGGCGGGCGGCCGGGTCGTCACCGCGCCGACCAACGGCGCGGCGGGCATCATCCCCGCCGTGCTGCACTACTACACGCGCTTCACGCCCGGCGCGAACGACCAGGGCGTGATCGACTTCCTGCTGACGGCCGCCGCGATCGGCGTTCTCTACAAGCTGAACGCGTCGATCTCGGGCGCGGAAGTGGGCTGCCAGGGCGAAGTGGGCGTCGCGTGCTCGATGGCGGCGGGCGCGCTCGCGGCCGTGCTCGGCGGCACGCCGCGGCAGGTCGAGAACGCGGCCGAGATCGGCATGGAGCACAACCTCGGTCTCACCTGCGACCCGGTCGGCGGGATGGTGCAGATTCCATGCATCGAGCGCAACGCGATGGCGTCGGTGAAGGCCGTCAACGCCGCGCGGATGGCGCTGCGCGGCGACGGCAGCCACTACGTCTCGCTCGATTCCGTGATCAAGACGATGCGCGAGACCGGCGCGGACATGAAGACCAAGTACAAGGAAACCTCGCGCGGCGGCCTCGCCGTGAACATCGTCGAGTGCTGAAGCACTGAAGCACTGAAGCGCCAAGGCGCGGGCACGCCGGCCGGCGCGCCCCGCCCAGTCGTCACTCCGCCACGGCGGCGGAACGCCCGAACGCCGTGCGCACGAGCGCCAGCAGGCGCTGCCAGTTCGCCGCGAACACCGCCGCCGCGAGCCCCATGTAGAGCCACGCCATCCACGTGAGCGCCGCAATCTCGCGCGCCGGCTGCGACTGCAGCGCCATCGCAAGCCCCAGTTGCACGACGAACAGCACGAGCAGCGCGATCGCGCCGGCCAGGCTCAGACGCAGGCGCAGCAGCAGCGCGAGACCGAACAGCGATTGCGCGGCCGTCAGGAAGAACTCCTCGTGCTGCCGCGCGTCGAGCGGCAGCGTGGTCAGCGCGCCCGCGCCGACGCTCATCGCGATCGGCAACATGCCGACCAGCAGCGTCCATTGATTGATCTTGTCGCTGATCATCGCGGACAGCCCCGCGCGAGCGCGACTGTTGAACACGAAGATCACCGCGATCGTGACGGCGGGCGCCTCGCTCGCGAGCGGCGCGAGCCACTGGATCAGCAGGAACTGGTCGATGCCGAGCCGCCCGCCCAGCTTGACGAGCGATTCCGCGAACGGCTCCGCGGACAGCAGGATCACCACCGCCGACAGCACGGTCATCGCGCCGATCGCGGCCCAGCGCCGGCCCGGCGCCAGCGTCGCGACGAACGCGCCTGGCCCCGGTTCGGCATCCTCGTCCTCGTCGCCGCCGTCGCCCGCCGCGGCCGACGCCTGCGACGTGCGCCACAGATAGAACAGGAACAGCGCGGTGAGGATCACGAAATCGAGCAAGCCGATGCTGTTCTTCAGCACGATCACGAACGCGTACGCGCTCGCCAGCGCGAGGAACACGATCTCGACCGCGTTGTCCGGCTGCAGTTCGACCGCTTTCTGCCGGGCGCGCCAGCAATGCAACCCGACCAGCAGCGGCCACGCGACGCCGATCAGCATCCGGTTCGCGCCCGTCATGTTGGCGGCCGCGTACGCGACGTAGCCGGACTGCGGATCCTGCCCGGCCCGGAACGCGTAGTAGATGTCGACCGCGTATTCGGGCAGCACCGTGACGAGCGCCACGAGCGCGATCACGAAGCCCGCCGAGATATAGCGCTCGGCCGTCTCCGCGCCCCACGACAGCATGAAGCCGGCCGCGAGAATCGCCACGCCGAAGCAGGCCGCGTCGAGCGCGAGCCCGGCGCTCGTCCCGCTCGTGCGTAGCCACAGCGCGGGCAGCATCGCGATCACGGCGGCGCCGACGGGGATCAGAAAGGCGGAAACGAACTGGCGTGACGATGGCACGGAGCCTCCGTTGCGGTGCGGATCGATGTCGGCAGTATCGGGGCGATCCGGCGACTTTGCCTACCGTTTCCTTTCCTTGCATCGCGCCCGGATGGAATGACGCGGCCGGGCACGCGATTCCAGTCGGCCAATCGGTCAATATCCCGCGTCGCGGCCGCCGGCGGCGGCGACACGCGTTCGTCCGCGAACCGTCGCCGAACCGTTGCGAACGCGCGCCATCGATCCGCGATCGCACCCGTACGCGCGCCGTCCGGGCGGATTCGCGCCCGCCGTCGCGGTGTTCCCTTCCGCCGGAAATCCAGCGTAAGCTGTACGTCCCGCCAAGAAGGGAGCCCGCATCACATGTCGAATTCCCCGGATCTCGAGCGGCGCACCACCACCGGTGCGCACCTGCTCGTCGACGCCTTGCTCGCCAACCACGTCGAGCGCGTGTTCTGCGTTCCCGGCGAGAGCTTTCTCGCTGTTCTCGACGCGCTGGCCGACGCCACCGCCCGTATCGAGACCGTCGTCTGCCGCCACGAAGCCGCCGCCGCCAACATGGCGGACGCGCTCGGCAAGCTCACCGGCAAGCCCGGCATCGCGTTCGTCACGCGCGGCCCCGGCGCGACGCACGCGTCGATCGGCGTGCATACCGCGTTTCAGGATTCGACGCCGATGATCCTGTTCATCGGCCAGTGCGCGCGCGACCACCTCGACCGCGAAGCCTTCCAGGAAATCGACTACCGGCGCATGTTCGGCCAGATGGCGAAATGGGTCGCGCAGATCGACGACCCGCGCCGGCTGCCCGAATACCTCAGCCACGCGTTTCACGTCGCGACGTCCGGCCGCCCCGGCCCCGTCGTGCTCGCGCTGCCCGAGGACATGCTGTCGGACCCGTGCGAGCCGCAGCCGGTGCTGCCCGCCGCGAAGCGGGTGGCCGCCGCGCCGTCGGGCGCGCAGATGGCGGAGTTGCGCGAGCGTCTCGCGCGCGCCGAACGGCCGTTCGTGATCGCGGGCGGCAGCGGCTGGACCCCCGAGGCCTGCGCCGATCTGCGCCGCTTCGCCGAAAACTGGCAGTTGCCGGTCGGTTGCGCGTTTCGCTACCAGGATACGTTCGACAACGAGCATCCGCTGTACGCGGGCGACGTCGGCCTCGGCGTGAATCCCGCGCTCGCGCGCCGCATCAAGGAAGCGGATCTGCTGTTCGCGCTCGGCCCGCGTCTGGGCGAAGCGACCACCGGCGGCTACACGCTGCTCGACATCCCGAAAACGAAACAGACGCTGATCCACGTCCATCAGGGCGCGGACGAGCTGGGCCGGGTATATGCGGCCGACCTGCCGATCGTGTCCGGCATGCCGGAGATCGCGGCGCTGCTCGCCGCGCTCGCGCCGCCCGACACCCTCGCATGGGCGGGCAGCGCCGCCGACGCGCATCGCGCGTATCTCGACTGGCGCGCGCCGCTGCCGATGCCGGGCAGCGTGCAGCTCGGCGAGGTCATGCAGCTGCTGCGCGAGCGCCTGCCGCACGACGCGATCGTCACCAACGGCGCGGGCAATTACGCGATCTGGCTGCACCGCCATTTCGCGTACCGGCACTTCCGCTCGCAGCTCGCGCCGACCAGCGGGGCAATGGGCTATGGCGTACCGGCCGCGCTCGCCGCGAAATCGCTGTATCCGGAACGGCCCGTCATCGCACTCGCGGGCGACGGCTGCTTCATGATGGCCGGCAACGAGCTGGCGACCGCGATGCAGTACGGCCTCGCGATCGTCGTGATCGTCGTGAACAACGGCCATTTCGGCACGATCCGGATGCACCAGGAGCGCAACTATCCGGGGCGCGTCCACGGCACGGGGCTGACCAATCCGGACTTCGCCGCCTATGCGCGCGCGTTCGGCGCGCACGGCGAGACCGTCGAGCGCACCGCCGAGTTCGTCCCCGCCCTCGACCGCGCGCTGGCCAGCCGGCTGCCCGCGCTGATCGAGATCCGGGTGCCGCAGGCGGCGAGCACCCCCGCCGCGACCCTCGACCAGATCCGCGAGCAAGCCGAGCGCGCCCGCCGGGGATGACCGCCGATCGCGGACCTCGCGCGGCGGCGGCCCCGCTGTCGGCTCGCGAGGCGCTCGTGCATCCGGGCACGCTGCTGGCGCCGGACGGGCGGCTCGTCGCGCCCTACGATCTCGAACGCGCGGCGAATGCCGCGCCCGGCTATGTCGCCGCGTCGCACCGGCCCGACATTCTCAATGCCGCGCACCGGCCGTTCCGGCTCGACTATGCGTCGCTGTCGACGGTGCACGTGATCAACGGGATGGGCGTCGCGCTGGGAGACTCGGTGATCGGGCTGACCGCGCTCGCCGCACTGCGCGATCGCTACCCGCGGCTACGCTTCGTGCTCTACCGGCCCGCGCATGCGCCGGCCTACGTCGAAGCGCTGTACCGGCTCGCGGCGGACGCGGTCGCGCCGAGCCGGTCGCTGCCCTGGCCGGTGGCCGCGCTGCCGCCGGGCGAGACGCGCATCGATCTCGGCAACCACCTTTACTGGCCCGAATTCGCCGTGCGGCCGATGATCGATTTTTTCCTGTCCGCGCTCGGCGCCGAACCGGAATCGATTCCGGCCGAAGCGAAACGCAATCGCTGGCTCGGCCGGTTGACGCTGCCGGCATTGCCGTTCGCGTGGCGGCGCCGGCGCTATGTCCTGTTCTGCCCGGACGCCAGTACGCCGCTGCGCAGCATGCCGGCGTCGCAGCGCGCCGCGCTGGTCGGCCGGCTGGCCGACGTGTACGGCCTTCCGGTACTCGGCTTCGAGCCGTTCTACCATCCGGCGTATGTCGATGTGAGTCCCTACTCCGGCAACACCGCCCAATTCATCGCCTGGGTGAAGCATGCGAGCGTGCTGCTGTGCTCGGATACGTCGGCGGCGCATCTCGCGGATGCGTTCGACGTGCCGACGCTCGCGTGCTTTTCGAGCATCGCGCCCGCGCTGCGGGTCCGCGATTATCCGCACTGCGCGACGCTCGAGCTGGACGTGCCGGCCGCGTTGCGCAACCGGCACACGGGCGCCTCGCCGGCCGAACTCACCGAACTCGAAGCGGCGTATCGGCGGATGGACTGGGACGCGGTTGTGTGGCCGCGCGCGCGGAAGTAAGCGCGAGCCGGATCTCGCACACGGCCCGGCATCCGGCCGGAAGCGCTCCGCCGCCCCGTTGCCGCACGTGCGTCGCCCGGCCGCCGCGCATTCAGCACGCCATCGCGCGTCGCAGCGCTTCCGACGGCCGGTTGCCGAACATGCGCCGGTAGTCGGTCGCGAACTGGCTCAGATGCCAGAATCCCCACGCGGCCGCGACATCCTGCACCGAACCGGCATCGCGGCCGCACAGATCGCGGCGCGCGCCGTTCAGGCGCAGCGTGCGCAGGTAGGTTGCAGGCGCCATGCCGAGCACGTCCTGAAAGCAGTACTGCAGCGTGCGCCGGCTCACGTGCAGCTGCTCGCACAGCTCCGGCACGCCGACCGGCCGCGACCGGTGCGCGAGCACGTAGTCGCGCGCCTGCGCGACGATCCTGCGCCGCCGCGACGGCGGCTCGCCGGCGGCTCCGTCGCCCGGCGCCGCGCATACATCGAACAGCGCCGCCAGCACCGCCGCCTGCAGATCGTTGCGCTCGCCCGCCGACAGCGGCGCGGACGCCGCCTCCACCCGATCGAACTGCCGCGCAAGCTGCGCGCACAGCCGCTCGAGCCGCGCCTCGCCGACCGGCATCACCGCCTGCCTCGGCAGACGGTCGTCGAAGCCGCACTGCTCGACCTGCTCCGCATAGCGCCGCAGCACCTCGCCGCGCACCACCACGCCGTAGATCGAAAAGCGCGCGGGCGTGAGCAGCTCGAATTCGACATGGCCCGGCCGGAACGCCAGCGCGTCGGCGGCGATCGGACGCGCGTCGATGCGCGCCGCGCCGTCGCGCGCGAGCGGGATGCCGAACCAGTACGCGTCGCCGCGCACCTCGCACGCCTGCCGCAGCGTGTGACTCGTCGTCTCGCGGAACAGCTTCATCGTGTCGAGCGGCAGCTCGGTCAGCGTACCGACGAAGCGGCCCGCCGCGAGCTGGTCGTAGGTCTGGCGCCAGCCGATCAGGTTGCGGGCCTGCTCGTCGGCGTCGTGCGCGACGCTGACCACCGCGCGGCCGGCCGCTTCGTCGTCGCCGCCCGCGCTGCGCCGGGTATCCGCCGCCGTCGTCTCGCCACCCAGATGCCCATGCTCCATTGCTGCCTCCACCGGCCTCGCTGACCTTGAACGAACAGCGAACGACGCAATTCCCGTGCCGAATCGCCGTGCCCGCCGCGGCGGGCATCGTGCCGCGGCGCTGTTCAGCAACGGGACACCCGGCGCACCCGCGTTGTTCATCCACGGCACAGCCGCCGCCCCGCACCCGCGCGGTGCAGCGACGGTGCGCGGCGCTCAGGCCCTGCGCACCGCCGCACTGCCGGCTGGCACGCTTCTGGCGTAAACCGGATCAACCGCGCGCGTTCGCGCGGCCCGTCCACCCATACCGACATGCGAGGAGCAACGCGATGAATCACGCGGACATGAAGCACCTAAACATCGAATTCCCGTACCGCAAGCAGTACGGGAATTTCATCGGCGGCGAATGGGTCGCCCCGGCCGGCGGCGAGTACTTCGACAACATCTCGCCCGTCACCGGCCAGCCGTTCACCGCGATCCCGCGCTCGCGCGAAGCCGACATCGAACGCGCGCTGGATGCCGCGCATGCGGCGAAGGCCGGCTGGGGCGCGACCCCCGCCGCCGAACGCGCGAACGTGCTGCTGAAGATCGCCGACCGGATGGAGGCGAATCTCGCGCGGCTCGCCGTCGCGGAAACGATCGACAACGGCAAGCCGCTGCGCGAAACCACCGCGGCCGACATCCCGCTCGCGATCGACCACTTCCGCTATTTCGCGGGCTGCATCCGCGCGCAGGAAGGCTCGATCGCCGACATCGGCGGCGATCTGGTCGCCTACCACTTCCACGAGCCGCTCGGCGTCGTCGGGCAGATCATCCCGTGGAACTTCCCGATCCTGATGGCCTCGTGGAAGCTCGCGCCCGCGCTCGCGGCCGGCAACTGCGTGGTGCTGAAGCCCGCCGAGCAGACTCCCGCGTCGATCCTCGTGTTCGCGGAGCTGGTGCAGGACCTGCTGCCGCCCGGCGTGCTCAACATCGTCAACGGCTTCGGCCTCGAAGCCGGCAAACCGCTCGCGTCGAGCAAGCGGATCTCCAAGATCGCGTTCACCGGCGAGACCTCGACGGGCCGGCTGATCATGCAGTACGCGAGCGAAAACCTGATTCCCGTCACGCTCGAACTCGGCGGCAAGAGCCCGAACATCTTCTTCGCCGACGTGATGGATCGGGACGACAGCTATTTCGACAAAGCGCTCGAAGGCTTCGCGATGTTCGCGCTGAACCAGGGCGAGGTGTGTACGTGTCCGTCGCGCGCGCTCGTCGAGGAGAGCGTCTACGACCGCTTCATCGAGCGCGCGCTCAAGCGCGTCGAGGCGATCAGGCAGGGGCATCCGCTCGACTCGCAGACGATGATCGGCGCGCAGGCGTCGGCCGAGCAGCTCGAGAAGATCCTGTCGTACATCGACCTGGGCCGCCAGGAAGGCGCGCAGTGCCTGACGGGCGGCGAGCGCAACGTGCTCGGCGGCGAGCTGTCGGAAGGCTATTACGTGAAGCCGACCGTGTTCCGCGGCCACAACCGGATGCGCATCTTCCAGGAAGAGATCTTCGGCCCGGTGCTGTCAGTGACGACCTTCAAGAACGAGGAGGAAGCGCTCGAGATCGCCAACGACACGCTGTACGGGCTGGGCGCCGGCGTCTGGACCCGCGACGGCAACCGCGCGTACCGCTTCGGCCGCGCGATCCAGGCGGGCCGCGTGTGGACCAACTGCTACCACGCTTATCCCGCGCATGCGGCGTTCGGCGGCTACAAGCAGTCGGGGATCGGCCGCGAAACCCACAAGATGATGCTGGATCACTACCAGCAGACGAAGAACCTGCTCGTCAGCTACAGCGACAAGCCGCTCGGGTTCTTCTGAGCGACGGCGCCGCGCGCCGAGCGTCAATCTCGCCCGGGATCGCAGGCGGTTCGCCGCCCGCGATCCCGGGCTTTTTTTGCGCGGGCGATGCGACGCGCCACTGCGCAGGGCAGCTCGATCGACGTGCCGAGCAGCGCCTCGCGCGAGTATGGTGGTCACCCTTGCAGGCAATCCGGCATTGCCGCCGCGACGCCCTCCGGTACGATCCGGCGGCGCGCGCACGCATTCACCGGCACTCGCGCTCCAGCACGAGCGGCCGCCCCGCCGGCTTCGTCTCCGCGCGGCGCTCGTTCGCCGCCCCCGCCTCGCCCACCCGAACCCGGCTCAAGAACACGAACACAGCCACGGCGCACAGCAGCGTGACGACCGTCAGACCTTCGAGCAGGCTGCCGAACGCGCTGCGGTAGCTCTGCTGCAGGACGTCGCGCGCGACGCCCGGCAGCCCCCCCGCCGCATGAGCGAGATCGCCGGCCGCAAGCCGGGCGGCGGCTTCCGCGAGATGGGCCTGCGCGCCCTCCGCCAGTGCCGCGGCCCGCCGCACGTGGGTCTGCGTGAGCGCCGCGAGGATCGCGCTCACGGTCGCGAGCGCGATTCCTTCGCCCGCGACGCGCGTGGTGCTGAAGATGCCCGTCGCCATCCCCGCGCGCTCTTTCGGCACGACGCTGATCGACAGGCCGTCCATCAAGCCCCACGGCATGCCCGCGCCGATCCCGATCGCCAGCATCGGGCCGATCGCGGCGCGCCCGGCGCCGTGGTCGAGCGCCGTGCTCAACCAGTACAACCCGGCCGCCGCGAGCAGCAGGCCCAGCCCCGAAATCACGCCCGCGGACAGCCAGCGGGTCAGCGTCGCGGCCACGAGCGGCACGACCAGCATCGGCGCGGACAGCGCCATCATCAGCAGGCCCGCGTCGAGTTCGCGGTACCCGTCGATCCCGATGAAGCGCAGCGGCAGCACGACGAGCAGCACGATGTAGCAATAGCAGGTCGCGATCGGCAGCACCTGCACGCCGACGAAGCGCGGATAGCGGAACAGCGACAGATCGAGCATCGGCCGCGCCACCCGCGCCTCGATCGCGACGAATCCGGCGGCCAGCACCGCCGCGCCCGCGAGCAGCCCAACGACGAGCGGGCTCGCCCAGCCGCTTTCGGGCGCCTGGATCACGCCGAACGTGAACAGCGACAACGCGCCCGTGAAGGCCGTCGTGCCCGCCCAGTCGAGGCCCGCCGCGTTCGGGTCGCGCGATTCGCGCATCCTCGGCACGCCGAACCACAGCGACAGCGCCCCCGCCACCGCGCCCGTCGTGAAGATCGCGCGCCAGCCGAAACGCTCGATCAGCAGGCCGGCCAGCACCGGGCCGAACGCGAGGCCGATCCCGAAGGTCGTGCCGAGCAGGCTGAACGCGCGGGTGCGCGCATGCCCGTCGAACTCCTGCGCGAGCGCCGCCGTGCCGCCCGACAGCGCGGCCGCGGCCGCGATGCCCTGCGCCGCCCGCAGCAAGTCGACCGCCAGGATCGTCGGCGCGAAGCCGAGCGCCGCCGAGAACAGCGTGAAGCCGCCGACGCCGATCGTGAAGATCCGCTTGCGGCCGAACTGATCCGCCAGCGCGCCCGCCGCCATCAGGAAACTGCCGAAGGTGAGCATGAACGCGTTGGTGATCCAGTTCATCGCCACCGGCCCGCCCGCGAGATCGCGGCCGATCGCGGGCGTCGCCACCGCGCCGCCGGCAAAGCTGAGCGGCAGCGCGAGCGCGGCCAGGCAGACCGCCAGCAGGATGACGCCCCGCCGACGCGCCGATACAGGGGAAAACGTGCTGTCCATCACCGCTCCTCGAAGAAGGCCGGCCCCGCGAAGCTCGACGATGAGCGACGGTCCGGCAGAGTGAGGAACGATAATTCGGATCTAATCAAAGAAAAATGACGTGCAACTCCGCAAATAGCGGAGTTAAATTCCTGAATCGAATGACTTCTTCGGGAATCGGACCCGGATGGACAATCTCAACGGCATCGTCGCCTTCGTGCGCACGGCGGAGACCCTGAGCTTCGTCGCGGCCGGGCGCAGGCTCGGCATCTCCGCGTCGGCGGTCGGCAAGACCATTGCGAAACTCGAACAGTCGCTCGGCGTGCGGCTGTTTCACCGCACCACGCGCAAGGTCACGCTCACCGACGAAGGGCGGCATTTCCACGAACGCTGCCACCGCATCCTCGAGGAGTTGCGCGACGCGGAGGCGATGCTGTCGGAGGCCGCGCAGACGCCGCGCGGCCGGCTGCGGGTGAGCCTGCCCGTGATCGGCTACCGCTTCCTGCTGCCGGTGCTGCCGGAATTCAGGCAGCGCTATCCGGATATCGAGCTGGACCTGGATTTCAACGACCGGCTGATCGACGTCGTCGACGGCGGTTTCGATGCGGTGATCCGCAGCGGCCAGCTGACCGATTCGAGCCTGATGTCGCGGCGCCTCGGGCCGTTCCGCTTCCTGCTGTGCGCGGCGCCCGGCTATCTCGCGCAGACGGGCACGCCGCGCACGCTGCCGGATCTCGCCGCGCACGGGTGCGTGCGCTACCGCTTCCCGACCACCGGCAAGCTCCAGCCGTGGGCGCTCGCGCCGGACCGCGGCGAGCCGCCGTACCTGCGCACCGCGATGACCTGCAACAACATGGAGGCGTTGCGCGCGGCCGTGATCGCGGGTTTCGGCATCGGCTACATGCCGGACTTCCTCGCCCGCGACGCGCTCGCGGACGGCGCGCTCGCGACCGTGCTGGACGACCACCCGATCGATCCCGGGCAGTTCTCCGTGCTGTGGCCGTCGAGCAGGCAACTGTCGCCGAAGCTGCGCGTGTTTGTCGATTTCATGTGCGCGCGACTGTTCCAGTCGACGTAGACGGCGGCAACATCCGCCCTGCCGTCGACGCTTGCCGATTACTCCACCTGCAGCGGCGCCGCCGGCGCGCCGGGCAGCAGCGCATCGCTGTCGTCCTTGAGCCCGACGCCCGTCACGCCGAGCCGCCGCGCGTGCGTCATCAGGTAATGCAGCTTGTGCGCCGCCGCGTCGTGCGGCAGCCCTTCCGGCCGCACGTTCGAAATGCAGTTGCGCAGCGCATCGTGGCAACCGACCTTCGGCGCATAGGTGAGATACACGCCGAGACTGTCCGGCGAACTGAGCCCCGGCCGCTCGCCGATCAGCATCGCGACGAGCGGCGCGCGAAGCAGTTCGCCGATTTCGTCGCCAAGCGCGACGCGCGCCTGCCGCGCCACCACGACCGGCCCGATCCGCCAGCCGTCGAGCCGCGCGCGCACCGCCTGCAGCAGCGGCAGCGCCTGCTTCGCGGCGGCGAACGCGGACAGCCCGTCGCCGATCACGAACACGACGTCCGGCGGCTCGCCGGCCGCGCGGCCCGCCCGTGCAAGCGCCTCGCGGCTCGCATCGGACAATCGCCGCCCCAGATCGGGCCGCCGCAGATAGTGCTGGCGGTCCGGCGCGGCGCTTTCGGCATCGAGCGACGCGAAACCGGCCGCGCGCAGGTCGCGATGCAGCGCATCGGCGTCGAGCGGCTGGTGCACCGCGTCGCGCGCCTGGGCATGCGAGAGGTTGAACGCCAGCAACGGCGCGGTCGGCAGACTGTTG
Source organism: Burkholderia alba (assembly GCF_034721475.1). Classification (NCBI taxonomy): domain Bacteria; kingdom Pseudomonadati; phylum Pseudomonadota; class Betaproteobacteria; order Burkholderiales; family Burkholderiaceae; genus Burkholderia; species Burkholderia alba. The sequence goes on along the minus strand of NZ_JAWJWL010000006.1, from coordinate 158,064 downwards.
CCCGCGCGGCCGAGCGCGATCCGCGCCTGGGTGAATGCCTTCAGGCCGCCCCACGGATTCTTTTCGACGGCATCGCTCATGGGTCGAGCCCCATCCATTCGTGCGCGCCCGCGAGCAGCGGCTGGCGCGGCGACGCCGACAGCAGCGCGCCGCGCGCATCGGCGATCTCCATCGCCTCCAGCCATTCCTCGAATTCGGGCGCGCGGCGCAGGCCGAGCACCTCGCGCACGTACAGCGCATCGTGGAACGACGTGCTCTGATAGTTGAGCATCACGTCGTCCGCGCCGGGAATGCCCATGATGAAGTTGATGCCGGCGGCGCCGAGCAGGGTCAGCAGCGTGTCCATGTCGTCCTGGTCGGCTTCCGCGTGATTCGTGTAGCAGATGTCGCAGCCCATCGGCACGCCGAGCAGCTTGCCGCAGAAGTGATCCTCGAGCCCCGCTCGGATGATCTGCTTGCCGTCGTACAGATATTCCGGCCCGATGAAGCCCACCACCGTGTTGACGAGGAACGGCCGGTACTTGCGCGCGACCGCATAGGCGCGCACCTCGCAGGTCTGCTGGTCCACGCCGTGGTGCGCATTCGCCGACAGCGCGCTGCCCTGCCCGGTTTCGAAGTACATCAGGTTGTCGCCGACCGTGCCGCGCTTCAGCGACAGCGCCGCGTCGTGCGCTTCCCGCAGCAGCGCGAGCGAAATGCCGAAGCTCGCGTTCGCCTTCTCGGTGCCGGCGATCGACTGGAATACCAGATCGACCGGCGCGCCCTTCTCGACCGCCGCGATCGTGTTCGTCACGTGGGTCAGCACGCACGATTGCGTCGGCACCCGATAACGCTCGCGGAACGTGTCGATCATCACGAGCAGCTTCACGATCGCCGCGAGGCTGTCGGTGGCCGGGTTGATGCCGATCATCGCATCGCCGCAGCCGTACATCAGCCCGTCGAGCATCGAGGCGGCGATGCCCTTCACGTCGTCGGTCGGATGATTCGGCTGCAGGCGCACCGACATGCGCCCCGGCAGCCCGATCGTGTTGCGAAAACGCGTGACGACGCGCCGCTTGCGCGCGGCCGCGATCAGATCCTGGTTGCGCATCAGCTTCGACACCGCCGCGACCATCTCGGGCGTCAGACCCGGCGCGATCCGTTCGAGCGCGGCGCCGTCCGCGGCCGACGACAGCAGCCAGTTACGGAAATCGCCGACGGTCAGGTGCGCGATCTCCGCGAACGCATCGCGCGAATGATCGTCGACGATCAGCCGGGTCACCTCGTCGTCTTCGTAGGGAATCAGCGCTTCGTTCAGGAAAGTCGAAAGCGGCACGTTCGCGAGCGCCATCTTCGCGGCAACGCGCTCCTCCTCGCTCGCGGCCGCGACCCCCGCCAGCTGATCGCCGGAACGCAGCGGGCTCGCCTTCGCGAGCAGGGTTTTCAGATCCGCGAAGCGGTAGCTGCGCGGGCCGATCGTCTCCGTATAAGCCATCTGGTGCGGTGCTCCTTGTCGTACCCGCGGCGCGCCGTCCCGCATGACGCGCCGCCTGCTGCCCGCGCGCCGGCCGCGCGCATGCCGCGTTCACTCCTCCAGCAGCGCCTCTACCGGCGCCGCCGCGCGCTGCGAGCCGGTGGCGAGGAAGTAGCCGTACCCGAGCGCGAGGAAGATCACGAAGACCAGCGCGACGAGCCCGTTGAAATACACCATCGTCGCGAGACACACGAGCGCGGCGGCCAGTGCGAACGCCGGAAAGAACGGATACAGCGGCGCGCGGAACGGACGCTCCATCCGGGGCTGCGTGCGACGCAGCTTGAAGAGCGCCGCCATGCTGACGATATACATCACGATAGCGCCGAACACCGACATCGTCACGATATTCGCGGTCAGCGTCTGGCCGCCGAACTGAATCAGCTCGTCGCTGTAGATCGCGGCGATGCCGACCACGCCGCCCGCGAGGATCGCGCGGTACGGCGTCTTGAAGCGCGGATGCACCTTCGCGAGCCATTCGGGCAGGTAGCCTTCGCGGGCGAGCGCGAAGATCTGGCGCGAATAGCCGAGGATGATGCCGTGGAACGACGCGACGAGGCCGAACAGGCCGAGCCACACCAGCATGTGCATCCAACCGCTGTTCGCGCCGACGATGTACTTCATCGCCTGCGGCAGCGGATCGTTGATGTTGGCGAGCTGAGTCCAGTCGCCCGCGCCGCCCGCGAACACCATCACGCCGATCGCGAGCGCGACGAGCGTGAGGATGCCGGCCACGTAGGCGATCGGGATCGAGCGCTTCGGGTTCTTCGCCTCCTCGGCCGCCATCGCGACGCCTTCGATCGCGAGAAAGAACCAGATCGCGAACGGAATCGCGGCGAACATGCCGTGGAACGCGCCGACGCTGAAATGATCGGCGCCCGCCCAGCCGCCCTTCGTGAAATGACTCCACGAGAAGCCCGGCGACACGACGCCCATGAACACCAGCAGCTCGAAGATCGCGAGCAGCGTGACGACGAGCTCGAACGTGGCCGCGATCTGCACGCCGACGATGTTGAGCGCCATGAAGACGAGATAGGCGCCCATCGCCGCATGCTTCGGCTCGAGACCGGGGAACTGCACGTGCAGATACGCGCCGATCGCCAGCGCAATGGCGGGCGGCGCGAACACGAATTCGACGAGCGTCGCCGCGCCCGCCAGATAGCCGCCCGTCGGACCGAACGCGCGGCGCGCGTAGGCGAACGGGCCGCCCGCGTGCGGAATCGAGGTGGTGAGTTCGGTGAAGCTGAAGATGAAGGTGGTGTACATCGCCGCGACGAACAGCGCGGTGACGACGAAGCCCAGCGTGCCGGCGCTGGCCCAGCCGTAGCTCCAGCCGAAGTATTCGCCGGAAATCACGAGCCCGACCGCGATGCCCCACAACTGCCAGGTGCCGAGCGTTTGCTGGAGGGCCGGTTGCGGCGCCTTGCCGCCCGCACCCGGACGGCCGTTCGATGCTGTCTGCATGGATCTCTCCTCAATGGCGGCTGGCCGGGCGGGCCGTCGGCCGCGCCGCGACTGAAGATCGATCGTAGAGAGTCATTATTCGACGTGTTATCGAAAATCGGCAAACGTCCGGACTTTCATTTCATAAGCGAATAGGCCGCCGACGGCCGTCCGGCGGGACGGCGCGCCCGTCGTGCGCGGGGTGCCGCGCGATGTCCGCCGCCCCCGCGCGCATCGCGCCGCCCATCTCGCCCACATGAAAACAGGCGAACCGGTGAGTCCGCCGGTCCGCCTGTTCGGCCCGCCCGCGCAACGCGGCGGGCCGCGCCGCGTTGCAGGGTTGCTTATTCGCGCTTGTCGCCGCGCGTGTTGAACCAGCGGTCGAGCAGCTTGCCCGCCGCTTCGCGGCCGCCGAGGCCGAACGCCAGCGCCACCGCGACGGCGATCGCGCCGAGCACGAGGCCGAACGCGAGCTGCACGATCTCGTTGGCGATCCCCATCGCGCGCAGGCCCATCGCGAACACGAGGCCGAGGATCGCGAACTGCGCGATCCTCGCGAGCAGGCCGCTCTGATCGTGGTCGGCCTGCTGGATCACGCGGCGCGCGAGGCTCGCGAGCCAGAAGCCGATCACCAGGATCACGCCGCCCATCAGGATGTGCGCGCCGAACTCGATGAACAGCGTGACGACGTCGCGCACCTGCGTGAAGCCGAGCCGGTTGGCGGCTTCGACGGCCGCGAACAGCATCGCGAAGAAAATCACGAGCCGGCCCGTCAGCACCGACGGCTGCAATACGCCCGAAAACACCCGCTCGAGCCCGAGCGCCGCCGGCAGGCCGTCGACGCCCGCCGCAACCAGCAGCTTCTCCACCAGCGCCGCGACGAAGCGCGCGACATAGAACGTGACGAGCAGGATCACCACCGCCGCGACGATGTCGGGCACCGCGCCGAGGAACTGGTCGAGCAGGTTGGTGGCCGGCCGCGAGATCGCCTCGATCTTCAGCGCATCGAGCGCCGAGATCAGGGTCGGCACGAACACGAAGATGTAGACCACGGTACCGATCAGGCTCGACAGCTTCACGGGGGTGCGGCTGTCGACGTTCTGCGTGAGCCGGTCGGCGCCCGCCGCCACGAGCAGGTTGGTGACGAGGCCGCGCAGGATTTTCGCGACCACCCAGCCGACGAAGCCGATCACCACGGCCGCGAAGATATTCGGCACGATCGCGAGGATCTTGTCGACCATCCCCTGCACCGGCGACAGCAGGCCGTTCAGATCGAACGCGGCGAGGATCGCCGGGATGAACATCAGGATCACCAACCAGAACAGCACGTCGCCGAGATAGCCGCTCATCGGCTTCATGCCGGCCGTTTCGGACAGCTTGCCGTCGATCTTGCTCGCCTTCAGCGCCTTTTCCGCGACGCTTCTCAGCAGCGATGCGATCAGCCACGCGATCAATGCGAGCGCCGCGCCGCCGATCAGGTTCGGCAGATAGTTGACGATCTTGGTGACGAGCAGCGAGAACGGATTCGATACCGCGTAGAGATTCAGGACGTTGAAGATCCCGACCGCGGTCACGAGCAGGATCAGCCAGAACAGGCCGCCCGCGATGATGCCTTCGATCTGCGCACCCTGCCCGGTACTGTCCGCAATACGCTTGTCGACCTTCAGCGCACTCAGCAGCTTGCGCACGCCGGCCCGGACGATCACGGCGATCAGCCAGCCGACGATCAGGATGCCGAGTGCTCCGGCGATCTTGGGCAGGTAGACGCCCAAGGTGCTTTGCAGCGATGTCAAGAAGCTGGATGAATCCATTTGTTCTCTCCCGAAAGCGTGGTGCTGCGGTTGGACATCGATGGACAACCTGCGGACTCCGAAAAAACGGGGCTGCTAGCGCGACCTTACACGGGGAACGATGACGGGTTCAATCGGATTTCACCGTACTTAAACATTAGTCAGAAAAATGACGCAACTCGCCGCACTGTCTCTCTGCAAATAGCGACAGATGGCCGTCAACCGGCGGCACCGGTTCCGGCGCCCGCCGCTCGGGACGATATCAGCAAGATTTGTCAAAAGCCGCCGTGCTATGTTGGGCGTCCCTTCCTTCGTCGCCGCGCCGATGCCCGCCACGCCCTGCTGGTCCCGCTACCGCTCGCGCATCGACCGCGTGCACGACTACATCCGCGCCCATCTCGACGATGCGCTCGACCTGAACCGGCTCGCGGAAATCGCGTGCCTGTCGCCCTATCACTGGCATCGGATCTATCAGGGGATGTACGGCGAATCGGTGGTGATGACCGTGCGGCGCATGCGGCTCGCGCGCGCGTCGGAGGATCTGGTGCATTCGGCGCTGCCGATCGGCACCGTCGCGCGCCGCGCCGGCTACGGCTCGCCGCATGCGTTCACGCGCGCCTTTCGCGACGCGTTCGGCGTGCCGCCCGCGCAGTATCGGCGCGAAGGCGTGCAGCGCACCCCCTACCCATCCGCAACGGGAGAACGACAGATGACTCAGCATGCCGTCACGTTTCGCCGGCTCGAACCGATCGAGGTGCTCTCGGTCGAGCATATCGGGCCATATCCTGAAATCGGCCGCGCCTTCGAGGTGTTGTCGCGATGGCTCGGCGAACGCAACCTGTTCGGCCCCGACACCCGCTGCATCGGCATCTTCTACGACGATCCGGACGCGACGCCCGCGCCGCAGTTGCGCTCGAAGGCGTGCTTCGCGCTCGGCGCGGGGCCGCTGGCCGTGGAGGCGGCGGCGCCCGTCGAGCGTACCGTGATCGCGGGCGGCGACTACGCGGTGCTGGTGCACCGAGGGCCATACCAGAACCTGAAGGACACCTATGACTGGCTGTACGGCACCTGGCTGCCCAACTCGGGCCGGGAGGCGGCCGATGCACCGTCCTTCGAGCTGTATCTGAATTCGCCGGAGAACGCGAAGCCTGTCGATCTATTGACGGAAATTCACCTGCCGCTGCGCTGAACGCCGCGAACCGGCGAGCGCGGGCGGCGGCGGCAAGCGAGTCAACCGGATCGATGCGCACCGGCTGCCTGACGCCGCCGGCGCGCACCGGGATTCACGCGACCTGAGTGCCGCACTGCTGGCAAAAGCGTGCGCCGGCGTCAAGCGTCGCATTACACTTGCCGCATGCCGCCGCCCGCTGCGATGTGCCGCATTGCGAGCAGAACTGCGCGGCGGCGGCGTTGATCGTCCCGCAGCGCGAGCAGGCCTGGCTCTGCGCGGGGCCGCCCGGCCCCGGCGGCGGGAAGCCCCCGCCGCCATGACCGCCCTGATTGCCCCAGCCGTAGCCGCTATGTCCGCCGCCGTGGCCGCGCCCATGGCCGCCGCCGCCGTTTCCGCCGCGGCCGTGGCCGCCGGTAATCCATTTGAGCAAGCTCATCGTCGCCTCCTTCAGCGTTGTTGACGCAATAGACGCAAACCGTTGCCGACCACGATCAGGCTCGCGCCCGCGTCGGCGAACACCGCCATCCACATCGTGCCGAGCCCCGCGATCGTCAGACCGAGGAACACCGCCTTCACCAGCAGCGCGAACACGATGTTCTGCACGAGCACGCTGTGGGTCGCCTTCGACAACCGCACGAATGCGGGAATCTTGCGCAGATCGTCGTCCATCAGCGCGACGTCGGCGGTCTCGATCGCGGTGTCGGTACCCATCGCGCCCATCGCGAAACCGATGTCGGCGCGCGCGAGCGCCGGCGCATCGTTGATGCCGTCGCCGACCATCCCCACCGAGCCGCGCCCCGCCGTCAGTTCGGTGACGGCCGCGAGCTTGTCCTCGGGCAGCTGGTTGCCGCGCGCATCGTCGATGCCGACCTGCCGCGCGATCGCCGTCGCGGTGTGCGGGTTGTCGCCCGTCAGCATCGCGGTCCGGATGCCCAGCTGGTGCAGTTCGGCCACCGCCGCGCGGCTGGTTTCCTTCACCGTGTCGGCCACGGCGAACAGCCCCAGCACCCGCGTCTGGTCGATCAGCATCACGACCGTCTTGCCCTGCTTCTCGAGCGCGTCGAGACGCTCTTCGAGCGCGGGCGAGCAGCGGTTCAGTTCCTCGACCAGCCGGTGGTTGCCGAGCCAGTACGCGGTGCCGGCGATGACGCCGCGCACGCCCCGGCCCGGAATCGCCTCGAACTCGCTCACTTCCGCGAACGCCGTGCCGGTGTTCGCATTCGCTGCCTCGACCTTGCCCGCCGCGGCGATCGCCTGCGAGACCGGGTGGTCGGAGCGGCCGGCGAGACTCGCGGCCAGATGCTTGACCTGCGCGGCATCGACGTCGGCCGCCCGCATTTCGAAGTCGGTCTGCACCGGCTTGCCGTGCGTGATCGTGCCGGTCTTGTCGAGGGCGAGCCAGACCAGCTTGCGGCCTTCCTCGAGATACACGCCGCCCTTCACCAGGATGCCGCGCCGCGCGGCCGCCGCGAGTCCGGACACGATCGTCACCGGCGTCGAGATCACCAGCGCGCAAGGGCAAGCGATCACGAGCAGCACCAGCGCGCGGTAGATCCAGTCGCGCCACGCGCCATCGATCAGCAGCGGCGGCACGATCGCGACCAGCAGCGCGATCGCGAACACGATCGGCGTGTACACCCGCGCGAACTGATCGACGAAACGCTGAGTCGGCGCCTTCGCGCCCTGCGCTTCCTCGACCGCGTGGATGATGCGGGCGAGCGTCGTGTTGCCCGCGATCGCGGTCACCTGGTATTCGAATGAGCCCGATTCGTTGATCGTGCCGGCGAATACCGGATCGCCCTGCGCCTTTTCGACCGGCAGGCTTTCGCCCGTGATCGGCGCCTGGTTCACCGTCGAGCGGCCGGACACGATTTCACCGTCGAGGCCGATGCGCTCGCCCGGCTTCACCCGCACGACGGCACCCAGCACGACCTGCGCGGCTTCGACCGTCGCCCACGAGCCGTCGGGCTGACGGACCGTCGCGGTATCGGGCGCGAGACGCATCAGGCCCTGGATCGCGTTGCGCGCGCGGTCGAGCGACTTCGCCTCGATCAGTTCGGCGACCGTGAACAGCACCATCACCATCGCGGCTTCCGGCCACTGGCCGATCACCATCGCACCCGTGACCGCGATGCTCATCAACGCGTTGATGTTCAGGTTGCCGTTGCGGATCGCGATCCAGCCTTTCTTGTAGGTGGTCAGGCCGCACGCGGCCACCGCCAGCACCGCGAGCACCGCGGCCAGCCAGGTCGGCAGGCCGAACCAGGTGGCAGCCTCCGATGCGATCGCCGCCGCGCCGGCGACGGCGAGCGGCCACCACGGCTTCGCGCGTTCGGCGGGCAGCGCCGCGCCGCCGGGTTGCGCGGATGCGCCGCCCGCCGCTTCGGGCGTCATGCCGAGCGAACGGATCGCGCCCGTGATCGTGTCTTCCGCGCCGGGGACGTGGTCCACCGTCAACATCCGCTGCATCAGGTTGAATTCCAGCGCCGATACGTCCTTCAAGCCGCCGAGCTTCTTGCGGATCAGCGTTTCTTCGGTCGGGCAGTCCATCTGCATGATGCGGAAGGCCGAGCGCACGTTGCCGTTCGCGACCGCCCGGCTGCCGGGCAGCGGCGCGAGCGCGACCGCGGCCGGCGCGCAGCAGGCGCCCGCGGCGTGATCGTGATCGTGGTCGCCGGCGTGATCGTGCTGATGGCCGGCGGCGCCGTGGTCGTGATCGTGGTCATGCCCTTTCGCGTGACGATGGTCATGGCCGTCCGCGCCGTGGTCGTGATCATGCCCGGCCGAGTGGCCGTGACCGCACCCCGCGCCGTGAACGTGCGCGGCGCCGTCCTGCTCGTCGCCGTGCCGATGGCCGGCGTGGTCGTGGTCGTGGTCGTGCGCGGGCGCACCGCCACCGCCGTGCGGGCGCGCGGCGGTCGATGCGTTGTCGCGGGCGTGCTCGTGCGCGTGTCCGGCGCACGTATCGTCATGGACATGCTCGGGTTCGCGGAGCCGGTCTCGCACTTGGGTGGCTTCGGTCATTGCAACCTCCTGGATGGCTAACGGTGTACAGTTAACACCCTGAAGCCACTACAGGGTCAACCCTTTCCGTAAGGAGATTCGAATGAAAATCGGCGAACTGGCCAAAGCGGCGCGCTGCACGCCCGAAACGATTCGTTTCTATGAGAAAGAGGGCCTGATGCCCGACGCGGAACGGACCGATTCCAACTACCGCAGCTATAGCGATGTACACGTCGAACGGCTGCGCTTCATCCGCAACTGCCGCGCGCTCGATATGACGCATGACGAGATCCGCGCGCTGCTGCACCTCACCGACGATCCCGCCGACCGCTGCAATTCGATCAATTCGCTGCTCGACGAGCACATCGGGCATGTGGACGCCCGGCTCAGGGAATTGCTGCATCTGAAGGCCCAGCTCACCGAGCTGCGCGAACAATGCCAGGGCGAGCACACGGTCGAGGATTGCGGCATCGTGCACGGGCTTGCGACGATGGAAACCCTCGCGTCACCCGCGAAACGCACCCACGTCGGCTGACGCGTCGATACAGCCGGGCCGCCGCATAAGGCTCGGCGGGCTTGCGCGCATTTATGTCTAGTCATAGAATAACTAGAAATAACTGAACTACTTATATTATGGCGCGATACTCTCCGCTGGCGCTTGCCGTGCTTGCGATGCTCACCGAAGCCCCGATGCATGTGTACCGGATGCAGCAGCTCATCAAGATGCGCGGCAAGGACGAGGTCATCAACGTCCGACAGCGCAACAGCCTTTACCAGACGATCGATCGGCTGCTGAGGGACGATCTGATCGCCGTGCGCGAAACCGAGCGCGACGGGGCATTCCCGGAGCGGACCGTCTATCAGATCACCGACGAAGGCCGCGATACCGCGCGCATGTGGCTGCGCGAGCAGCTGGCCCACCCGGCGCGGGAGTTTCCGTCGTTCCCGGCCGCGCTGTCGATCCTGCCGCTGCTGTCGGTCGACGACGCGCGCCGCCAGCTCGAAACCCGGATCGGCGCGCTGGAGCGCGAGCTTGCGCGCCACGCTGCCGCTCGCAACGCCGCACAGGCGATGCAGATTCCGCGACTCTTCCTGCTCGAGGGCGAGCTGATGGAAGCCACGCTCGAAACCGAGCTCAACTGGGTGCGCAGCGTGGTCGGCCATCTGAAGGTTGGCGCGCTCACCTGGAGCGAAGCCTGGCTGCGCGAAGTCGCCGAGCGCTTCGCCCAACAGGATGCGCCGTCCGACCAACCCTGACGCCGAGGCCGCCATGTCCACCCCGTCCGCTTCCCCCCGCCCCCTCAAGGTCGCCATCATCGGTGCAGGAACGGGCGGCCTCTGCCTCGCGCACGGGCTGCGCCGCGCCGGCATCGCGGTCGACGTCTACGAGCGCGACCGCACGCGCACCGACGGCCTGCAGGGCTACCGGGTGGGCATCAACGAGCACGGCATCGCGGCTTTGCGCACAACGCTGCCGCCGGATCTGTTCGCAACCTTCCTCGCCACCTGCGCCCGTACCCCCGGGCATTTCAACATGCTGACCGAGCGGATGACGGAACTGCTGTCGGTCGAGATCGGCGACGACCGACTGGACGGCGGCAAGTCGGTCAGCCGGATGACGCTGCGCCAGGTACTGCTGACGGGGCTCGATGACTGCGTGCATTTCGACAAGACCTTCGTGTCGTACGAGCCGCATCCCGACGGCCGCGTCGGTGCGCTGTTCGCCGACGGCACCCGCGCGACGGCCGACCTGCTGGTCGGCGCGGACGGCGCGCGCTCGAAGGTGCGGCGTCAGTTGCTGCCGCACGCCCGGCTGGAAGACACCGGCATCCTGAGCGTCGGTGCGAAAGTGCCGATGACGGCGGAAAACCGCGCGCTGCTGCCGTCGAAAGTCCTCGACGGCATCACGCTCGTCACCGCGCCGAAGGGCTACGGCGCGATCCTGCACACGATGGAGTTCAACTGGGATCGCGCGGGCGTGAAGCCCGGCGTGGGCGCGAGCGACGCCGCGCTGCTCGCGCGCTGGCCGGGGCTGCTGTACGACAACACCCGCGACTACCTGATGTGGGGCCTGTGGGGCGCGCGCCGCAACCTCCCCGCCGATCCGACCCGGCTCGATCCTGCCGCCCGCCTCGCGCTGGCGACGCAGATGACGGACGGCTGGCACCCGAACCTGCGCGCGCTGATCCGCGCCTCCGACGTCACGACAACCATCGCGATCGACGTGCGCACGTCGGTGCCCGTCGATCCGTGGCCCGCGTCGAACGTCACCGTGCTGGGCGACGCGATACACCTGATGACACCCGGCCGCGGCGTCGGCGCCAATACCGCGCTGCGCGACGCGCGCCTGCTCGCGATGCGTCTCGGCGAAGCGGCGCGCGGCACGCGTTCGCTGCTCGACGCGGTGGCCGACTACGAGCGGAACATGCGGGCGTACGGTTTTCATGCGGTGGCCGAGTCGCGCAAGCAATTCGACGACCGAGGCGCCGTGCATCGCCCGGTGGTCGGGCGCGTCGCGCTGGGCGTGATGCGCACCGGGATGCGGATCGTGAATCACGTGCCGCCGCTCAAGCGCCGGATGATCGATTCGGAGAACCAGTTTCGCGGCGATGCCCCCGAGTACGCGCCGCACGTGTAGCGCGCGTCAAGATATCTCGCGAAACGTTCGGCGGGCGGAGGCATGGACCCAACACGCATCGGCATTCCCGGCGCATCCGGCGGCCGCCGTGCCTCAGCGTGCGGATGCAAGGCTGCTGGTTGAGTACGTCACGTACCGCAACGCCCTCGCTTACGTCTCTCCGACCGGATTCCGCGAATCCGAGGATCAGGCGTTGCCGATCAGGCCGATATCCTCGTCCGGTCGGCGGAAGCCGTGACGATCGCCTCGCCGCGTTCGGCGGCGAGCGCCGCCTCGAGCGCATCGGCCGGCGGGGGCGCGTGGCCGGGCGTGGCGATGCCATTCATCGCGGGGACACGCGTCACTTGGCGGAGATGTCGATGTCGCCGAAATACTTCCGGCCGAGCGACTTCACCGTGCCGTCCGTCTTCAGTTGGTCGATCGCCGCGTTGAGCCGGGCCTTCAGCGCGTCGTCGCCCTTGCGCAGCCCGAACGCGATGCCGCTGCCGAGGATCCGGTCGTCGCGCACCGGCTGGCCGACGAACCCGAAGCCCTTGCCGTCCGGCCGGGACAGGAAGCCGCGTTGTCCGGCGGGCGCGAGCACGAGGGTGCCGTCGAGGCGACCCGCGACCAGATCCGTGTAGGCCTGGTTCTGATCCTGGTACGCGACGATGGCGACCCCGGCGGAGGCCCAATGCACGTTCGCATAGGTTTCCTGGATCGAGCCTTGCAGCACGCCTACCCGTTTGCCTTTCAGCGCGTCGGGCGTCGGCGAGAGGCCGCTCTTCGTGCGCGCGATCAGTTGGGTCGGCACGCGATAGATGATCGTCGAGAACTCGATTGCCTGGCGGCGCTGCTCGGTCGCGTTCATCGCCGAGTTGATCGCGTCGAACTTGCGGCCCTGCAGCGCCGGGATCAGTCCGTCGAACGAGGTTTCCACCCATTTGCAGCTGAGTTTCGCCGTCCGGCAGACCGCGTTGCCGACATCGATGTCGAAGCCCTGCAGTTCGCCGTTCGGCGCCTTCGATTCGAACGGCGGGTATTGCGCTTCCAGGCCGAAGCGCAGCGTCTGCGGCATATCGGCGAGCGCCGCGCCGGCGGCGGTTGCGGTTGCGGCACCCAGTGCGCAGGCCAGCGCGAGACAGAAGTCCAGTCGTTTCATCGAGGCTCTCCTTGAAATCGGTGGGAATCGGGCGCGCTCACAGGCGGCGCAGGCGGCGGGCGCCTTCGACCAGCGTCGCGTCGTCTTTCGAAAAGCTAAGGCGGATCAGGCCGGTATCCGTGCCGTCCGTATAGAACGCGGACAGCGGAATCGTCGCGACGCGCGCATCGCGGATCAGCCGCAGGACGAAGTCGCTGTCGCTTTGATCCGAGATTGCGTGAAACCGCGCGAGCGTGAAGAACGAGCCTTCGCTCGGCAGCAGTTCGAATCGCGATCCAGCGAGTTCGCCGGCAAGCAGGTCGCGCTTGCGCTGGTAGAACGCGCTCAGGCCCAGGTAGCTGGACGGGTCGGCGAGTGCTTCGGCGAATGCGTATTGCATCGGCGTATCCGCCGAGAACACCATGAACTGGTGCACCTTGCGGATCTCGTCCATGAGTGCGGCGGGCGCAAGGCAATAGCCGATCCGCCAGCCGGTCACGTGGTACGACTTGCCGAACGACGACACGATCACGCTGCGTTCGGCCAGTTCGCGATGGCGCGCCATGCTGTGATGGCCTGCGCCGTCGAACACGACGTGCTCGTAGACCTCGTCGGAGAGGATCACGATGCCGGTGTCGCGGGTCAGCTGCGTGAGCCGGGCGATGTCGGCGTCGCTGAAGATCGTGGCGGTCGGGTTGTGCGGGGTGTTGACGATCATCATCCGCGTGCGGGGCGTGATCGCGGCCGCCACCTCGTCCCAGTTCACCCGGAACGTGTCGGGCGACAGCTTGATCGCGACGGGCGTCGCGCCTTGCAGCCGGACGATGGGGGCGTAGCTGTCGAACGACGGTTCGAAGTAGATCACTTCGTCGCCGGGGTGTACGAGTGCGCTGATCGCAGCGTAGAGCCCTTCGCTCGCGCTCGCGATCACGGTGATTTCCCTTTCGGGATCGTAGCGGCTGCCGTACAGGCGCTCCGTCTTGTCGGCAAGCGCGTCGCGCAGGGCGGCGATGCCGGACATCGGCGCGTACTGGTTGTGTCCGTCGCGCATCGCGCGACTGACGCATTCGATCAAGGCCGGATCAGGGGCGAAGTTGGGGGCGCCCTGCGAAAGGTTCAATGCATCGTGTTCGGCGGCCAGTTGGCCGATCACCGTGAAGATCGTCGTGCCGACGTCAGGGAGCTTCGAACGGGGCGCGGCGGTGCTCTGCATGCTGGTTCTCCTCTTTCTTTCCGAATGTTTCTCGCGACGCGGGTGGCTGTTCGCCCTCGGTCGCCCAACCACGCGCGCAACCGTCGAGGGATTTAGCCCCAGCCAATTTCGACCAGCAATCGAAAGTTTTTCATAAGAGGTATGAGGGGAAGTCATAGGAATAAGGCTGCGGTACCCTTCGCTTCAACTCCTCCCCAACGTCATTCATTTCAAGCACGCTCTCTTCGCTCAGCGTTAGTCTTTTTCTCTTCGCTTAGGCGTTGAGATTCATATTCAGGTGGGGAACCCGATTTGGGCGGGGAACTTGTTTTCGTGTCGGTCTATCAGCGTCGCCCCTCCCCGGGGCAGGGGTCACTTTTCTTTGTCTTGCCAAAGAAAAGTAACCAAAAGAAAGGCGCTTTTCTGATCCAAGCTTAAGGTGCCCTCATAAAACGAACTGGCCCAGCACCTAAGTGTCCACCACGATGAGAACGCGGATAGGCGCGCGCAGGCACTGAGGCATCGCACCACGGCACGAAGTGGTATGCCCCCAGTCCGCTCCATCCTCGCTTCGCTCGGACGTCAGGTTCACCCCTGCTCGAGATGTTTGCGGGCGGTCGAACTGATATCGCCCGCTCCGGATTCGTCGATCAATCAGCAGCGCCCGCATATCAGTGATGAATGCGGGCGTTGTTGCATGTGGGTCTGGAGATGGTGGAAGGAAGGGGGGCGTCGTTGAATGACGATGGGCGGGTATGGAGGTCAAGAGGTTTATGTGCCGGGACCGTTTGCTTGTGCGTGGATGATGTACCCGATGTCCGAGCTTGCGAGGATGGAGCGGACTGGGGGCATACCACTCTGTTTCGTGGTGCGATGTCACGGTGCCTGCGCGCGCCTATTCGCGTTTTGAACGTGGTGGACACTTAGGTGCTGGGCCAGTTTGTTTTATGAGGGCACCTTAAGCTTGGATCGGGAAAGCGACTTTCTTTTGGTTACTTTTCTTTGGCAAGACAAAGAAAAGTGACCCCTGCCCCGGGGAGGGGCGACGCTGATAGACCGACACGAAAACAAGTTCAACGACAGAAACCCCCAAAAGAACAAAAGCAAAGAGGGATGAAGCCCCCGACCTCCCCGCCGATTTCGGCGAAGAGCCCAGAAAAACCTCACCCCTCAAACAGCAACCGCAAAAAAAACCGAACCCGTTACTTCCCGCCGATGCTCTTCAGCGGCGTCCAGACGCCCTTCTCGACCTTGTACATGGTGATCCCGCCGTTCTTGAGATCGCCCTTCGCGTCATACGCGATATGCGTGGACGTCACCCCTGCCATGTCGGTCTTCGCGAGCAGCGGCAGATACTTCGCCGGGTCCGTCGAGTTCGCCTTCTTCATCGCATCGAACAGCGCCATCGCGCCGTCATACGAATACGGCGAGTAGGTCTGCACGTCTTCGCCGAAGCGCTTCTTGTACTTGTCCGCGTATGCCTTGCCACCCGGCATTTCCGTCAGCGGCAGGCCCGCCAGCGAAGCGATCGTACCGTCGGCCGCGTCGCCCGCGATCTTCAGGAAGGTCGGCGTCTTGACCATCTCGCCGCCCATCAGCGGCACCGTGATCCCCAGCGTCTTCATCTGCTTGGCCATCGGCGCTGCCTGCGAATCCGCACCGCCGTAATACACGATGTCCGGCTTCACGGCCTTCAGCTTGGTCAGAATCGCCTTGAAATCCACGGCCTTGTCGTTCGTGAACTCGCGATCGATGATCGTGCCGCCCGCCGCCTTCGCCGCCTTCTCGAACTGATCGGCCAAACCCTGACCATACGCGGTACGGTCATCGACGATCGCGATCTTCTTCATGCCGAGATCCTTCACCACGAACGTACCCGCCACCGAACCCTGCTGCGTGTCGGACGTCATCATGCGGAAGGTCGTCTTGTAGCCCTGCTGCGTGTATTCCGGCGCGGTCGCCATCGCGATCTGCGGAATGCCCGCGTTCGCGTAAATCCGCGAAGCCGGGATCGTCGTGCCCGAGTTGAAGTGGCCGAGCATGCCCTTGATGCCGTCGTCGACCAGCTTCTGCGCAACCGTCGTGCCGGTACGCGGATCGGCCTGGTCATCCTGCGTGTCGAGCACGAACTTGACCGGCTTGCCACCGATCACCGGCTTCGTCGCATTGATGTCCTCGATCGCAAGCACGATGCCGTTCTGCATGTCCTTGCCATAGTGGGCCTGCGCGCCCGTCATCGGCCCTGCATAACCCACCTTGACGTCATCCGCATGCGCCGTCCCCGCAAGCGACATGACGGCAACGAACGTTGCGCCTGCCAGCTTTTTCATCGTGTGTTGCATAGCTTCTCCTAATACCAGGGTAAATGGAGCGACTTCGGGTTCGCCTTGCCGCTTCCGTTTGTGTGAATCGACCAGCCAGGATTGCTCAGCCGATCGTCATCAAATTCGCATTGCCCCCCGCCGCCGCGGTATTCACGCTCACCGAGCGCTCCGTCAACAGGCGCTCGAGTGCGTAATCCTCGTCGCCCTGCCCAAGCGCGCCAGCCGCCACGCCCTGCACCGATACGATCGGCCCCGGCCGCTGCGCCACCTCCTTCACCAGCGCGAGCAGCTCATCGCTGTCGCCCTCGAACAGCACCGCGTCGAACACGGCGTCCGCCTGCTTGCGCACACCCGCATGCGCCTTCAGCCCCGCCGGCAACGCCGCCGCCAGCGCCTCGCCCGCCGCGCCCGAAAACAGCGCCCGATTGCCCGTCGCCAGCACCGCCGCGAACTGCGCACGCGCGCCGCCCGCCGTCGCGGCAACGCACAGCACCGTGCCTCGCGCGCCGAGTGTATACGTATTGCGCTCGCCCGTCGGCCCGGCCAGCACGGCCGTCGCGCCCGCCAGCCCATGCGACAGATAGCCGTCGCAACGCGCCGCCAGCACGGGCTCGCGCTGTTCGATCAACCAATCGCGCAGCACCGTCAACGCTTGCGCCGGATGATCGCGCGCCCCACCCTCCGCCACCGCATCGACGACGAGCGACGTCGCCAGCGAACGCGGCAGACCAGCCGGCCGCGTAGCCAGCAAACGCTGCAGATACAGCGCGCCGCCCGCCTTCGGCCCCGTGCCCGACAACCCCTCGCCGCCGAACGGCTGGACACCCACCACCGCGCCGATCACGTTGCGATTCACGTAAATATTGCCCACATGCGCATGGCCGATCACGTGCGCGATCGTCTCGTCGATCCGCGTATGAATGCCGAGCGTCAAACCATATCCCGTCGCGCGAATCTGCTCCAGCAGCTTGTCGAGCGCGTTGCGGCGGTAGCGCACGACATGCAGCACCGGGCCGAACACTTCGCGCTTCAACTCGTCGATGCTGCCGATCTCGATCAGCGTCGGCGCCACGAACGTGCCCTGCGCGCATCCGTCCGGCAGCGGCAGCTGGGTCACGCCGTGCCCCTTGTCCTTCATCGCGGCAACGTGCGTATCGATCATCCGCTTCGCATCGGCGTCGATCACGGGCCCGACGTCGACCGACAGGCGATCGGGGTTGCCGAGCGCCAGCTCGCGCATCGCGCCCTTCAGCATCGTCAGCGTACGGTCCGCAACGTCGTCCTGCAGACACAGAACGCGCAGCGCCGAACATCGTTGACCCGCGGAATCGAACGACGACTGCATCACGTCCGCGACCACCTGCTCCGCGAGCGCCGACGAATCGACGATCATCGCGTTCTGGCCGCCCGTTTCCGCGATCAGCGGGATCGGCTTGCCGTCCGGATCGAGGCGCGACGACAGCGTCTTGTTGATCAGCCGCGCCACTTCGGTCGAGCCGGTGAACATCACCGCGCGGGTCCGGGCATCGGCCACCAGCGCCGCGCCCACGGTCTCGCCGTCGCCCGGCAGCAGCTGCACCGCGCCGGCCGGCACGCCGGCCTCGCGCAGGATCCGCACCGCTTCCGCGGCAATCAGCGGCGTCTGCTCCGCCGGCTTCGCGAGCACGGTGTTGCCGGCCGCGAGCGCGGCGGCCACCTGTCCCATGAAGATCGCCAGCGGGAAGTTCCACGGGCTGATGCACACCACCGGACCGAGCGGGCGGTGCGTGTCGTTCGAAAATTCGTCGCGGATCTGCGCCGAGTAGTAGCGCAGAAAGTCAATCGCCTCGCGGATCTCCGCCACCGCGTTCGGCAACGATTTGCCCGCCTCGCGGACCACGAGACCCATCAGCGTGTGCATCTGCGCTTCGAGCAGGTCGGCGGCTCGCGCGAGGCAATCGGCTCGCGCATCGACCGGGGTCGCCTGCCAGATCGGCGCGGCAGCCACCGCATGCGCGAGCGCGGCGCTCACATGCTCGGCCGTCGCCTCGCTGACCGTCCCGACGAGATCGCGCAGATCGGCCGGGTTGCGCACGTCGCGCGCCGGCGCATCGGCCAGCGCGTCGTCGGCGAGCAGCGGCGCGGCGCGCCACGGATAGTGCGCGCTCGCGAGCAGCGCCGACGACAGCGACGCCAGCCGGTGCTCGTTCGACAGATCGAGCCCCATCGAGTTGAGACGCTCGTCGCCGTACAACTGACGCGGCAGCGGGATCTTCGCGTGGGGCGCGCCGAGCGGCACCAGCTTCGACGCCTCGTCGACCGGATCGGCCACCAGCTCCTTCACGGCGACCGTCTTGTCGGCGATGCGGTTCACGAACGACGTATTCGCGCCGTTCTCCAGCAGCCGGCGCACCAAGTATGCGAGCAGCGTTTCATGCGTGCCGACCGGCGCGTAAACGCGGCACGGACGGTTCAGCTTGTCGCGGCCCGTCACTTCCTCGTACAGCGGCTCGCCCATCCCGTGCAGGCACTGGAACTCGTACTGGCCGGGGTAGTAGTTCTGGCCGGCGAGGTGGTAGATCGCCGACAGCGTGTGCGCGTTGTGCGTCGCGAACTGCGGGTACACCGCATCGGGCGCGCCGAGCAGCTTCTTCGCGCACGCGAGGTACGACACATCGGTGTAGATCTTGCGGGTATAGACCGGATAGCCTTCGAGGCCGTCCACCTGCGCGCGCTTGATCTCGGAATCCCAGTACGCGCCCTTCACGAGCCGCACCATCAAGCGGTGACGGCTGCGGCGCGCGAGATCGACCAGATAGTCGATCACGAACGGGCAGCGCTTCTGGTACGCCTGCACGACGAAGCCGATGCCGTTCCAGCCGGCCAGCTCCGGATCGAAGCACAGCGCCTCGAGCAGATCGAGCGACAGTTCGAGGCGGTCCGCCTCTTCCGCGTCGATGTTCAAGCCGATGTCGTAGCGGCGCGCGAGCAGCGCCAGCGAGCGCACGCGCGGCAGCAGTTCGATCATCGTGCGCTCCTGCTGCGCGCGCGAATAGCGCGCGTGCAGCGCCGACAGCTTGATCGAGATGCCCGGGCCCTCATAGATGCCCCGCCCGCCCGCGGCCTTGCCGATCGCGTGGATCGCCTGCTCGTAGGATGCGTAGTAGCGCTGCGCATCCTCTTCCGTCGTCGCGGCTTCGCCGAGCATGTCGTACGAATAGCGGAAGCCGCGCGCTTCGTACTTGCGGCTATTCGCGAGCGCCTCGGAAATGGTCTCCCCGGTCACGAACTGCTCGCCCATCAGGCGCATCGCCATGTCCACGCCCTTGCGGATCAGCGGCTCGCCGCCCTTGCCGATCAGCCGCGTGAGCGCCGACGACAAGCCCGCCTCGCTGTTCGTCGTCACGAGCTTGCCCGTGATCATCAAACCCCAGGTGGCCGCGTTCACGAACAGCGACGGCGCATGGCCGACGTGCGAGCGCCAGTCGCCCTTGCTGATCTTGTCGCGAATCAGCGCATCGCGGGTCGCGCGGTCGGGAATCCGCAGCAGCGCCTCGGCGAGACACATCAGCGCGACGCCTTCCTGGCTCGACAGCGAGAATTCGTGGATCAGCCCCTCGACGCCGCCGCCCGTGCTCTTCTCGCGCAGCGCCTCCACCAGCGTGGCCGCCATCGTCTGCACGTCCGCGGCAAGGTTCGACGGCAAGCGCGCCTGGCCGAGCAGGAACGGCACGCATTCCGGCTCGGGCCGGCGATACGCGGCCGTGATCGCCGCGCGCAGCACCGATTGCGGCTGCACGTTCTGCGCGAATTCGAGGAACGGATGCGGCACGCCGTCTTCGTCGGAGTCGGCGTGGCTGTCCGACAGGTCCGTGACGCCTTGGTGGCCGGACAGCTCCGGCGGCAACTGGCCGTGCTCGATGCGCTCGAGATACGCGAAGATCGCCTGCTTGATCAGCCAGTGGGGGGTGCGTTCGAGCCGCGACGCTGCGTCTTTCAGGCGCGAGCGGAGCAGATCGTCGACTTTGACGCCTAGGGTGGTGCTTGCCATGATTCCTTCTAGCGCCGGCCCGATGCCGGCGGATGACTTGAAAAGACTCGCGGAATCGTAAGTCACCCAATAAAAAGGTGCAACCAAATCAAATAGACGGTTGCACCCAAATAAAATGCTTTGTTATCAATACGTTGACGACGTGCAACCCGATCTTGCCAGCGGCTCGGCCGATCAGTATTTTCCCTGATTCCTGTCAGTTCTACCGGCTCGAAAAACGGCGGAATGTGGCCGTATACCCGGGTAGCATGCGGCCGCCTCTTTGCGGACGCGAGGAGGCAGGATGGATAGCTGGGTAGTCATCGGAATGGTGTTGGCAGGCTGGGTAGCGTGCGTGATCGTGTTCGTGCGCGGCGCGTCGCCGGTGTTGAGTCAGGCTTTCATGCGCGCGCGCGTCGAACGGCGCATGGCGGAAAGCCGGCGTTTCCGTACGGTACGCGGGGCGCACGAGTAACGCGTCAGATATCGAGCGGGTCGACTTCGACGCTCCAGCGCAGCACCCCTTTCAGTTCCCGCAGGGCCGGTTGCCACGCGCGCAGCGTGTGCTGCAGCACGGCTCTCGACGCGCTTTCGAGCAGCAGTTGCGCCCGATGCACGTTCGCGACCTTGACGATCGTCATCGGCACCGCGTCGTACACCGTTACGCGCTCCGCTCCCGGCAAACCCGACAGCACCCCGGCCGCCTGCTGGAGGAAACCCAGCGCGGCATCGAGCGTGCGCGCTTCCGCGCGCAGCAGCGCCTGATAGACGAACGGCGGCAAGTGCGCATCACGACGCTCGCCGAGCGTCGCATTCGCGAAGCCGACGTAGTCGTGGCGCGCGAGCGCGTGATACAGCGCATGGCGCGGATAGCGCGTCTGGATCAGCACCTCGCCCGGCAGCCCCGCGCGGCCGGCCCGGCCGCTCACCTGCATCAGCTGCGCGAACAGCCGCTCGCTCGCGCGAAAGTCGTGCGAAAACAGCGCGGTATCGGCGTTGAGCACGCCGACCAGCGACACGCGCTGGAAATCGTGCCCCTTCGCGATCATCTGCGTGCCGACCAGGATGTCGACCTCACCCGCATGGACGTCCGAAAACAGCGCCTGCGCGCTGCCCTTGCGGCGCGTGCTGTCGGCGTCGATCCGCAAGATCCGTGCACCCGGCACGGCTTCCGCCAGGGTTTCTTCGACGCGCTGAGTACCGCGCCCGAGCGGCGCGATATCGACGTTGCCGCATTCCGGGCACGAACGCGGGATGCGCGCTTCCCAACCGCAGTGATGGCAGCGCAGCGCATGCTCGGGCTTGTGCAGGACGACGTAAGCACTGCAGCGCGGGCAGCCGGCCACCCAGCCGCAGGCATCGCACGCGAGTTGCGGCGCATAGCCCCGGCGATTCAGGAACACGAGGCTCTGCTCGCCGCGTTCGACGCGCGCTTTCAGCGCGGCGACGAGCGGCCCCGACAGCCCGCCCAGCGACGCGCGGCCGCGCCGCCGTTCCTCCTCGAGATCGATCAGGCGCACGGACGGGAGCACCGCGTCGGCCACCGCGCGGCGCGACAGCGTGAGCCGCGTGTAGCGGCCCTGTTCGGCCTGCCACCAGGTCTCGAGCGACGGCGTGGCCGAGCCGAGCACCACCGGAATCGCCAGGTGCTTCGCGCGCCAGACGGCCAGGTCGCGCGCCGAATAGCGCAAACCTTCCTGCTGCTTGTAGGCGGGCTCGTGCTCCTCGTCGACCACGATCAGCGCGAGCGCGGGCAGCGACGCGAGTACCGCGAGCCGCGTGCCGAGCACGATCCGGGCGCGGCCGGTGTGCGCGGCCAGCCAGTGACGGGCGCGCTCGCCCTCGGCGAGACCGCTATGCAGCGTCACGATCGCGCCGTCGGGCAGGCTCGCCGCGAAGCGCGCGCGGAAAGCGGCCTCGAACTGCGGCGTCAGGTTGATTTCGGGCACCAGCACCAGCGCCTGCGCGTCAGGCCGGGCGGACAGCAGCGCCGCCAGCGCATGCAGATACACCTCGGTCTTGCCGCTGCCCGTCACGCCATGCAGCAGGAACGGCGCGAAGCCTTGCGCCGTCGTGATGGCGTCGAGCGCTTCGGCCTGCTGATCGGTAAGCTGCGGCAGCACCGCCGCCGCGGTTGAGTTATCCACAAGTTGTGCACCGGCCGCGGCGGCCGCGATCTCATCGCAAGCAGCCCAGCCGCGCGCCTGCCAGTCGTCGAGCACCGCGGCCGCCTTCGGGTGCAGCGCGCGCACCTCGGCGAGCGACAGCGACACGGTGTCGCCCAGCGCCTGCGCGAGACGGCGCAGCGCGCCCGCGCGAGCCGGCAACGCGTCGGGCAGCGCGGCCCGGCCCGCCGGCAGCAGCCGGTAGCGCAGCTCCGGCGCCAACAGCCGCCCCCAGCGGGATGCGTCGCGAAGGGCTTGAGGCAACGCGGGCAGCGCCACCTCGCCGCGGCCGCGCTGGTAATAGTCGGCGGCGAAAGACACCAGGTCGAGCCAGTGCGGAGACAGCGGCGGCAGCTCGGCGCACACCGATTCGACATCGCGCAGCCGGCTCGCGGGAACGTCGCTGTGAGCGGTCACTTCGCAAACCAGCCCGACCGCCAAGCGCTTGCCGAACGGCACCTGGACGAGCATGCCCGGCACGGGCGGTGCATCCTCCGCGCGATAGCGGTAGTCGAACAGCGTTTGCAGCGGATGGTCGAGTGCGACGCGAACGAATCGATCCGTCATCGGAGTGGGGCCACCGGGCAGCGGCCGAAGGCGCGGGCGAAGTTAAAGTAAAACATCACTTTCGGCGCTAAGTTTTGGATTCTCATTGGGAATCGCGGCGAGCCCGTCCGAGCTGTGGATAACTTTGTTGAGAACTTGCCCCGGATCGGGATGAAACGGCGTCGCGTCCGGCCGGCCGCTGCTTTTTCGAGATTAGGAGCAAGGACCGCAAAGCCTTATCCCGTAAGGCCGCTATCTATTTTCCATCGCCATAGCGAGATGAATTCACCGACGCGCCGCTCTACCGCGCTGCAACGTGCGAAATGTGTATAAGTCAAGCCTTGACAAGCATAAGAGCACCATTGGGCGGGGGGTTGCGCCCTGTTTAGACACCCCGGTGCGCGCCCCGCCCTCCGCGGTGCAGCATGTCCCTATTTGCAATCAGGACACGGCTCCGCTACGGATTGCCCGGCTATGCCGATGCACCTCGTCGACCAGTTCGGCGACGTGGTCGGGCGGCGTGAACTGCGAAATGCCGTGGCCGAGGTTGAACACGTGGCCAGGATGATTGCCGTAGCTGTCGAGCACCACGCGCGCCTCGGCACGGATCGCCGCCGGCGGGGCAAACAGGATCGTGGGGTCAAGGTTGCCTTGCAGCGCCACCCGCCCGGCCACCCGCTCACGCGCCCGGCCCGGATTGACCGTCCAGTCGAGCCCCACGGCGTCGACGCCGGTCTGCGCGATTTCCTCGAGCCACAGGCCACCGCCCTTGGTAAATGTGATGACCGGCACGCGAACGCCGTCGTGCTCGCGCTTGAGCTGCGCCACCACGCGGCGGATGTAGTCGAGCGAGTAGCGCTGGTAAGCGCCGTCGGCCAGCGCGCCGCCCCAGGTATCGAAAATCATCACCGCCTGCGCGCCGGCCTCGATCTGCGCGTTCAGGTACGCCGCCACCGCCTGCGCGTTGATCTCGAGAATCCGGTGCATCAGGTCGGGCCGCGCATAGGCCATCGACTTCACCGTGCGGAAATCGTCCGACCCGCCGCCCTCGACCATGTAGCACGCCAGTGTCCACGGGCTGCCCGAAAAACCGATCAGCGGCACCCGCTGACGGCCTTGCGCGTCCGTCAGCGCGCGACGGATCTCGCGAACCGCGTCGGTCACATAGCCGAGCGTCGCGCCGATATCGGGCACCGCGAGCTTCGCGACGTCGGCCTCGGTGCGCACCGGATGCGCGAACTTCGGCCCCTCGCCGGCAGCGAAATCGAGGCCGAGGCCCATCGCGTCCGGAATCGTCAGGATGTCGGAAAACAGGATCGCCGCATCGAGCGGGAAGCGTTCGAGCGGCTGCAGCGTGACTTCCGTTGCGTAATCGGGATTCTTCGCCAGCCCGAGGAAGCTGCCGGCGCGGGCGCGCGTTGCGTTGTACTCCGGCAGATAACGGCCTGCCTGGCGCATCAGCCAGATCGGGGTGTAGTCGGTCGGCTCGCGCAGCAGCGCGCGCAGGAAGGTGTCGTTGAGCAGGGTATGGGCCACGGTGGAAGCGAACGAAGCGTGAGGCAAAGGGGCATTCTACCGGACACCGCGCGCCGGGCCGCGCCGCCGCCCGCGTTCGGCGGCCATATGACGCGCGAAACGGCTCCGTTATCATCGCAGGCTGAAACAACCCGGCTTTCAAGGAGATCCATGAACAAGACGCTGATCGCACTCGGCACGGCGCTCGCCTGCTGCGCGGGCGCGGCCCATGCCCAAACCGCCGCGCCGTCCCGGCTCGACGAGGTGCTGGCACGCGGCACGCTGCGCGTGTGCACGACGGGCGACTACAAACCCTATTCGTACTACCGGGCGGACGGCACCTTCGAGGGCATCGACATCGACATGGCCGAATCGCTCGCGAAATCGCTGGGCGTCAAAACGGCGTTCGTGAAAAGCACCTGGCCGACCCTGACCGGCGATTTCGTCGCGAAATGCGATATCGCGGTAGGCGGCGTCTCGACGACGCTCGACCGGCAAAAGCGCGTGTTCTTCACCGCGCCGTACGCCACCGACGGCAAAACGCCGATCGTGCGCTGCGCCGACGTCGACAAGTACCAGACGGTCGCGCAGATCGACCGGCCGTCGACGCGGGTGATCGTGAATCCGGGCGGCACCAACGAGCGCTTCGCGAAACAGTCCCTCTCGCACGCGAACCTCACCGTCTATCCCGACAACGTCACGATCTTCAAGGAGATCCTCGCGGGACGCGCGGACGTGATGGTGACCGACGCCTCCGAAACACTGCTGCAGCAGAAGCTGAACCCGGGCCTGTGCTCCGTGCATCCGGACCGCCCGTTCCAGTTCGGCGAAAAGGCGTACATGCTGCCGCGCGGCGACGTGGTGTTCCAGCAGTACGTCGACCAGTGGCTTCACCTGGCGCGCGAGACCGGCGAGTACCGCTCGATCTCGGACAAGTGGCTGAAGTGATCTAGCGTTCGCCCGGCCCGCGCCTATCCGGCGCTCAGTCGCCGATGCTCGATCTTCACGCAGCGGTCCGTCACGACATCGAGCCCCGCCGCCTCGGCCTGCGCGGCGGCCGCATCGTGCCTCACGTCGAGTTGCAGCCACAGAGAGCGGGCGCCGATCGCGATCGCATCGGCGACCACGGACGGCACGTCGGCGGATTTGCGGAACACATCGACCATCCCGATCGCGGCACCCTCGGATGCCAGCGCCGCCTGTGCGTCGGCCAGCGACGCATGGACCGTTTCGCCCAGCACGGTCTCGCCGGCCAGCCGCGGATTGACGGGCACGATCCGGTAGCCGTGCCGCTGCAGGTAGGCGGCCACCTCATGGCTCGGGCGAGATGGCCTGTCCGAAAGGCCGACTACCGCGATCACCTTGTCGCGTTGCAGAATCCTTCTCAGGCTGGTGTCCGTCACGTTCATCCCGGTCCCGATAAATGGATCGCGCCCGATTTTGGGCGCGCTTCGCTACGAGCCTAGCACGTCGCAAAAAGGGGCTCGGCACACCACCGGAAAGACACCCCGAGGAAGCGGTAAAAATGACGTTTTCGACGCGTTGTAAAACAGTAAAAAATCCCGGAGAGCCTTATCTGGCGTGCGTTACAACCTGAAACACTTTGTTACCGCGCAGTATGGGCAATTCGCCCAAAATGCTTCTCACGGTTTCAACACGGATGCGGTCTTTTGTGCCGAGTGTGAGCGGATACAAAGCACGTCGAAAGTCCGTCGGTCTCGTACCGAAGCCCTTCTTAGGGGCATCCTTGTTGGAGTCGTCTTCGGCCCCCGCCGAAGCGTTCCACCCTTGGTCTCCTCGCGCTAACCCCGTAGCGTGTGGTTTTTAGCGGGCTCATAAGCCCGCTTTTTTTCGTCCATAGAAAACGCAACGGGCCCCGCCCGCTCAGGCCGTTCGCGGCACGTTCAGGTGCAGTTCGTCGATCATCCGGTCGCGCATCACGAACTTCTGCACCTTGCCCGTCACGGTCATCGGCAGCTCGTCGACGAACCGCACATAGCGCGGCACCTTGTAGTGCGCGATCTGGCCGCGGCAAAACTCGCGCAATTCCTCCTCGCTCATCGTCTCGCCCGCGCGCAGCACCACCCACGCGCACACTTCCTCGCCGTATTTCGGATCGGGCACGCCGAACACCTGCGCGCTCTGGATCTTGGGGTGCCGGAACAGGAATTCCTCGATCTCGCGCGGGTAGATGTTCTCGCCGCCGCGAATCAGCATGTCCTTCAAGCGGCCGACGATGTTGCAGAACCCCTCTTCGTCGAGCGTGGCGAGATCGCCGGTACGCATCCAGCCGTCGACGATCACCTCCGCGGTCTTCGCCTCCTCGTCCCAATAGCCGCGCATCACCGAATAGCCCTTCGTGCACAGCTCGCCCGTCACGCCGACCGGCACGATCCGACCGAGCGGATCGACGATCTTCGCCTCGAGATGGGGCTGGATGCGGCCGACCGTCGTCGTGCGCTTCTCGAGCGTGTCGGTGGTGGAGCTTTGGAACGATACCGGGCTGGTTTCCGTCATCCCGTACGCGATCGTCACCTCGGCCATGTGCATCCCCGACACGACCCGCTTCATCGTCTCGATCGGACACGGCGAGCCCGCCATGATCCCGGTGCGCAGCGTGCTCAAATCGAAGCGGGCGAATTCAGGGTGATCGAGCTCGGCGATGAACATCGTCGGCACGCCATGCAGCGCGGTGCACTGTTCGTCCGCCACGGCCGCGAGCGTCGCGCCCGGCTCGAACGCTTCGCCGGGGAACACCATCTTCGCGCCGACCGACACGCATGCGAGCACCGCCAGCACCATCCCGAAGCAGTGATACAGCGGCACGGGGATGCACAGCGCGTCCTGCTCGGTGAGTTTCATCACGCTCGCGATCGAGCGCGCGTTGTTGACGACATTGCGGTGCGTGAGGGTCGCGCCCTTCGGGCTGCCGGTCGTGCCGCTCGTGAACTGGATGTTGATCGGCTCGCGCGACGCCAGCGCCGCGCCGAGCGCGTCGAGCCGCGCGGTATCGCGCACGGCGCGTCCGCCCGCCAGCAGATCGGCAAAACTCAGCATGCCGCGCGGCGCGACAGCCGTCATCGACACGATCGTGCGAAGCGCCGGCACACGGGCCGCGCGCAGTTCGCCCGGCGCATGCTCGGCCAGTTCCGGTGCCAGTTCCTCCAGCATCTCGACGTAGGCCGACGATTTGAAGCGCTCCGCCGCGATCAGCAGCGTGCAGCCTACCTTGTTCAGCGCGTACTCGAGTTCCGCGAGCCGGTAGGCCGGGTTGATGTTGACGAGCACCGCGCCGATCCGCGCGGTCGCGAACTGCGTCAGCAGCCACTCCACCCGATTCGGCGACCAGATGCCGACCCGGTAGCCCTTGACGACCCCGCGTTCGACCAGTGCCGCCGCCAGCACGTCGACCTCATCGGCGAATTCCCGCCAGGTCCATCGCACTCCCTGCTCGCGAAATACGACCGCGGGCCGATCGGGAAAACGCTGCGCGGTATCGCGCAGGAACTGCCCGACGGTCGCTTCGCTAAGCGGCACCTCGGTCGAGCCCCGCACATAGGAAAGCCCGTCCCGGGGTGCAATCAGTGCTGCGCCGCGTCCGTCCGCCGTCATGAACCCGTCTCCGTATCGAATCGTCGGTGTCCGATTATTCTGCCATCCACTTACGACAATCTGACATCAAGTCTTACCCGGTACGTGTCCGATGCCAAGTACGCCATAACAAAAAAAAGCAGCCCGAAGGCTGCTTTTTCCCGACCGAAGCGCGAGCTTCAGTGCTTGCTGCGAATCTTCGCGAGACGCTGGATCGCTTCGAGCTGCGCCATGGCGGTCGCGAGTTCCGACTGCGCTTTCGCGAGGTCGAGATCCGACTTCGCGTTCTGCAGCGTTTCTTCCGCGCGCTTTCTCGCTTCCTCGGCTTTCGCCGCGTCGAGATCCTTGCCGCGAATCGCGGTGTCCGCGAGCACCGTCACGGCGCCCGGCTGCACTTCGAGAATGCCGCCCGCGACGAACACGAACTCTTCGGCGCCGCTCTCGACCTCGATGCGCACCGCGCCCGGACGAATCCGCGTGATGAGCGGCGTGTGACCCGGCAGAATACCCAGCTCACCCGTTTCGCCCGGCAGCGCGACGAACTTCGCCTCGCCCGAGAAGATCTGCTCTTCCGCGCTGACGACGTCTACTTTGATGGTTGCCATATCGACTCCTGTCGGCGGGAGTGAGCGCTTCAGCCCTTACTCCCGCCCCATGCCGCAGTTGGCAAGCGTGAGCGCTTCAGCGCTGACTCCTGCCCTGCGGCGGTCGACGGGAGCAAGCGCTTCGGCGCTTACTCCGATCCCGAACCGTTACTGGATCTTCTTGGCCTTTTCGAAGGCTTCGTCGATCGTGCCGACCATGTAGAACGCCTGTTCCGGCAAGTGGTCGCACTCGCCTTCGACGATCATCTTGAAGCCACGGATCGTTTCCTTCAGCGGCACGTACTTGCCCGGCGAGCCCGTGAACACTTCAGCGACGTGGAACGGCTGCGACAGGAAACGCTGGATCTTCCGCGCGCGGGCGACCGACAGCTTGTCTTCCGGCGACAGTTCGTCCATGCCCAGAATCGCGATGATGTCGCGCAGTTCCTTGTAGCGCTGCAGCGTCTGCTGCACGCCGCGCGTGATCGAGTAGTGCTCTTCGCCGATCACGTTCGGGTCGATCTGGCGCGACGTCGAGTCGAGCGGATCCACCGCGGGGTAGATACCGAGCGAAGCGATGTCACGCGACAGCACGACGGTTGCGTCCAAGTGGCCGAAGGTCGTCGCCGGCGACGGGTCGGTCAAGTCATCCGCAGGGACGTACACGGCCTGCACCGACGTGATCGAGCCCTTCTTGGTCGACGTGATGCGTTCCTGCAGCTTGCCCATTTCTTCAGCCAGCGTCGGCTGATAGCCCACGGCCGACGGCATCCGGCCGAGCAGTGCCGACACTTCGGTACCGGCCAGCGTGAAACGGTAGATGTTGTCGACGAAGAACAGCACGTCGAGGCCTTCGTCACGGAAGTGCTCGGCCATCGTCAGGCCGGTCAGCGCAACGCGCAGACGGTTGCCCGGCGGCTCGTTCATCTGGCCGTACACCAGCGCGACCTTGTCGAGAACGTTCGAGTCCTTCATTTCGTGGTAGAAGTCGTTCCCTTCACGGGTCCGCTCGCCCACGCCCGCGAACACGGAGTAACCGCCGTGTTCCTTCGCGATGTTGTTGATGAGCTCCATCATGTTGACGGTCTTGCCCACGCCCGCACCGCCGAACAGACCCACCTTGCCGCCCTTTGCGAACGGGCAGATCAGGTCGATCACCTTGATGCCCGTTTCGAGCAGTTCGGTCGACGGCGACAGTTCGTCGAACGCCGGCGCCTTCTGGTGGATCGAACGGGTGTGTTCGCTGTTGATCGGACCGGCTTCGTCGATCGGGCGGCCGAGCACGTCCATGATCCGACCGAGGGTCGGCTTGCCGACCGGCACCGAGATCGGCTTGTTCGTGTTCTTCACCACCAGGCCGCGGCGCAGGCCGTCGGATGCACCCAGACAGATGGTGCGAACCACGCCGTCGCCCAGCTGCTGCTGGACTTCGAGCGTCAGTTCCGAGCCATCGAGAATGAGCGCGTCGTAAATCTTCGGCATGCTGTCGCGCGGGAATTCCACGTCGATAACGGCGCCGATGCACTGTACGATCTTGCCTTCTACCAAAGCAGTAGTACTCATCGCTTTTCCTTTAAATACCTGATTCTTCACTCGCGCAAAGGCGCTGTTTCGAAGCGTGGGACATCCGCCCGCTTACACCGCGGCGGCGCCGCCGACGATCTCCGACAATTCTTTCGTGATCGCGGCCTGACGGCTCTTGTTGTACACCAGCTGCAGTTCGCTGATCACCGTCTTCGCGTTATCCGACGCGGCCTTCATCGCGACCATCCGCGCCGATTGCTCGGACGCCATGTTTTCCGCGACGGCCTGGTACACCAGCGCCTCGACGTAACGCACGAGCAGCTCGTCCACCACTGCCGGCGCGTCCGGTTCGTAGATGTAATCCCACGACGTGGCCGGCATCTCGTCGGTGTGCTCGAGACGCTCCGACGACAGCGGCAGCAGTTGCTCGATCACCGCTTCCTGCTTCATCGTGTTGACGAAGCGCGTGTACGCGATATAAACGGCCGACAGCTTGCCTTCCGAGTACTGGTCGAGCTGCGTCTTCACCGCGCCGATCAGCTTGTCGAGGTGCGGCGTGTCGCCCAGATGCACGACCTGCGAGATCACCTTCGCGCCGAAACGGTTCAGGAAACCGAGGCCCTTGCTACCGATCGCGGTGGCTTCGAGCGTCTGGCCCTTCTCGTCCAGCTCCTTGAACTTCTGCACCGACGCGCGCAACACGTTCGTGTTCAGACCGCCGCACAGACCCTTGTCGGTCGTGACGAGGATGATGCCCGCGGTCTTGGCTTCGTCGTTCGCCACCATGAACGGGTGGCGGTACTCCGGGTTCGCGCGGCTCATGTGCGCGGCGATCGCGCGGACCTTGTCGGCATACGGACGGGCAGCGCGCATGCGTTCCTGCGCGCGGCGCATCTTCGATGCCGCCACCATCTCCATCGCCTTGGTGATCTTGCGCGTGTTTTGCACGCTCTTGATCTTGCCGCGAATTTCCTTCATTCCAGCCATTGCTTGCTCCTTGACCGAAGCGGTGCGGGCGCTTTACGCGGCCCGCGCCGCTTCAAGGTGTCCCTCGCGGATCAATAGGCACCCGACTTCTTGAAGTCCTTCAGAGCGGCATGCAGCGCGCCGTCGTCGTCCTTCGACAAGTCCTTGGTGTCTTCGATACGCTTGATGAGGTCAGCGTGGCTCGTCTTCAGATATTCGCGCAGGCCCTTCTCGAACGGCAGGACGTCCTTGACGTCGAGGTCGTCGAGATAGCCGTTGTTCGCCGCGAACAGCGACACGGCCAGTTCCCATACCTGCAGCGGCTGATACTGCGGCTGCTTCAGCAGTTCGGTCACGCGGCGGCCGCGCTCGAGCTGCTTGCGGGTGGCTTCGTCGAGATCCGATGCGAACTGCGCGAACGCTGCCAGTTCACGGTACTGCGCGAGGTCGGTACGGATACCGCCCGACAGCTTCTTCACGACCTTCGTCTGGGCGGCACCGCCCACGCGCGACACCGACACGCCGGCGTTGATTGCCGGGCGGATGCCTGCGTTGAACAGGTCGGTTTCCAGGAAGATCTGGCCGTCGGTGATCGAGATCACGTTGGTCGGCACGAACGCGGTCACGTCGCCGGCCTGCGTTTCAATCACGGGCAGCGCCGTCAGCGAACCGCTCTTGCCCTTCACTTCGCCGTTCGTGAACTTCTCGACGTACTCTTCCGACACGCGAGCCGCACGCTCGAGCAGACGTGAGTGCAGATAGAACACGTCGCCCGGGTACGCTTCGCGGCCCGGCGGGCGGCGCAGCAGCAGCGAGATCTGACGGTACGCCCAAGCCTGCTTGGTCAAGTCGTCATAGATGATCAGCGCGTCTTGGCCGCGATCGCGGAAGTATTCGCCCATCGTGCAGCCGGCGTACGGCGCGAGGTATTGCATCGCGGCCGATTCCGACGCCGAAGCGGCGACGACGATCGTGTATTCGAGCGCGCCGGTTTCTTCGAGCTTGCGCACCACGTTCATGATCGACGAAGCCTTCTGGCCGATCGCGACGTAGATACAGATGAGATCCTTGCCCTTCTGGTTGATGATCGCGTCGAGCGCCACCGCGGTCTTGCCGCACTGACGGTCGCCGATGATCAGCTCGCGCTGGCCGCGGCCGATCGGCACCATCGCGTCGATCGACTTGATGCCGGTCTGTACCGGCTGCGACACCGACTTGCGCCAGATCACGCCCGGGGCGATCTTTTCGATCGCGTCGGTCAGCTTCGCGTTGACCGGACCCTTGCCGTCGATCGGGTTGCCGAGCGCGTCGACCACGCGGCCGATCAGCTCCGGACCCACCGGAACTTCGAGAATGCGGCCCGTCGTCTTGACGATGTCGCCTTCCGAGATGTGTTCGTATTCGCCGAGAATCACCGCGCCGACCGAGTCGCGCTCGAGGTTCAGCGCAAGGCCGAACGTGTTGCCCGGGAATTCGAGCATTTCGCCCTGCATCACGTCGGACAGACCGTGGATACGCACGATACCGTCGGTCACGGAGATCACGGTGCCCTGGTTGCGAACGTCTGCGCTCGCTTCAAGGCCCTGGATCCGGCTCTTGATCAGCTCGCTGATCTCAGAGGGATTGAGTTGCATTATTCGCTCCTGATAGTCAATTCTGTTGCGTGCCGGCTGCCTGGGCGCTCAAGCGCTCAAAGCTGTCTGCATGCTGGCGAGCCGCGCGCGGACCGAGGTATCGAGCACTTCGTCACCGACCGTCACGCGCACGCCGCCGATCAGCGACGCATCGATTTCGACCGTCGGTTTCAGTTTGCGCTTGAACTTGTGCTCGAGGCTGGCGAGGAGTTCGGTGAGCTGTGCGCCTTCGAGCGGAAACGCGCTGACGATCTGCACGTCGGCCGCGCCTTCGCGCGCATTCTTCAGCTCGTCGAACTGCGCGGAGATTTCCGGCAGCAGCGCGATACGGTGATTTTCGACCAGCATCTGCACGAAATTCTTCGCTTCCGCGCTGGTCGCGAGCGGCGATTTCACCGCGGCGAGCAGCAGCTCGTTGACCTGCGTGCGGCTCACTTTCGGGCTCGACGCGACGGACAGCACTTCGGGCAGGTGCGCAACCTGAGCCAGCTCTTGCACGAGCGTGGACCAGGCGGCGATATCACCACCCTCGGCCACGCGGAACAGCGCTTCTGCGTAAGGGCGGGCGATGGTTGCAAGTTCGGCCATGATCAGAGCTCGGCTTTCAGTTGATTCAGCAGTTCGGCGTGGGCCGTTTGATCGACTTCGCGCTTCAGGATCTGCTCGGCGCCCTTGACCGCCAGCGAGGCGACTTCGCCGCGCAGCGTTTCACGCGCCTTCACGATTTGCTGATCCGCGTCCGCCTTCGCCTGAGCGATGATGCGGGCGGCTTCGGCATGGGCTTGAGCCTTGATTTCTTCGGCAACCGATTGCGCGCGCTTTTCAGCGTCGGCAATGCGTTGTTGACCGTCGTTGCGGGCCTGCGCGAGTTCCTGGTCGACGCGCTTGTGCGCCGCTGCGAGTTCCGCCTGACCCTTTTCCGCGGCGGAGAGGCCGTCGGCAATTTTCTTCGAGCGCTCGTCGAGGGCGTTGATCAACGGCGGCCACACGAACTTCATCGTGAACCACGCGAGGATCAGGAACACGACCATTTGCGCAAACAGGGTTGCGTTGAGATTCACGGTGTTTCCTTATCTGCTATTCCGGAAAATTGAAACGAGGAGGAGCGCGTCGAAAATGGCTTTCGATTGGCGCTCATCTTCCGTTCCGCCCTGCGCCGGCCAAGCCTGGCGCAATAGTTTCCGAGGAACCTTAGCCTGCGAGCTTCGACAGCAGCGGGTTCGCGAATGCAAACAGCATGGCCACGCCCACGCCAATCAGGAACGCCGCATCGATCAGACCAGCCAGCAGGAACATCTTCGTTTGCAGCGGGTTGATGAGTTCCGGCTGACGCGCGCACGCTTCGATGTACTTGCCGCCCATCAGGCCGATACCGATACAGGCGCCGATTGCACCCAGGCCAATGATGATACCGATACCGATGGCGGTCAGACCCTGGATGTTGGCGATGAAAGCTTGCATGATCACTCCTTTGTGAAAAGACTTGGAACTGGAATTTAAAAAACTAAAAACAAACCTGCTTGATTGTCCGGCCGCTTAGTGCGACTCGTGTGCCTGACCGAGATACACCAGCGTCAGCATCATGAAAATGAACGCTTGCAGCAAAACAATCAGGATGTGGAAGATCGCCCAGATGCTGCCCGCGAGCACGTGGCCGACGAAGCCGAGCACCGACGCGTCCGCGCCGAAGCCCCACATGCTGCCGAGCAGGGCGATCAGCAGGAACAGCAGTTCGCCCGCATACATGTTGCCGAACAGCCGCATGCCGAGCGACACGGTCTTCGCGACGTATTCGACGATGTTCAGCGCGAGGTTCGGAATCCACAGCAGCGGATGCGCGCCGAACGGCGCCGACACGAGTTCATGCGCGAAGCCGCCGACACCCTTGATCTTCACGCTGTAGTAGATCATCAGCACGAACACGCCGAGCGCGATGCCGAGCGTGCCGTTCAGGTCGGCCGTCGGCACGATGCGATGATGCGAAATGATTTGCGACAGACCCAGCCAGCCGATGACGCGGCCCGGCAGGTCGACGGGGAGGAAGTCGAGGGAGTTCATCAGCAGGACCCAGACGAACACGGTCAGGGCCAGCGGAGCGATGAAGGTGCGATTGCCGTGAACGACAGCCTTCGATTGGTCTTCGACCATCTCGACGATCATCTCGATCAGGCACTGGAAACGGCCGGGCACGCCCGACGTTGCCTTGCGGGCCGCGAGATGGAGCACGAAAATCGTGACAAGGCCGCAAACGATCGACCAGAACAGCGTGTCGAGATTCCAGACGTGGATATCGAAAATCGACGTCTGATGCGCGGTGGAGAAGTTCTGCAAGTGGTGCGCAATGTACTCGGACGGATCCAGAGCACGCGTTCCTTCGCTAGCTGCCATAATCGTTAATGCCACCCAAATTGTCGAAAATCGGTCTATCCGTTTCGCCGCAGGAATCTATTGCGGGAACGGGCCTGCGCGGCGACTGGTCGAACTCCGCGCGGCACTTCGATGCCTATCGCCAGGCCAGCGCAATCCAGTACGTCTTCAGCACGAGCAGGTAGGTAATGAGCAGCGGCACCCAATGCACGCCGGGGTACCACACCGCGACCGCCGCGAACATCGCGATCGTCGCGCCCATCTTGAGCACCTCGCCGACCACCCAGCCCGCCACGGTGTCGGCCCCACGTTGCTTCAAACGTGCCGCGAACAATGCACTCGGCACCCAGCCAATCGCTCCGCCCATGAAAGCCGATTGCGCAGCCGCAGCCGGTGACTTCGAGACACACAGCCACCACGCCAGCGTTGCAACCAGGGACAGGACCACTTGCGCGATCACGACCCGGTAGGGTGTGACGCGCGACGGTCGACTCACGCCCGGGCCGAACAGCGTTTCCGCTTCGGCCCGCGTAAGCGGAACGATATTGTTATCTTGTTGCTCGACATCCCAATCGTCGTCGGACGCATGTCGCCCGTCGGCCGCTGGTGCGGTGCGTTGCGCGCGGTGCTTGTCGTGCCCATCAGTCGGCGCCTGACCCGCCATCGCAATCTTCCGCAAAATCCCGTTCCGCCCCAAACTTTCCGAAAGCTTTCAGGGGTGCCTAGCTAACAAATCCGGGCGATTGTAAGCGATAGTTGCAGGTGATTCAAGGCCTTAGACACGACAAAAACTTGCCTGAAACGACGCTTCACCATACGGAAAGACGATGAATCCCGGCCCTCGGCGGCACCCACAGCTGACGGTTGTAAGGTGGGTTCCGCGTTGTCTGTCGAAGGGCCCGGTATGCCGCGTTTTTCAGCGACATTAGGGGGAGTTCGCGTTAGAAATATCGCAGAACGAGGAGGCCCAGTAAGCCGCTCGCGAGCCCGAACGGAATCGATGCGAGATGGAATCGCAGCCACATCCCCTGCGCCTTCGCCAGCCGGATTGCGATCAGGTTCGCGAGCGAGCCGATCGCGAACCCGAAACCGCCGACACTGACGCCGAACGCCAGCGCGCGCCAGTCGCGGGTGAATTCGGACAGCAGGATCGCGGCCGGCACATTGCTGATGCCCTGCGACAGCAGCGCGCCCGCCACGTACACGCGCAGCGGCGTATCGAGGCCGACCGCGGCAACCGTAGCGTGCACGGCGGGCAATGCAGCCGCGCCGCGCAACACCACGAACATCAGCACGAAGATCAGCAGCAGCAGCCAGTCGATCTTCAGCACCGCGTTTCGGCGCAGCGCCAGCAGGATCGCCGCGACGCCCGCCAGGCCCGGCAACGCGTGATGCGCATCGGCCAGCAGCACGAATCCCGCGAACAGCGCCGCCGCCGCCAGCGCCTGCCCCCGCGCCACCGGATGGACGGCGCGATCCGTCGACAGATCGAGCGGACGAGACCGAAACGTACCGAGCGTCACGGCCAGCAGGAGCGCCATCAGTGCAAGCGCGAGCGGCGCGAGCGCGATCACGAAGCGGCCGAACGACACCCCGCTCAATTGCCAGAGGTAGAGATTCTGAGGATTGCCGAGCGGTGTCGCGACCGCGCCGGCATTGACGGAGATCGCGACGTAGATCACGAGACGCCTGAACGGCAGCGGCGTCAGCGCGCGCAGCGAAACGATCAGCGGAATCACGACAAACAGCGCCACATCGTTCGTCAGCCACATCGACAACACGGCCGAGAACACCACCAGCAGCACCGCGAGCGCCCGCTCCGAATGCACATGCCGCACGATCCGGTGCGCCAGCCACATCAGGAATCCTGACAATTCCAGGGCCTTGGTCACCATCAGCAGGCCGGCCAGCGTGGCGACGGTCTGCCAGTCGACCTGTTGCAGCAGCGCCGGCGCCGACTGCGGCTGCACGATCTGCAGCGCGATGAGCGCCACCGCGAGAACCGACAGCACGGGCTCCCGCGCGACGAATCCGATGAAGCGGCCGAGCACCCGCGCGATCGACCCCGTCATGCCGCCGGATCAGGCCGCGACATTGCCGCGCAAGCGCACGAGAATCCCTTCGAGGGCGTCGAGATCGCCGAAATCGATCGTGACCTGTCCGCGGCCGCGGCGACCCAGCTTGATCTTCACATTCGATGCCAGCAGGTCGGACAACTCCTCTTCGAGACGACGCGTATCGCGGCCGCCATCATCCTTCGCGCGCGCCTTGACCGCCGGCTCGGCCTTCGTGGTGTGCGTGACAAGCTTCTCGGTTTCGCGCACCGACATCCGCTTGTTGACGACCTGGTGCGCCAGCGTGATTTGCGTCGCGGCATCGACGGCCAGCAGCGCACGCGCATGCCCCATGTCGAGATCGCCCGCGAGCAGCATCGTTTGCACCGGTGCGGCGAGATTCAGCAGACGCAGCAGGTTCGACACCGCGCTGCGCGACCGGCCAACCGACTCCGCCGCCTGTTCGTGGGTAAAACCGAACTCGTCGAGCAAACGCTGGATACCGTGCGCCTCTTCGAGCGGGTTCAGATCCTCGCGCTGGATGTTCTCGATCAGCGCCATCGCGGCCGCGGCCTGGTCGGACACGTCCTTCACCAGCACCGGCACTTCTTCGAGACCCGCGAGACGCGCGGCACGGAAGCGACGCTCGCCGGCAATGATTTCATATTTGTCTGATGAAATCGGACGTACCAGAATCGGCTGCATCACGCCTTGCGCACGAATGCTCGCGGCCAGTTCCTGCAGGCTGCCCTCGTCCATTCGGGTACGCGGCTGATATTTGCCGGCCTGCAATTTGCCGAGCGCCAGCACGTTCGGCGAACCTTCGATCTTGACCGCTTCGGTGATGTCCGCAGTCCCGCCAA
The DNA here is from genome assembly GCF_034721475.1 of Burkholderia alba. Lineage (NCBI taxonomy): Bacteria > Pseudomonadati > Pseudomonadota > Betaproteobacteria > Burkholderiales > Burkholderiaceae > Burkholderia > Burkholderia alba. The sequence goes on along the minus strand of NZ_JAWJWL010000006.1, from coordinate 120,055 downwards.
GCAACGCTTCCAGACCGCGCCCCAATCCTTTCTTCTTTGCTACCGCATTCATCTCGTGTTCCTCGCTTCGCTTGCCCGGGTCGCCGCGCTCACAGCGCGCGCACCCGCTCGATCATTTCCGCGCCGAATTGAATGTAGGCCTGCGCGCCGCGCGAGCCCCGATCGAACACCACGCCGGGTAGCCCGTAGCTGGGTGCCTCGGCCAAACGCACGTTACGCGGAATCACCGCGTCGAACACCTTGTCGCCGAAATGCGCCTTGAGCTGGTCGGACACCTGCTGCTGCAGCGTGATGCGCGGATCGAACATCACCCGCAGCAAGCCGATCACCTTCAGATCGCGATTCAGGTTCGCATGCACCTGCTTGATCGTGTTGACGAGGTCGGACAGCCCTTCCAGCGCGAAGTATTCGCACTGCATCGGGATCACCACACCGTGCGCCGCGCACAGACCGTTCAGCGTCAGCAGCGACAACGCCGGCGGACAGTCGATCAGCACGAAATCGTAGTCGCCTTCGACTTTCTCGAGCGCCGCCTTCAGCTGGCGCTCGCGATTCTCCATGCTCACCAGTTCGATTTCAGCACCGGCCAGCTCGCGGTTCGCGGGCAGTACGTCGTACTTCACCGCCTCCGAGCGCACGCGCGCATTCTCGACCGTCACGCCGTCGACAAGTACCTCGTAGACCGTCGATTCGCATTCGGCCTTGTCGATGCCGCTGCCCATCGTGGCATTGCCCTGCGGATCCAGGTCGATCAGCAGCACACGTTGGCCCTGCGCTGCCAGGCTTGCGGCGAGATTGACCGTCGTCGTCGTCTTACCGACGCCACCCTTCTGGTTCGCCACGCAGAAGATTTTTGCCATCGTTGGTGTGTCCTTCTTTCCTCAAACAGTCCGGGCGCCACACGGCGCGCCGGTTACATTGCTTCGTCGAGCCTGACTTCGATCAGGTGCCGCTCTGCATTGAGCGAAGGCACCGTCAGCCGAATCACCTGTTCGACGCGCGCGCCCTCGGGCAAACGCTCGATCTCACCTTCCGGGCGCACACCCTTCATCGCCCAGATCGAACCGCCCGGCGCCACGAGGTGCCGGGCAAGTGTAACGAAGTCGGCGAGATCCGCGAATGCTCGCGACACGATTAAATCGAATTTTCCGGGAACGTCCTTACCCGGCTGCAGCGATTCCACCCTGCCCGTTACGACCGACAGGTTGCCGAGCTTCATTTCGACCTTGGTCTGGGTCTGAAATGCCGATTTCTTGTGAACGATATCGTTCAACGTGACTTGCCACTCGGGTTCGACGATGGCCAGCACAATGCCGGGCAAGCCGCCGCCCGAGCCGACATCCAGCACGGACGATGACGCACCGCGCTGGCTCAGATGAGGGAGGATCGATAAGGAATCGAGGATATGCTGGACCAGCATTTGCCGCGGATCGCGAATCGCGGTGAGGTTATACACCGTGTTCCATTTCGCAAGCAGCACAACATAGTCCAGCAATTGGCGATGCTGCATGTCGGTCAGCGCAACACCCAGCGCCTGCGCGCCGTCCGAGAGCAGCGCCGCCAGCGTTTCCCGGCTGGCGTTCGGGGACTGATGCCGCGCCGTCATTGCTGCGTCGGGACGTTACTGCCCCCCACATCGGCGCTCGATGCGGCGGCGGCAGTACTCGCACTGCCGCGACGGCCCAGCCCGCGCTTCAGGTGCACCATCAGCAGCGAGATCGCCGCCGGGGTGATGCCGGAAATTCGGGATGCCTGGCCGATCGTTTCCGGTCGGAACTGATTCAACTTCTGGCTGGCTTCGAACGACAAACCCCGTACCTCCGTGTAATCGAGCCCCTCGGGCAAACGCGTGTTCTCGTGCGCACCGTTGCGTTCGATCTCACCGGCCTGACGTTCGATATAGCCCTGATATTTGACGCCGATTTCGATCTGCTCGTTGATCTGCGCGAGCAACACCGGATCGTCGGCCAGCAATTCGTCCGGGCCGCACTCGCCCCCCCGCAGGCCGCAGACGCCTTCATAGCTCACACCGGGACGACGAAGCAGTTCAGCCAGGCTGTATTCGTGGTCGATCGGCTTGCCGAGCAACGCAATCGCTTCGTCCGCAGGCAGGGTTTTGGGGTTCACCCACGTCGTGCGGAGTCGTTCTGTTTCACGTGAAACAGCATCGCGCTTCCGACTGAACGCGTCCCAGCGGGCATCATCGACGACCCCCAACTCGCGCCCTATTTCGGTCAGGCGCATATCCGCATTGTCCTCACGCAAGCTCAGCCGGTATTCCGCGCGACTCGTGAACATCCGGTACGGCTCGGAAACCCCACGCGTCACCAGATCGTCGACCAGCACGCCCAGGTAAGCCTGATCTCGGCGCGGACACCACGCGTCTTTTTCCTGAACGTAGCGACCGGCATTGATGCCGGCCAACAGCCCTTGCGCCGCGGCCTCTTCGTAGCCGGTCGTCCCATTGATCTGACCCGCAAAGAACAGGCCATTGATCACCTTGGTCTCCAGCGATGCCTTGAGCCCGCGCGGATCGAAGTAGTCGTACTCGATCGCGTAGCCCGGACGCAGGATATGTGCCTGTTCGAGCCCCCGCATCGAGTGCACGAGGTCGAGTTGCACGTCGAATGGCAGGCTCGTCGAGATCCCGTTCGGATAGAACTCGTTAGTCGTCAGCCCTTCAGGCTCCAGGAAGATCTGGTGTGAATCCTTCGATGCGAAACGATGAATCTTGTCTTCGATCGACGGGCAGTAACGCGGCCCGACACCTTCGATCACGCCGGTATACATCGGCGAACGATCGAGGCCGCTGCGGATAATGTCGTGCGTCCGCTCATTCGTATGCGTGACCCAGCACGGCATTTGCTGCGGATGCTGCTCGGCCCGACCCAGGAAGGAGAACACCGGAACAGGATCCAGATCGCCGGGCTGCTCCTCGAGCTTCGAAAAATCGATCGTCCGGCCGTCAATACGGGGCGGCGTACCGGTCTTCAGCCGCCCTTGCGGCAGCTTCAACTCCTTCAAACGCGCCGACAACGACACCGCAGCCGGATCACCCGCACGGCCGCCCGTGTAGTTATTCAAACCCACGTGGATCTTGCCGTCCAGGAACGTACCCGCCGTCAGCACCACAGCGCGCGACAGGAAGCGAATGCCGATCTGCGTGACCGCACCGACAACACGGTCCCCTTCGACGATCAGATCGTCGACGGCTTGCTGGAACAGCCAGAGATTCGGTTGATTCTCCAGACGATGTCGGATCGCCTGCTTGTACAGCAGACGGTCGGCTTGCGCCCGCGTGGCGCGGACAGCCGGCCCTTTCGACGAGTTCAGGATACGGAACTGGATACCGCCTTCGTCGGTGGCTGCCGCCATTGCCCCGCCCAGGGCATCGACCTCCTTGACCAGATGGCCCTTGCCAATCCCGCCGATCGACGGATTGCAGCTCATCTGCCCGAGGGTTTCGATATTGTGTGTCAGCAGCAGCGTCTTGGCGCCCATGCGCGCGGACGCCAAAGCGGCTTCCGTGCCGGCATGACCTCCGCCGACGACGATTACGTCAAATTCAGTGGGATAAAGCATTGCGGACTTCGCACGCAGGACCGCGCACGAACCTATCAGAGAAATGTGTGAGCGAATTATAGCGGGTTCGCTTTTGACCCGAATCTCATCCGAATGGCCGGCAAACAAAAACGGCGTGTTTCACGTGAAACACGCCGCCTTTTTCCAACACTTTGCTCGCTGCCTAGGCCGTCTTCTTCGTCAGGCCGAGATAGGTTTCGATCACCTGCGGGTTCTGCGCCAACTCTTTCGCCGGTCCTTCCAGCGCGAACTCACCGGTTTCAAGCACATAGCCGTAATCGGAGATTTGCAACGCGGCACGCGCGTTCTGCTCGATCAGGAGTGTCGCAACCCCCGTCCCGCGCAACGCGCTGATGATATGGAAGATTTCCTTCACGATCAGCGGTGCCAGCCCGAGGCTCGGTTCATCGAGCATCAGCAAATCGGGCTTGCCCATCAGCGCCCGCCCCACCGCTAGCATCTGCCGTTCGCCACCCGACAACGTCCCCGCCGCCTGCTTGCGTCGCTCCTTCAAGCGCGGAAATAGCGCAAATACGGGATCAAGTTGATCGAGAAAATTCGCCTCGCCCGCCCGCTTGCGCCGATACGCACCCAGCACGAGGTTGTCTTCGACCGTCATCGTACTGAACAGCTCTCGCTTCTCAGGAACCAGGCACATCCCGCCCGCCACCCGCTGCTCGACCGGCAGCATGACGACATCCTGCCCTTGGTACAGCACCACGCCACGTGCGTGACCGATCACCGGCAGCGCACCCATGATCGCATTGAGCAGCGTCGATTTACCGGCGCCATTCGGGCCGATCACGCTGACGATCTGCCCCGCGCCCACCCGAATCGCGGCCCCATGCAGCGCTTCGACCTTGCCATACCTCACCGACAGATCCCGCACCTCGAGAATCGGCGCCGTTGCCTGCGTCATCATTCCACCCCGCCGAGATAGGCTTCGAGCACCGCCGGATCCTGCTGGACCTCCTGCGGCAATCCTTCCGCGATGCGTGTTCCGAACTCCATCACGACCAGCCGATCGGTGAGGTTCATCACGAAATCCATGTCGTGCTCAACCAGCAGCACGCTCATTCCCTCCGACTTCAGCTTGCGAAGCAGATCGGCCAGCTGCAGCTTCTCCTGGTAGCGCAGGCCCGCAGCCGGCTCGTCGAGCAGCAGCAAGGTCGGATCGCAGCATAGCGCCCGGGCGATTTCCAGGATTCGCTGCTGGCCGAGCGCCAGGCTGCCGGCCTCATCATCCATGTGCTGCTCCAGTCCGACGCGCCGAATCTGCCGGGCCGCTTCCGCCATCAGACGGGCCTCCTCCGCGCCGTTCAGCCGAGCAATGCTGCGCCACACCCCCGTCGAGCCGCGCAAATGCGCACCGATCGCGACGTTCTCCAGCACCGTCATCGTCGGCAGCAGCTTCACGTGCTGAAACGTCCGGCCGATACCGCGTTTCACGATTTCACGTGAAGTGAGCGCATCGATCCGTTCGCCGCGGAACGTGATCGAGCCGCTGGTGGCCTGCAGCACGCCCGTCACGAGATTGAAGGTCGTCGATTTTCCCGCGCCGTTCGGGCCGATCAGGCCGATGATCTGCCCGGCCTTCACCTCGAAGCTGACATCGTTCACCGCCACGAGGCCGCCGAACTGCTTGCGCGCCCGGTCGACCGCGAGCAGCGTCTCGCCGGCTTGCGGTCTGGGTCGTTGCGGCAGCGGCTCCGCGTGGTCAGGCACCCGCGCATGCGGAGCGCGCGGAAACAGCCTGGCCACGAACGGCCACACACCCTGTCGCGCGTATTGCAGCAGCAGCACCATCAGCACGCCGAACACGATGATTTCGAAATTGCCGTCCTCACCGAGCAACTTGGGCAGCAGAGTCTGCAGATAGTCTTGCAACACGGTGAGAATCGCCGCGCCGAGCACCGCCCCCCACACATGCGCGACACCACCGACCACCGCCATGAACAGGAATTCGATACCGTGGTTCAGGCCGAACGGCGTCGGGTTCACCGCCCGCTGCAGGTGCGCGTAGAGGAAGCCCGAAATCGCCGCGAGCACGGCTGCGTAGACGAAGATCACGACCCGCATCCACGCGGTGTTCACCCCCATCGCCTCGGCCATCACGCCGCCGCCGCGCAGCGCACGGATCGCCCGGCCCGGCCGGCTGTTCAACAGGTTCTGGACCGACACCACCGCCGCCAGCACCACCGCCCAGATCAGGAAATAGAGGCTTCGGCCGCTGTCCAGCACCAGGCCGAACACGCTCAGCGCGGGAATACCGTTGATGCCGTCGTATTTGCCGAGCATCTCCAAATTGCCGAACAGGAAAAATAGCGCGAGCCCCCACGCGATCGTCCCGAGCGGCAGGAAGTGCCCCGACAGCCGCATCGTCACCGCGCCGAGTACCAGTGCGATCAACGCCGTCAGCACGACGCCGGCGATCAGCCCGAGCCACGGCGACGCGCCGCAGACCGTCGTCAGATACGCGGTCGCATAGGCCCCGATACCGACGAATGCCGCCTGCCCGAAGCTCGTCATTCCGCCGACACCCGTCAGCAGCACGAGCCCGATCGCGACGATCGAATACAGCCCGATGTAGTTCAGGAGCGTGATCCAGTACTCGGGGACACGGACCGCGCCGGGCAGCACCGGCAGCGCGAACAGCACCACCAGGAAGAGCCAGAACGCCTTATTCCGAAAAATCGTTTTCATCGCGTCACTCCTGGTCCTCTTCGACATGCGGCGTGACGAAGCTGCGCCACAACAGCACGGGAATGATCAACGTGAAAACGATGACTTCCTTGTACGCACTGGCCCAAAACGACGAATACGATTCGAGCACCCCGACCAGCAGCGAGCCGGCCGCGGCGAGCGGATAGCTGACCAGCCCGCCGATGATCGCGCCGACGAAACCCTTCAGCCCGATCAGGAACCCCGAGTCGTAGTAGATCGTCGTCAGCGGCCCGACCAGGATGCCGGACAGCACGCCCAGCCCCGCCGCGAGCGTAAACGCAAGCCGCCCGGCCTGGGTGGTGCCGATCCCGACAAGGCGCGCGCCGAGCCGGTTCACCGACGTCGCCCGCAGCGCCTTGCCGGAAATCGTCCGGTCGAAGTACAGGTAGAGCGCGGCGATCAACACCAGCGCCGTGCCCACCACCCAGATGCTCTGCATCGAGATCGACAGGCTGCCGAGCATGACCGACGCATCGGAAAACGCGGTCGTGCGCGAGCCTTCCGCACCGAACATCACGAGCCCGAGGCCGACCATCGCGAAGTGCACCGCCACCGACACGATCAGCAGCAGCAAAGTCGTGCCCTCGGCGACCGGCTGGAACGCGAGACGGTAAACGAACGGCCCCATCGGCACGACGATCGCCAGCGTCAGCGCGATCTGCACAAGCATCGGCAGCGGCTGCGGCGCGACGGCGCGCGTCACCGCATAGATCGCGAGCGGCAGCAGCACGTAGCGGCTCGCGAGCATCGTCACGGTGCGGCCGAGCCGATGCCGACGCTCACGATGCCGGATCAGCCCGCCGACTTCGAGCATGAAGCACGCGATGCCCATCGCGAGCAGCAGCCAGCAGGTCGCCGGAAACTTCTGCGCCTGCAATGCCGCGAGGGTGAGCGCGCCATAGGCGACGAATTCACCCTGGGGAATGAAGATCACCCGCGTGACCGAAAACACGAGCACCAGCGCCAGCGAGAGCAACGCGTAGATGGCACCTGTCGTGATGCCGTCTTGCGCGAGGATCGCCGCAATAGAGAGATCCATACCGTTTCTTGTCGTGAGAGTGCGTCGAGAGAGGAACCGAAGGAAGCGGGTCCGGGGCGCGCAGCAAACCCCGCCGGAGGATTAGAGCATCCGGCGCGCCGGCGGGATATGCCCAGCGGCGCACTTTCCGGAACGCGCACCCCGCCCCGCGAGGCTCAGTCGCCCAGCAACTTCCATTTGTCGTCGACGATCTGGACCATCACGCGGGCGCGCGTATCGAAGCCGTTGTGATCGGTCGGCGCCGTGTTGATCATGCCATGCGACACCGGCAGATCCTTGACGTTTTCGAGCGCCGAACGCAGCGCTTCGCGGAACGCCTCGGTCCCCGGCTGGGCCTTCTTGAGCGCCTCCGGGATCGCGCGCGACAGCATCAGCCCGGCGTCCCACGCGTGGCCGCCGAACGTCGCGACGGTGCCCGCGCCGTATGCTTTCTCGTAGGCCGCCTTGTACGCCTGCGACGGCTTCTTCACCGGATTCGAATCGGGCAGTTGGTCGGTCACGAGCACCGGGCCGGCGGGCAGCAGCTCGCCGTCGCAATCCTTGCCGCACACGCGCAGGAAATCGTTGTTGGCGACGCCGTGCGTCTGATAGACCTTGCCCTTGTAGCCACGCTCCTTCAGCGTCTTCGCCGGCAGCGCGGCCGGCGTGCCCGCGCCGGCGATCAGAATCGCATCGGGGTTCGCGCTCAGCGCCTTCAGCACCTGCCCGGTCACGGACGCATCGGTGCGGTTGTAGCGCTCGTTGCTCACGATCTTGAGTCCGTTCGCGGCAGCCGCGGCGTTGAACACCGCGTACCAGCCTTCGCCGTACGCATCCGCGAAACCGATGAAGCCGACCGTCTTCACGCCGTGCTTCGCCATGTAGCCGGCGATCGCGTCGGCCATCAGCCGATCGTTCTGCGGCGTCTTGAATACCCACGCGCGCTTCGCATCCATCGGCGCGATGATCTGCGCACTTGCGGCGAGCGAGATCGTGGGCGTCTTGCCTTGCGCGACGGTGTCGATCATCGCCAGCGAGTTCGGTGTCACCGACGAACCGATGATCGCGTCGACGTGATCCTCGTCGATCAGCTTGCGGGCGTTCTGCACCGCGCGGCTCGTATCCGAGGCATCGTCGAGCACGATGTAGTCGACGCGCTTTCCGCCGATCTCCTTCGGCAGCAGCGCGATGGTGTTCTTCTCGGGAATGCCGAGCGACGCGGCGGGCCCGGTGGCCGACACGGTCACGCCGATCTTCACCTGCGCCGATGCGGCCGTTACCCCGCACACCAGGCCGGCCGCCAGCACGGCCTGCATCCATCGATTCATCTTCATTGCGTGTCTCCAAACCCGCGTATTGATCGATCCGGCGCGTGACCGGTACCCGAATCCAAGCATCGTGCCGCCTCGCGTCCAGCCTCGTCTTCCGCCGACGAGTACCGGCGCGGGTCGTGCGCCCCGCCCTCCCTGCGCGCTGTGGCGTCGCGCATCCTGCGTGCGACTCGCGCGGCGCGCCGCGCGATCAACAAAAAAGGCGCGTCCTGCTGCACGCGCCTTGTCCGTTCATTCCGTATCGTGACGAGCGGCCCGTCGACTAATCCTGCACCAGCTTCCACTGGCCGCCGACGATCTCGACCATCACGCGCGCGCGCTGATCGAGGCCCGCGTGATCGGTCGCGCTCAAGTTGAACACGCCGTGCGCGCCTGCCACATTGCGCGTGTCCTCGAGCGCGCCGCGCAGCGCCTCGCGAAACGCCGGCGTGCCGGGCGGCCCTTTCTTCAGCGCGACCGGGATCGCTCGCTGCAGCAACTGCCCGGCATCCCACGCATGACCGCCGAAAGTCGAGACGGTCCCCGCGCCGTAGGCCGCCTCGTAGGCACGCTTGTACGCGAGCGCGGATGGCTTGACGGGGTTGGAATCGGGCAGCTGGTCGGCGACGAGCAGCGGACCGGCGGGCAGATACGTGCCCTCGCAATCCTTGCCGCACACCCGCAGGAAATCGTTGTTGGCGACGCCGTGCGTCTGGTAGATCCCGCCCCGGTAGCCGCGCTCCTTCAGCGTCTTCTGCGGCAGCGCGGCCGGCGTGCCCGCGCCCGCGATCAGAATCGCGTCGGGTCGCTTCGACATCATCTTGAGCACCTGGCCCGTCACCGATGCATCGTTGCGCGCGAACCGCTCGCTCGCGACGACCTCGATCTTCCGGCCCGCGGCCGCCCGGCCGAACTCCTTGAACCAGCTCTCGCCGTACGCGTCGCTGAAGCCGATGAACGCGACCGTCTTCACGCCGCGCTTCGCCATGTGATCGGCGATCGCGCTCGCCATCAGGATGTCGTTCTGCGGCGTCTTGAACACCCAGGCGCGCTTCGCGTCCATCGGCTCGACGATCGACGCGGCAGCCGCCATCGAGATCATCGGCGTGGAAGTACCGGCGGCAACGTCGATCATCGCGAGCGAATTGGGCACCGACGTGGAACCGATCACCACGTCGACCTTGTCTTCGCTGGTGAGCTTGCGGGTGTTTTTCACGGCCTGGGTGGAATCGGTCGCGTCGTCGAGGACGACGTAGCTGACCTTCTGGCCCGCGATCTCCTTCGGCAGGAGCGCGATGGTGTTCTTTTCGGGGATGCCGAGCGACGCGGCCGGGCCGGTGGCGGAGAGCGTCACGCCGACCTTGATATCGGCGAATGCCGGGCCTGCGATGCCCGTTGCCACCCATGCCGCGCTGATGCCGAGAAACCGCCACGCCCGCTTCATCAAACCTGTCTCCGAGATTCGCTGATCGTTGTTCTGAGGATGCCCCGCAATTCCCGACCGAACGGTCAGGGAAAAGCGAGTGTAGCGGACGCATACCGCGCGCGACACACGGGTTAGCCCGGACCGGCGCGGGTGGCGCGAAATCGGCAAGATGCCGTTGCGGAATCGGGCGGGCGCAACGCATTCGCGCGCGCAAAAATAAAAAGCGCTGTTGGATTCCGTCCAACAGCGCTTTCGGGCCGGGCACTGAGTGCCTCGATTGTCTCCTCGTTCTCCACCTGCAAATTCGTATCGCGGTGCATCAGAACTGAGACGAAGATTAAAGCAACCCTACGCGGCGCGACAACCTAGCATTTACCCCTATGGTGCATCGCCGCACGAAATTGGGGCATCGCCGATCCCTTCCCACATCGCCATTTGCCAGACAAATTGCATCGGATTCCGAATCATTTTGGTGCTCTGCATCATGACGTGCGCAGCGGCTTTATCCGAGCCACGACCTCGCCGACGATGCCCCTGCGGAACGCCAGCACGCAAGCGATGAAGATCAGGCCGGTGACGATCGTGGCGGACTCGCCGAGCGAATGGAACCAGTCCACGCCCGTGAGCGCGGCGAGCCATCCCCCGATGTCGCCGAGCCGGTCCTCGAGCGCGACGATCAGCGCGGCGCCCAGCAGCGGGCCGAACAGCGTCCCCATCCCGCCCACCAGCGTCATCAGGATCACGAGGCCCGACATCGTCCAGTACGCATCGCCCAACGTCTCGAAGCCGAGCACGACGACTTTCAGCGACCCCGCCAGGCCCGCCAGGCCGGCCGACAAAACGAACGCGAGCAGTTTGAAACGGTCGGTGTCGTAGCCGAGCGAAATCGCGCGCGGCTCGTTTTCCTTGATCGCAACCAGCACCTGGCCGAACGGCGAATGGACGATGCGCACGATAAACAGGCACGCGAGCACCACAACGGCGAGCACCACGTAGTAGAGCGTGAGATCCGACGAGAGATCGAGCAGCCCGAACAGACGGCCGCGCGGCACGCCCTGCAAACCGTCCTCGCCGTGCGTGAACGGCGCCTGCAGATAGATGAAGTACACCATCTGCGCGAACGCGAGCGTGATCATCGCAAAATAGATTCCTTGCCGTCGGATCGCGAACAGGCCGACGACCAGCCCGAGCAGGGTCGCGGCCGCGGTGCCCGCGAGCACGCCCAATTCGGGCGTGACGCCGAGCGTCTGGATCGCATAGCCGGTCGCGTAGCCCGCGGTCGCGAGGAACATCGCATGTCCGAACGACAGCAGTCCGGTATAGCCGATCAGCAGGTTGAACGCGGCCGCGAAAAGGGCGAAGCACAGCACTTTCATCACGAACACCGGATACGCGCCCGCGAACGGCGCGGCAATCATGCCGAGCAGCAGCAGGCCGTAGAGCGCTTTCTTCCGCATCATTTTTCCTTGCCGAATAAACCCGCCGGGCGGATCAGCAACACGATCGCCATGATGACGAACACGACCGTCGCCGAGGCTTCCGGATAGAACACCCGAGTGAAGCCCTCGACGACGCCGAGCAGCAGCCCCGTCAGGATCGAGCCGAGGATCGAGCCCATCCCGCCGATCACGACCACCGCGAATACCGTGATGATCATCGGCTGCCCCATCAGCGGCGACACCTGGATGACCGGCGCGGCCAGCACGCCCGCGAAAGCGGCCAGCGCGACACCGAAGCCGTAGGTCAGCGTGATCATCAGCGGCACGTTCACACCGAACGCCTCGACCAGCTTCGGGTTTTCCGTGCCAGCGCGCAGGTACGCGCCGAGGCGGGTCTTCTCGATCACGAACCAGGTCGCGAGACACACCGCGAGCGACGCCGCCACGACCCACGCGCGATAGTTCGGCAGGAACATGAAGCCGAGATCGGTCGCGCCGGACAGCAGCGCCGGCACGTCGTACGGCTGCCCGGACGATCCGTAGACCGAGCGGAACACGCCTTCGACGACGAGCGTCAGGCCGAACGTCAGCAGCAGCCCGTACAGATGATCGAGCTTGTAGAGCCAGCGCAGCATCGATCGTTCGATCAGGATACCGAACAGGCCGACGATCGCGGGCGCGATCGCCAGCATCGCCCAGTACGGCACGTCGAAATACGCGAGGCCCATCCAGGCAAGCATCGCGCCCAGCATGAACAGCGCGCCGTGCGCGAAGTTGATCACGTTGAGCAGCCCGAAGATCACCGCGAGCCCGAGACTCAGAATCGCGTAGAACGAACCGTTGACGAGCCCGAGCAGCAACTGGCTCAGCATCGCCGACATCGGAATGCCGAAGATATCCATCGAATCTGCCGTCAGAATGAAATCGTTATGTCCGCAGCCCGTACCGCTCGCGGGCGACGCCCTCCGCCGCCCGCTCTGAACGCCGCGCGCCGCTCCCCGGCGCGGCGGCGTCAGCCCGTCACTTCCACAGCGCGCAGCGCGTTTCCTGCTTGGTGCCGAACGCCTGCTCGCCCGGAATCGTCGCGAGGATCTTGTAGTAATCCCACGGCTCCTTCGACTCCGACGGCTTCTTCACTTCCATCAGGTACATGTCGTGAATCATGCTGCCGTCGGTCCGGATGTAACCCTTCGCGTAGAAGTCGTCGATCTTCTGTTTCTTGAGCTGCGCCATCACCTTGTCCGAATCGGTCGAGCCGACCGCCTGCACAGCCTTCAGGTAGGTCGTCACCGACGAATAGTCGGCGGCCTGCAGGCTGGACGGCATCTTCTTGGTCTTCGTGAAATAGCGCTGCGCCCATTGGCGCGACGCGTCGTCGCGATTCCAGTACCAGCTGTCCGTCAGCACGAGACCCTGGGTCGTCTCGAGGCCCAGGCTGTGGATGTCGTCGATGAATACCAGCAGCGCCGCGAGCTTCATCGTCTTCGTGATGCCGAACTCCTTCGCCGCCTTGATCGCGTTGACCGTGTCGCCGCCCGCGTTCGCGAGCCCGAGGATCTGCGCCTTCGACGCCTGCGCCTGCAGCAGGAAGGAAGAGAAATCCGACGCCGACAGCGGATGCCGCACCTGGCCCAGCACCTGCCCGCCGTTCGCCTTCACGACGTCGGACGTGTTCTTCTCGAGCGCCTTGCCGAACGCGTAATCGGCGGTCAGGAAAAACCAGGTCTTGCCGCCCTGCTTCGTCACCGCCGACCCCGTGCCCTTCGCGAGCGCCATCGTGTCGTACGCGTAATGGACCGTGTACGGCGTGCACTGTTCGTTGGTCAGCGTGTCCGCGCCGGCGCCGATGTTGATGTACACGCGCTTCTTCTCCGCCGCGACCTGGTTCATCGACAGCGCCGTCGCGGAATTCGTGCCGCCGACCAGCAGGTCGAGCCCGCCTCGGTCCATCCATTCCCGCGCCTTCGACGCCGCGATGTCGGCCTTGTTCTGGTGATCGGCGTACATCACCTCGATCGGCTTGCCGTTGACCTTGCCGCCGAAATCGGCGACGGCCATCCGGATCGCCTCGAGGCCGCCCTGGCCGTCGATGTCCGCATACAGGCCCGACATGTCGGTGATGAAGCCGATCTTCACCGTATCGGCGGCCTGCGCCGCGCCGGCCGCCCAGACGGCCGCGACGGCCAGACACGCGTGCGCGAGGGTCTTCAGTTTCATTGACGTCTCCTGGTGTTGTGCGTTGTGGTTATCGGCGTCATCACAGCCTGAACGGGCAAGGCTGTCCCCGGCGTCGGCCCGCGGGCTAGACGCCGAGCAAATCGTGCAATACGGGCATCTTGGATTCGAGCGCCGCCGCGCCGAAATGCTCGACGATGCGGCCGTGCTCCATCACGTAGAAGCGGTCGGCGAGCGGCGCCGCGAAACGAAAGTTCTGCTCGACCATCACGATGGTGTAACCGCGCGCCTTCAGCGTGACGATCATCTTCGCGAGGGTCTGCACGATCACGGGCGCGAGCCCTTCGGAAATCTCGTCGAGCAGCAGCAGGTTCGCGCCGGTGCGCAGGATCCGCGCCACCGCGAGCATCTGCTGTTCGCCGCCCGACAGGCGCGTGCCCTGACTCTGCCGCCGCGACGCGAGATTCGGAAACAGCGCGTAGATCTCGTCGAGCGACATCGCATCGTCGCGCACGCCGACCACGGGCGGAAGCAACAGGTTTTCCTCGCACGACAGGCTCGAGAAGATGCCGCGCTCCTCCGGGCAATAGCCGACCCCGTGGTGCGCGATCCGGTGCGTCGCGAGATCGATCGTTTCGTGTCCCGCGATCCGGACGGAGCCGCTGCGCCGGCCGGTCAGGCCCATGATCGCGCGCAGCGTCGTCGTGCGGCCCGCACCGTTGCGGCCGAGCAGGGTCACGACCTCGCCGCGGTACACCGTGAGGTCGACGCCATGCAGGATATGCGACTCGCCGTACCACGCTTCGAGGCCGGCGATCGTCAGCGCGGGCGTGCCGCTCTCGACGCCGCTCAATTCCCGCTCCTCCCGTTCGCTGTGCTTCATGCGTGCGCCCCCGCGAGCGCGGCTTCGGCGCTGCCCATGTAGGCTTCGACGACGAGCGGATTCTTCGACACTTCCGCATAGGCGCCCTCGGCGAGCACTTCGCCGCGCTGCAGGACGGTAATCGTGTCGGAGATGCCCGCGATCACGTTCATGTTGTGCTCGACCATCAGGATCGTGCGGCCGTTCGCGACTTTCTTGATCAGCGCGGTCACGCGGTCGACGTCCTCGTGACCCATGCCCTGGGTCGGTTCGTCGAGCAGCATCAGCTCCGGCTCCATCGCGAGCGTCGTCGCGATCTCGAGCGCGCGCTTCCGGCCGTAAGCCAGCTCCACCGTCGGCACGTGCGCGAAGTCGGTGAGGCCGACCTGGGTGAGCAGGTCCATCGCACGATCGTCGAGCCGCTTCAGCGCGCGTTCGCTGCGCCAGAAATGGAACGCCGTGCCAAGCGAGCGCTGCAGTCCCACGCGCACGTTCTGCAGCGCGCTCAGGTGCGGAAACACGGCGGAGATCTGGAACGAGCGGATGATGCCGCGCCGCGCGATCTGCGCGGGACGCTCGTCGGTGATGTCGATACCGTTGAAGACGATCTGGCCCGCCGTCGGCGTCAGGAATTTGGTCAGCAGATTGAAGCAGGTGGTCTTGCCCGCGCCGTTCGGGCCGATCAGCGCATGGATCGAACCGCGCCGCACGCGCAGATTGACGTCGTTCACCGCGGTGAAGCCCTTGAATTCCTTCGTGAGCCCGCGCGTTTCCAGAATCGTGTCGCCGAGAATCATGTTCCCTTCCATACGAAGTGAGGCGAAGCACTGGGAGAGTTCGCACAAGCGGCTGCGAATGATTCAGCGGGTAAGAGGGCTGCCCCCGAGCGTGGTGTGCGGCATCGGGGATGCATCTCCCCGCGCAGATGCATGCTGCACACTGCGCGTCATTGTCGCGCCGTTGGTGCAGCGCATTCATCGGGATTTGCACTTATAAGCTGTAAGGATTGCGAGCTTGCAATCCAGTCTGAAGGGAATGCGAAGGATTTTTCCGCCGGCGGTTCGCTTTCGCCGGACGGCGGCGACGCAGTCGCGCGCCATCGATCGTGGCCGGCACGCGAGCGCACGCCACGCGCACTGCGCGACCGGTTCGATGCGCCGCGCCGGATGCGGGTTAACCCATCGTCCGGCGCGTTCGCTCGTCGTGGCGGCTAGACCGCGGACGCCGTCATGCCATCGTGCGCGGGCGCGCGGTTTTCCGCCGCGTGCCGCCGGTCCGCCCGAATCAGATCGCTCGCGCGCTCGGCGATCATCAGCGTCGGCGAATTCGTATTGCCCGACGTGATCGTCGGCATCACGGAGGCGTCCACCACCCGCAAGCCGGTCACGCCGCGCACCCGCAGCCGACTGTCGACCACCGCGGCGGGATCGTCGTCGCGGCCCATCCTGCAGGTGCCGACCGGATGAAAGATCGTCGTGCCCACCGCGGCGGCCGCTTCGATCAGTTCCGCTTCGGTCTGGTAGCGCGCGCCGGGCAGGATTTCCTCCGGCGCGTAGCGCGCGAGCGCCTGCGCGCCGGCAATGCGGCGCGTCAGCCGCAGTGCATTCGCGGCCACGCGGCGGTCGTGCTCCGTCGACAGGTAATTGGGCGCGATCGAGGGCGCCTGCAGCGGGTCCGGCGACGCGATATGGATGCTGCCGCGCGACGTGGGACGCAAGTGGCACACCGACGCGGTAAACGCATTGAAGCGATGCAACGGCTCGCCGAAGCGATCGAGCGACAACGGCTGCACATGGTATTCGAGATCGGGCCGGGTCAATGCCGGATCGCCGGGGTTCGACTTGGCGAACGCGCCCAGCTGCGACGGCGCCATCGACATCGGCCCTCGCTGCAGCAACGCATATTCGGCGCCGATCGCGAGCTTGCCCCACCAGTGCGCGGACAACGTATTCAGCGTGCGCACGTGCTGCACGCGGAACGCCATCCGTAACTGCAGATGATCCTGCAGATTCTCGCCGACGCCCGGCAGATCATGCACGACGTCGATCCCGAACGATTGCAGCCGGCGCCCCGCGCCGATGCCCGACAGTTCGAGCAGCTGCGGCGAATTCACCGCGCCGGCCGTCAGCAGCACCTCGCCGCGCGCGCGCGCGAAATAGTCGGTGCCGCCGCCGCGATACGCGACACCGGTACAGCGCTTGCCCTCGAACAGCAGACGGTCCACCTGCGCGCCGGTGATCACGGTAAGGTTCGCGCGCGAAAACGCCGGCCGCAGAAAGGCTTTCGACGCATTCCAACGCACGCCGCGCTTCTGGTTGACCTCGAAATAGCCGACGCCCGCGTTGTCGCCTCGATTGAAATCGTCGGTGGCCGGGATGCCGGTCTGCTGCGCCGCCTGCGCGAACGCTTCCAGGATCTCCCAGCGCAGCCGCTGCTTCTCGACGCGCCACAGACCGCCCGCGCCGTGCGCGTCGCTCGGCCCGGCGTGATGGTCTTCGCTGCGCTTGAAAATCGGCAGCACCGCGTCCCACGCCCAGCCCGAGTCGCCCGTCGCGCGCGCCCACTCGTCGTAGTCCTCGCGCTGGCCGCGCATGTAGATCATGCCGTTGATCGACGACGAGCCGCCCAGCACCCTGCCGCGCGGATACGCCAGCGCGCGGCCGTTCAGCGCCGCCTCGGGCTGCGTCTTGTAGAGCCAGTCGGTGCGCGGATTGCCGATGCAATACAGGTAGCCGACCGGAATGTGAATCCAGTGATAGTCGTCCCTGCCGCCCGCCTCGAGCAGCAGCACGGACACATTGGCGTCCTCCGTGAGCCGGTTCGCCAGTACGCAGCCGGCTGTGCCGGCACCGACGACGATGTAGTCGAATTCGCCTTCGAGCGTTGCTTGTATGGCCACTACTCGCCTCCTGTCTCCTCTGTTCCCATGCGGCGCGGCGCGCGCCAACGTCCCGTCGGACCGCTCCGCGCGCCGCGTCTCCTTCATAGCATAGTGCGCGCGGAACGCTTCGCTCTACGTCGATGCGAAGCGCCCGTTGCATGGGTGCCGGTCGATGTCACTTCGCGACCGGCATCGTGAATTCCGCACCCTTCGCGATGCTGTCCGGCCAGCGCTGCATGATGCTCTTGTAGCGCGTGTAGAAGCGCACGCCCTCCTCGCCGTACGCGTGATGATCGCCGAACAGCGACCGCTTCCAGCCGCCGAACGAATGCCACGCCATCGGCACCGGAATCGGCACGTTGATGCCGACCATCCCGACCTGGATCTGCCGCGAAAAGGCGCGCGCGACGCCGCCGTCCGACGTGAAGCACGACACGCCGTTCGCGAACTCGTGCGCGTTGATCAGCTTCACCGCGCTCGCGAAATCCGGCACGCGGACGATCGCGAGCACCGGCCCGAAAATCTCCTCGCGATAGATCGACATGTCGGTCGACACGTCGTCGAACAACGTCCCGCCGAGGAAGAAGCCGCTCTCGCGCCCCTCGACGACATGGCCGCGCCCGTCGACCACGAGCTTCGCGCCCGCCGCGACACCCGCGTCGATGTACGCGGACACCTTTGCGCGATGCGCGGCCGTGACGAGCGGCCCCATTTCGGCTTCGCCGTCCATGCCGTCGCGAATCTTGAGCGACTTCACGCGCGGCACGAGACGCTCGATCAGCGCATCGGCGACGTGGCCGACCGCCACGGCGACCGAGATCGCCATGCAGCGCTCGCCCGCCGACCCGTAGGCGGCGCCGATCAGCGCATCGACCGCCTGATCGAGATCCGCGTCGGGCATCACGACCAGGTGATTCTTCGCGCCGCCCAGCGCCTGCACGCGCTTGCCGCGCCGCGTGGCTTCCGTGTAGATGTATTCGGCGATCGGCGTCGAGCCGACGAACGACAGCGCCGCGACGTCCGGGTGTTCGATCAGCGCATCGACCGCCGTCTTGTCGCCGTGCACGACGTTGAACACGCCGTCGGGCAGGCCCGCTTCCTTCAACAGTTCGGCCAGCCGCAGCGCCGTCGACGGATCGCGCTCGGAAGGCTTCAGCACGAACGTGTTGCCGCACGCGATCGCGACCGGGAACATCCAGCACGGCACCATCATCGGGAAATTGAACGGCGTGACCCCGGCCACGACGCCCAGCGGCTGGCGCAGGTTCCAGTTGTCGATGCCGCCGCCGATCTGGTCGGTGAAATCGGTCTTCAGGAGGTTCGGAATGCCGCACGCGAATTCGACGATTTCGATGCCGCGCATCACCTCGCCCTTCGCGTCGGACAGCACCTTGCCGTGCTCGCGGGTAATCAGCTCGGCCAGCGCCTCGTGATGCTGGTCGAGCAGCGCCTTGAAGCGGAACATCACCCGCGCGCGCTTGATCGGCGCGGTCTCGCTCCAGGCCGGAAACGCGGCTTGCGCCGCCGCGACGGCCGCATCGACCTCGGCCGCGCCGGCGAGCGGCGCACGGGCCGTCACGGCACCGGTGGCCGGGTTGAACACGTCGCTGTAGCGATCGCTGGCGCCGTCCACCGCGCGGCCGCCGATGAAGTGATGCAGCGCGCGCACGCGGGCCGCGTCGGGGTGAGTCTCGCTCATGTCCTTGTTCTCCGTTGGGATGATCCGGGCGCCGGGTATCCGGCGGCGTTCGAATCAAGCGTACCCGCGCGCCCCGCCGCGAATCCAATGAGTTATGCTCAACTGCGTTATAAGCCGCGCTAATATCACTCGATGGACCTGACACTGCTCCGCGCGTTCGCCGCGGTGGCCCGCGAAGGCAATCTGACGCGCGCCGCGACCCAGCTGCACCTCACCCAGCCGGCCGTCAGCCTGCAGATCAAGCATTTGCAGGAACTGCTCGGCGTGGTGCTGTTCACGCGAACGTCTCGCGGGCTGGCGCTGACTCGCGACGGCCAGGCGCTGCTGCCGCACGCGGAGCGGGCGCTCGCCGCCGCGACCGACGTGCAGCGGGCCGCCGCCGCGCTGCGCCAGGAAGTGCGCGGACGGCTACGGATCGGCACCATCCTCGATCCCGAATTCCTGCGGCTGGGCGGATTTCTGAAGCAGTTGGTCGAAACCTATCCGCAGATCGAGACCGCGCTCCGGCATGGGATGTCCGGCTGGGTGCTCGATCAGGTGCGCGCGCGCGAGCTGGACGTCGGCTACTACATCGGCCAGCCGGCCGAGGACGAGCCGCGCGACGCCGCGCTGTTCCACACCCTGACGCTGACTCACTTCCAGTACCGGGTGCTCGCGCCCGCCGGCTGGAAGGAGCGCGTGCTGCGCGCGCACGACTGGCGCTCGCTCGCCGCGCTGCCGTGGATCTGGACGCCGCCGGCGTCCGCGCACCACCGGCTGCTGTCGCGCCGCTTCGCCGAAGCGCGCGCGCAGCCGGTGAAGGTGGCGGAAGTCGACCAGGAGCCGTCGATGCTCGACCTGGTCAAATCGGGAGTGGGCCTGACGCTCGCGCGCGACTCGATTGCGCTGCGCGAAGCGCATGCGCACGCACTGACGATCGTCGAGCGCGTGACGGTGGCGACCGAGCTGACCTTCGTGACGCTCGCCGCCCGCCGCGACGAACCGGCGATCGCTGCCGCGCTGCGACTGATCGACGCACAATGGGCGATATGAGCCCGGCTCATGATGTCGGGCACGCACGCGTCACGCCGCGGTCGCATGCTTTTTGTTAGATTGTCCGTTCGACGCCGTCGCCCGTTCACCGAAGGAGATCCGCATGGCCCGCAATATCGAAATCAAAGCCCGAGCCCGCGAATTCGACCAGCTGCGCGAACGCGCCGCCTCGCTCGCAACCGACGCCCCGCTGTTCTATCGCCAGCAGGATTTCTTCTACGACGTCCCGCGCGGTCGCCTGAAGCTGCGCCGCTTCGAGGACGGCACGCCCGCCGAACTGATTTTCTACCAGCGCGACGACCTGGACGGCCCGAAGGCGTCGTACTACACGCGCAGCCCGGTCACCAACCCCGACGCGATGCACTCGCTGCTCGCCACCGCGCTGACCACCCGCGGCATCGTGACCAAGGGGCGCCACGTCTACCTGGCGGGACGCACGCGGATTCACCTCGACCGCGTCGACGGCCTGGGCGATTTCGTCGAACTGGAAGTCGTGCTCGCGCCCGACGACGACGAAGCGGGCGGCGAAGCCGAGGCGCATGCCGTGTTCGAGAAGCTGGGCGTGCACAGCGACGATCTGGTCGCGCTCGCCTATGTCGACCTGCTCAACGCGCAGGCCGGCACGCCCGCCTGAGCTCCGGGCGGCGGCCGAGGCGCCGGCCCGTCACGCGGCCGGCGCGCCCGGCTCCAGATGGGCGAGCGGCAGCGGCCCGTTGCGCTTGAAGGTCGTCAGCACGATGTTCGAGCGCACGCTGTCGACGCCCGGCACCCGCATCAGCTTCTTCATCACGAACGACGACAGCGCGTTCAGATCCGGCGCGACGATCCGCAGCAGATAGTCCGCATCGCCGACCACCGCATGGCATTCGAGCACCTCGGGCAGCACGTCGATCTGCTGCTGGAACTGCTCGATGATCGAATCGCCGTGGTGCTTGAGCTTCAGGCTCGTGAATGCGGTCACGCCGAGCCCGAGCCGTTCGGGCCGCAACACGACCCGATAGCCGTCGATGACCCCCGCCGCCTCGAGACGCTGCAACCGCCGGCCGATCTGCGACGGCGACAGCGGCACCTCCTCGCCGAGCTGCTGGTGCGTCGCCCGGCCGAAACGCTGCAGCACCTCCAGCAGCGCGAGATCGAAGTGATCGAGTTCCAACATGAGCATCCTCCGCGTCAATTTTATATTTGATGCGGGATTATCGCATTACAAATGGAATTTCCGCCATCTTTGCGCCCAATCCGCGCGTCGGCCGCTCTACACTTGCAATCATTGAAACCCGATGCAAAGCCAGAGCCGATCATGTCCACCGTCGTCACCGCGAAACTGAAAGAACAGTTCGACGCGGGTCTCGAAACCCGCGCCGATTTCACCATCGACCAGCCGTTCGAACGCTACGGCCAGGTCGACCACGCAGTGTGGAACCAACTCTACGCGCGCCAGGCGGCGCTACTGCAGGGCCGCGCATGCGATGCATTCGTCGCCGGTCTCGCGCGTCTCGATCTGTCCCCCGCCGGCGTGCCGTCGTTCTCCGCCATCAATCGCCAGTTGAAGCCGGCGACCGGCTGGGAAATCGTCGCCGTGCCGGGCCTCGTGCCCGACCGGGTATTTTTCGAGCACCTCGCGAACCGCCGTTTCCCGGTCACCTGGTGGATGCGCCGCCCGGACCAGCTCGACTACCTGCAAGAGCCGGACTGCTTCCACGACCTGTTCGGCCATGTCCCGCTGCTGATCGATCCGGTGTTCGCCGACTACATGCACGCGTACGGCCGGGCCGCGCTCGCGGTCGCCGACGATCCGCAAGCGCTCGCGCTGCTGGGCCGCCTCTACTGGTACACGGTCGAATTCGGCCTGATCCGCGTGAACGCGCAGACGGGCGACCTGCGCATCTACGGCGCGGGGATCGTGTCGAGCAAGGGCGAAACGCTCTACAGCCTGGAAAGCGATGCGCCGAACCGGATCGGCTTCGAGCTCGACCGCGTGATGCGCACCCGCTTCCGTATCGACACGTTCCAGAAGACGTACTTCGTCATCGACGATTTCGACCAGCTGTTCGCGCTCGCTCACGTCGATGCGCGCGCCCTCGCGAGCCGGCTTGCGCAAGCCGCGGAACATCCGGCGGGCGCGGTGCTCGACACCGATCTCGTGCTGACCCGCGGCACCGGGGAAGGCTGGGCGGACGACGAGGACGCCTGAGCGCCGGCCAAGTGTGGAAGAATGTCCGGAACCGGCGCCACGCCGCGCGTCACGCGCGCGGCCGCGCCGCCACCGAACGAGGTACGCCATGATTCACAAACTGACATCCGAAGAACGCAAGACCCTGCTCGCCGACCTGCCGCACTGGGCAGCCGTCGCCGGCCGCGACGCCATCCAGCGCAGCCTGCGCTTCGCCGACTTCAACGAGGCATTCGGCTTCATGACGCGCGTCGCGATCAAGGCGCAGGAAATGGATCACCATCCCGAATGGTTCAACGTCTACAACCGCGTGGACATCACGCTGTCGACCCACGACGCCGACGGGCTCACCGAACGCGACATCAAGCTCGCGCACTTCATCGACACCGCGGGCAAGCACGCGAATATTGCGTAATAACCCTGACGCGGCAAGAAAACCTTCACGTCAACGTTTCGCTTTCAACAAGCGTTTTCTATGATGAATGAAGCGAAAGCCTTCAGCTTTCCAAGCCGTCCTTAAGGCGAACGTAAGACTCCCAAGCCTTCCTCGCCTTAGGGTCTAATCCTTGCAGTTGCAGCGCGCTTTGGCGCTGTACAATCAGCAGCGCATACGGCTTGGAGAGCGCGCTTGCCTCTTCGCAGAGTTTGAGTTCGTCGCCGCTCGACGGTGAGCGAGCGCGCCAGAAATTGATCGCGGCTTCAAGGTCGTGGATCGAGATGTCGGACATAGGGAAATGAATGTGTTCGCTGGCCGCTGCGCTTGTCGTCAGGCTTGTGACGTCCCTGTGGAAACGGCGTCGTGCTGTCCGCGTGCCTGAACCGCCAACCCATTGTACTTGAGCGAATCTCATGCGACTCCTTCTGATCGAAGATGACCGCCCCATCGCACGCGGCATTCAAAGCAGCCTCGAACAAGCAGGCTTCACCGTCGACATGGTTCACGACGGCATTTTTGCCGAGCAGGCGCTCGCGCAGAATCGCCACGAACTCGTGATCCTCGACCTCGGCCTGCCCGGTATCGACGGCATGACCCTGCTGTCGCGTTTTCGCCAGACCAACCGGCATACGCCCGTCATCGTGCTGACCGCGCGCGACGAGCTGAACGACCGCGTGCAAGGCCTGAACTCCGGCGCGGACGACTACATGCTGAAGCCGTTCGAACCCGCCGAGCTGGAAGCGCGGATCCGTGCGGTGATGCGCCGCAGCGGCCCGCACAGCGACATGCCGCGTCCGGAAGTGTCGCTCGGTGGCGTGCGCCTGTCGGGCGTCGACCGCCGCATCTTCAACGACGACAAGCCGCTCGAACTGTCGCCGCGCGAATTCGCGGTGCTCGAGATGCTGCTGCTGCGTCACGGCCGCGTGGTCAGCAAGGCTCAGCTGCAGGATCACCTGACGCACTTCGGCGGCGATCTCGGCGACACCGCGATCGAAGTCTACGTGCACCGGGTCCGCAAAAAGCTCGAACAGTGCCGAGTCGAAATCGTCACGGTTCGCGGCTTCGGCTATCTGTTGCAGGAAATTCGCCAGACCGCCAGCGTCTGACACGCACGTGCGGCAAGCGCGGCGCGACGTCGCCTCGCTTTGCCTGATGCAAGACCGCGCCGCTCGGATGAGCGGCGCTTATCCATTTCCGTCACGCGATGTCATCTGATCCGGCTGTGACCAGCCTGCGCCGCTCCCTGTTGCGGCGCCTTGCCGCGCCGCTGTCGATGCTCGCGCTGATGAGCGGCCTCATTGCCTACTGGCTCGCGTGGCAGTACACGCAGCACGTGATCGACCGCTCGCTCGCCGATCTCGCCACCGCGATCTCGAAGCAGATCCAGATCGCCGGCCCCGATGCGCCTTTCACCGTCCCGCCGCTCGCGCAGGCGATGTTCTCCGATCCCGCCGAACAGCTGATCTACCGGATCAGCGACGGCGAGCACGAACTCGCGGGCGATCCGAAGCTGCCGCTGCAAGGCACCAGCGTGCGGCGCATGCATTTCGCGTATGTCTTCGAAGCCGAGTACGACAATCACTCCGTGCGGGTCGCGCAGGTACGGGTCGAGCAGTCGGACGGCGGCAACCCGATGATCGTCGAGGTGGCTCAGCCGGTGCGGCATCGCTACCAGATCGCGGCGGAGTTCCTCGTCGCGATCATGATGCCGCTGCTGCTGCTGCTGCTCGCCGGCTGGGGGATCGTGTGGCGCGTCGTCAACCAGCAGCTCGGCCCGCTCACCCATCTCGCCGACTCGCTGAACCGGCAGACCCATACGTCGCTCGAACCCGTCGACGAAACCGAGGTGCCGCTCGAAATCCGGCCGCTGACGAGCGCGATGAACGCCCTGCTCGGTCGCCTGAAAACGGCGCTCGACGCCCAGCGCAAGTTCATCGCCGACGCCGCGCACCAGCTGCGCACGCCGCTCACCGCCGTGAAGCTGCATGCGGAACAGGCCGCCATCGCGCGCGATCCGCAGCAGACCCTCACCGCCGTCCACGAATTGCGCTCCGCCGCCGATCGCGCGGTGCGGCTCTCCAACCAGCTGCTGTCGCTCGCGCGCGCGGAGCCGGGCGAACAGGCCGCACGCTTCGTCAACGTCGACATCGCGGCGCTCGCTTTCGAAACCGGTGCGGAATGGGTGCCGCGCGCGCTGGCCGCGCACGTCGATCTCGGTTTCCAGCGCAGCGACGATCCGGCGGCCGACGATCACTCGATGGCCCACGCCGCCGACGAGCCGCCGATGATCGTGCGCGGCAATCCGGTGCTGCTGCGCGAGGTGATCGCGAACCTGCTCGACAATGCGCTGAAGTACGTGCCGCTCGCGCGGCCGGAAGGCGCCCGCATCACGGTGAATGTTTCGCACGGCTTGGAGAGCGGCATGCCAGCCGCCGAAATCAGCGTCGAGGACAACGGCTCGGGCGTCCCGGCAGGCCAGCAGGCGGACCTGTTCAAGCGCTTCTTCCGCGGCGACGCGCAGAGCGGCAACGGTGTCGAAACCGGCGCGGGGCTCGGTCTCGCGATCGTGCACGACATCATCGCGATGCACGGCGGCACCGTGACCTACCGCGACGCGCCGGAAGGCGGTTCCCGCTTCATCGTGCGAATTCCGCTCGCGGGCGCGGCTGTCGCGCCCGCGCATCCCGCTCCCGAATCGTCGGCGGCCTCCGCCTGACGCGGCGGCGAAGCCGCCGGCCGGGACGCTGCGCGCTCGCGCAGCGTCCGGCAAGGACCGTTACTTCTTCTTTTTCTTGTCCTTGCCGTCTTTCTTGTCCTTCTTCTTTTTCTTCTTGGCTTCGTCTTGCGTCGTCGCGAGCAGCGTGCCGCGGCAGGTGCTCGCCCCGCAATGGCAGGCGTATTCGCGCTTGAGCTTCTTGGTCATGCGCGCGTCGATCACGAGGCCGTAGTCGTAGAACAGTTCTTCTTCCGGCTCGATGTCGCGCAGCGCGTGCACATACACGCGGCCGCCGGTTTCCTCGGCCTCGCAGTTCGGCGCGCACGAGTGATTGATCCAGCGCGCGCTGTTGCCGTCGATCTTGCCGTCGATCACGCCGCCTTCCTCGAGCGCGAAGTAGAACGTGTGGTTCGGCTGGTCGGGATCGTGCGGGTGGCGTCGCAGCGCCTCCTTCCAGGAGATCCGCTCGCCCTTGTATTCCACCACGCGCTCACCCGCCTTGATGGATGCCACGGCGAAAACGCCCTTGCCGTGTACCCCCGAGCGGCGTACCGCGATCCTGCGTGAACTCATCGAACGAATCCTTGTGAAGACGACTTGAACCTGAAACGGTGAAACGCGGCGCCGGCCGCTGTTTGCCGATACGCCGCCGAAATGGAAACGCGGCGCCGGGGGCGCCGCGTGCCGGGAAGCGACGAACCAACCGAATCGTACACGGTTGATGTTGCTTCGTTCAACATCAGGCGCCGATATCGCGCGTGAATGTCGTCTTGTTCCTTCAACGCTGCCCGAACGACACGTCGCCGAACAGCATTTTCTGGTCGCGCGGCTGCGAGCGCCAATATTGCGGAGGCGCGCTCACCGTCGCGCCGAGTTGCGCCGCCGCATGCCACGGCCAGCGCGGATCGTAGAGCATCGCGCGCGCCATCGCGACGAAGTCGGCGTCGCCCTCCTCGATCAGCCGGTTCGCATGCTCGGGATCGCTGATCAGTCCGACCGCGATCGTCGGCATGCCGACCGCATGCTTCACCGCCTGTGCGAACGGCACCTGATAGCCTGGCGACAGCGGGATCTTCTGCAGCGGCGACACACCGCCCGACGACACGTCCACCCAGTCGCACCCGCGCGCCTTCAGCGCATGCGCGAACGCGACCGTATCGTCCAGCTCCCAGCCGCCCTCTACCCAGTCCGTCGCGGACACCCGCACGCCGACCGGGCGCTCGGCCGGAAACGCCTCGCGCACGATGTCGAAGATTTCCAGCGGAAACCGCATCCGGTTCTCCCGCGACCCGCCATATTCGTCGGTGCGCTGGTTCGCGAGCGGCGACAGAAACTGGTGCAGCAGATAGCCGTGCGCCGCATGCACTTCGAGCGCGTCGATGCCGAGCCGCGCCGCCCGCTTCGCCGCCGCGCCGAAGGCGTGGCGGATCCGGTTCAGCCCGGCCGTGTCGAGTGCGAGCGGCGGCGTCTCGCCGTGCTTGTGCGGCACGGCCGACGGCGCATGCGGCAGCCAGCCGCCCTCCGCAACCGGGATCAGCTGGCCGCCCTCCCACGGCACCTGGCTCGATGCCTTGCGGCCCGCATGCGACAGCTGCATCGCGACGCGAATCGGCGAATGTCTGCGGATCGCCGCCAGCACCGGCTCGAGCGCCGCTTCGGTGACGTCGTCCCACAACCCGAGATCGGCCGGCGAGATACGCCCGTCGGGCTCGACCGCGGTCGCTTCGAGACACAGCAGGCCCGCACCCGACAGCGCGAGATGGCCGAGATGGATCATGTGCCATGCGCTCGCCTCGCCGCGCTCGGCCGAGTACTGGCACATCGGCGAGATGACGATGCGATTCGGAAGGGTCACACCGCGCAGCGTGAACGGGGAGAACAAGGCGCTCATGGAAACCGCTCGCAGAGAAGAAGAACGAGCGGACGAGGTTAGCACGCGGTGCTGTCGCGCGCTGACGGCGCTCCCGGCGAATGGCGAACGGAGATCAGACGCCGGTTGCGTCGAGCCATTCGCCGAGCATCGCGCGCGCGGCCGCTTCGAGGCTCGGGCCGTGCAGCGCCGTGTGTTCGCGCAACTGCTTCGCGTCGGTACCTGGGGTCGCGGCCACTTCGCCCGCATGGCCGATCAGCCAGGGCTCGAAACCGTCCGTGCGGATTTCCGGGTGGCATTGCAGCGCAAGCACGTGGCCGCCCCACGAGAAAGCCTGGTTCCGGCATGACGGCGTGGACGCCAGGTGAATCGCGCCGGGCGGCAGATCGAAGGTATCGCCGTGCCAGTGCAGCATCGAGGTCCGCGCGCCGTCCAGGTGCCGCAGCGGCGACGCGCGCCCCGCTCCCGTCAGCGTGAGCGGAATCCAGCCCAGCTCCTTCTGCGCACCCGGATAGACCCGCGCGCCGAGCGCCCGGGCGATCAGCTGCGCGCCGAGGCAAATGCCGAGCGTCGGCAAACCCGCGTCGATCCGTTTCTTGATCAGCGCCACGAGCGGCGCCGTGGTCGGATACTGATCGTCGTCGTACGCGCTGATCGGCCCGCCGAGGATCACGAGCAGCGACGGCTCGAGCGGATCCAGCACCTCGAACCGCGAGCCGCCGACATCGACGTAACGCACCCGCCGACCGCGCTCGCCGAGCACCCGTTCGAAGCTCCCGAGATCCTCGAAATGCACGTGACGAATCGCAACGACTTCGGCATTCATCGGCAGGCTCCGGTCGAACGGGATGCGCGTCGCGCGGATCAGATCTGCGCGAAGACCTTCCAGGTTTTCTTCTGCGTGGCCGCGTCCGCCTCTTCATGCACCGAGCAATCGAGACGCAGATCGTTATCGGCCATCGTCAGGTCGAGCAGCGCGCAGCGGTACGAAGGCTTCTTTGCCGCCTTGCCGGGCTGGAAGTGCTTGCACGTCACGCACATGCGGTGCGGCGGAATGTCGCCGCGCACCTGCAGCTCGCGCAGCGTCTTCAGCAGCGCGCGATACAGCGCACCCTGCTCGTCGGCAGCCAGCGTACCGACCGCTTTCGACAAGAAGTCAGGCCATTGCAGCGCCTTCTTCGCGGCCGTACGACCGCGTGCGCTCAGGCGCACCGCCAGCGCGCGGCCGTCGTCGAGCGCGCGGCGCTTTTCGACCAGTCCCTTGTGCTCGAGCGTGCTCACCGCATCGCTCGTGGTGGCCGCGGTCAATTGCGTTTCGCGCGCAATCTCGCCCAGGCGCATCGGCCCTTTGCGCTGCAGCAGCAGCACCAGGATCTCGCCCTGCGTCGGCGTCAACCCCGCGCCTTCCGCCCAATCCCATGCCTGACTCCGCATGGCCGTGCTCAACCGTAACAGGCTGTGGGTCACTCGCCCGGCTGCCTGATTCCCGTAAACGCCTTCGCTCATAGTCTTTTCGCTGTTACCGGCCACCGTTGTTCCCGGGCGGCCATTGTGGGGAGATCTGATCCGGATCTCTATCTCAAAAAGGACGCGCCTGGACAAGCGCGTCCCACAAGTCCGTCGCGAGGCACACGCCACGAACATGCGTGCGGTTGCGACGCTCCCGTCAGCGCCGGTCACCGCGAAGCCGACATTCTAAGCGAGAGAGGAAAATCGCACAGCTAAGTTATCCCATTGAATCTGTGGATAACCCCTGAATAACCACGGGAACGGGCTGTGCGCGGTTTCTTGACAACCGGACACCCTGGACGCACAAGCACTTTTTCATCCCGAGCCATCCACGCGGACCCCGTCCGGTTCCGCGCGGTTGTCCATTTTGCATGCCTTTGACTTTCCAATGGAATATGGGGTTATCCACAGGATCGGGCGAGGCTTGTTAACTACTACTACGTATGTATACGTAAACCGGAGGTAAACCTAAACCCCCGGCTGTCGGGAGCGTGGAATTGAAAAACTATTTTTCATTCGCGCCAGCGCAGGCATTGCTGTCGCACTGTCTCGTTCAGCGACTTCTCCTGCTTGAAGACCGTTCTCAGCCACGCCGCATCGTTGACCCGGGCTTTCGCCAGCGACCCGATCTGGTCGAGCGCCGCGCGCGATCCCAGTTCCGCCGCGTGCGGCGCGATGCGATCGAGGGTGTCGAGGATGTCCTCGGCGATCGTCTTGCGTTCGCCCGTCTGCGGATTCACGCAGGTGCCTTCGAGCCCGAACCGGCAGGCTTCGAAGCGGTTGAACGTGTACACCAGGTAGTCGTCCTCGGACAGCTTCAACGGTTTGTCGAGCAGCAGGTAGCGCGCCAGCGTCTGGATGTAGCAGGCAATGGCCGCGGCCCGATCGACCGATAGCGGGGTATCCATGACCCGGACCTCGATCGTTCCGTAGCCGGGCTTCGGCCGGATGTCCCAATAGAAATCCTTCATGCTGTTGACGACGCCGGTGTTCACCATCTTCGTGAAATATTCTTCGAAGCCGTTCCACGAGAGCACGAACGGCGCGCGGCCGGACAGCGGAAACGCGAATACCGAATTCAGGCGTGCCGAATGAAAGCCGGTGTCGACGTTCTGCACGTACGGCGACGACGCTGACAGCGCGATGAAGTGCGGGATGAAGCGCGACATCGAATGCAGCAGGTACAGCGCGCTGTCGGGATCCGGGCAGCCGATGTGTACGTGCTGGCCGAACACGGTGAATTGCTTGGCGAGATAGCCGTACAGCTCCGAGATGTACTGGAAGCGCGGCGCGTCGAAGATCTGCCGGTCGCTCCATTGCTGGAAGCCGTGCGTGCCGCCGCCGCACAGCCCGACGTTCAGCTGGTCGGCGGCCTTCACGAGCGTATCGCGGATGGCGTGCAGTTCGCCCAGTGCCTGATCGTGCGTTTTGCACACTCCGGTCGACAGCTCGATCATGCTCTCGGTGATTTCCGGCGTGATGTTGCCGGGAAACTGCTCGTCCTTGATGAGCCGCATCAGGTCGGAAGACGCTTTGGTCAGATCGTAGTTGTGCGTGTTGACGATCTGGATTTCGAGTTCGATGCCGAACGTGAACGGCTCGGAGTTGATGAAGGTTTCGAGTGCCATGGCGGTTTCCGGAAAACGGGATGAAGGGCGCCCGCCCGGAGGGGGGCGCCGCGCCGGTCAGTTGCTGTCGCGTCGTTCGCCGACGGCGGACAGGCAGCGGTAGACGAGCAGCGGGCCCGCCAGCTGCAGGACCACGATCGAACACATGACGACCGCGCGCAGTTGCGGATCGAAATTCGGATAAAGCTGGTAGGTATCGTCGGTCAGCAGGTACGCGAGCGCGGACATCGGCGCAAGCGACAGCCCCAGCGCGATGCCCTGCTTGGTGCCGATGCCGCTCGGCTTCGCGAACGCGAGCACGCCGACCAGCTTCGCGACGAGGCGCGCGACGATCAGCACGGCGGCGATCAGGCCGCCCGTCGCGATGTCCCGCCATTCGAACGACGTGAGCGTCAGCACGAACAGGATGACTGTCAGCAGCCAGCCCGCGGTGCCGAAGTGCTCGGGCCACAGCTGCGGCCGCGCTTCGAGATTCTTCACGATAATCCCGGCCAGCAGCAGCGTCAGCATGGTCGACAGCTTGAGCGCCTGCGCAACTGCGATCGCAAGCACGACGAGACCGAACAGCGCGACGAACGAATGCTCGTCGCGCATCGTCGACGCGACGTGCCGGAACAGGAAGTTGCACGCGCGCGCGAACAGGTAGGCGACGATCAGCGAGCCGACCAGCAGATAGATCGGCTGGATGATCGTCGCGAACACGTTGCCGTAGGCTTCCTGATGCAGCCAGCTGGTCACGAGCTTGGTCAGCACGACCGCGTACACGCTATTGAGCGCCGACAACGTGATGAGGCGCTGCGACACCTGCCCTTCGGCGCGCAGCTCGGTCTTGAGCTGGATCACCATTGCCGGCGATGTCGAGATCGCGATCGCCGCGAGCACGATCGCGATCATGGCGGGGACGTTGAGCAGCAGCAGCGCGACGAGCACGAATACGAAGGTGAGCGTGGCTTCCGCGAGACTCGATGCGATCAGCCAGGGATTGCGGCGGATCCAGCGCAGGTCGAGTCGGCTGCCGAGTTCGAACAGCAGCAGGCCGAGCGCCACGTTGATCAGGAGCCGGGATGTCTCGTCGGTGCTCGCGTCGATCACGCCGAAACCGAACGAGCCGGCGATGAGCCCGATCACCGCATAACCGGTGATGCGCGGCAGGCGCCAGGCGCGATAGCAGAGCTCGCCGCACAGGCCGGCGGCGAAGAGCGCGAAGCCGGCCCAGAAAATGGCGTCCGGCGCGAGCGGCCAACTGGGCAGGAATGAGAATGCCGACTTCATCGTGGTGACTTCTCCTTTGGAAGGCAACCGCCAGCGACGCAATGGGCAAGCGAAATGAACGAGTGATGCGCGCTGGCTGAGTCGTTGCCCCGTTATTAGTCGTGGTGTGACGGCAGGACAGGGGTAAAGCCTGCATCGCGGCAAAGGGGCGATGTCGGGTCAGGCTCGCGGCCGGTCTGGCATGCCGGCCTGGTGTGCGGAAGGAAAGCGAGATCTCAAATCTTCAGATCCGGATCTGCGCCAACCGTTCCGTTGATGCACCCGCGGCACATGGCCATGGGTACGCGAAGGAAACTGATTGTGCCACAGCTCAGGCGGTCCGGACCGAATTTACCCGGACCTGGCCAACCGGCAGGGGCTGGGCTGTTTACGTATAGGTTTACCTGTATGTATACGTAGTAGCAGTTAACAAGCCCCCCGAATTTCTGTGGATAACTTCTGTTTACGCTGCCGGATCATAGGCTTGCGTGACGCATAACAGGATGCACAGCCTGTTCGTCCGCACAGGGTTTCATTGAGTAACTTTTTGCGTACTGTGCGGCTGTGCGAAGTTACCCCGTTTACGTCCACATCGACTGCACAAGGATTGAGCATTCAATTCGCACAGTTATCCACAGATCGGCGTGGATAACTGTGCGCGGCGGTGTAGGCGCGGAGCTGTGCGAGCGACCCGGATGCGGAGAAAAATGGGCGTCGGGATGCGATGCTCAGGCGAGGTCGCCCTGCCTGAGCGCGCGGATCAGGAAGCGTGCGGGATCGATCGCTTCGGCCAGGTCGCGTTCGACGGGCCACGGCTCGCCTTCGATTTGACAGGCGATCAATTCGGCGCCGAGCGCGGCCCAGATGAGACCGCGCGAGCCGTAGCCGAAGGCGCCGTACAAGCCCGCGGCGCGCGGCACGTCGCGCGGCTGGGCGCCGCTCAGCGCCTGCGCGTGGGCAGCGGCCGCGGCTTCGTCGCCGAGCGGTCCGATCAGCGGTAGCCGGTCGCTCGCGACGCAGCGGAAGGCAACCCGGCCGGCAAGCGTCTCGGCGTCGAAGCCGGCGGCGGCAAACTGCGGTAGCAGTTGTTCGAGCCGGGCCAGGTTTTCTCGATGGCCCGAGACGCGTAGAGCGGGGTCCGTATCGTCGGGTTCGTAGGTTGCGCCGGTGAGCGTGACGCCGTCCGCGAGCGGTACCGCGTAGCCGTCGCCGATCACGGGTGCGTCGAGCGCCGGCGTACTGCCCGGCGGCAACAGCGTCAGTTGGCCGCGCACGATCTGGGTCGGCGCGTGACGGAGTCCGGCGATGCGCGCCGCTTCGCCCGCGTTGGCGACGATTGCGATGTGCGCCTGCGCGATCGTCGTGCCGTCGGCGTCGAGCGCGCGCCATGCGCCGTCGTCGCCGCGCTCGAGCCGCGCGACGTCGACGCCCGTCAGCCGGGTCACGCGTTGACCGGCCATCTCGCACTGCGCGGCCGCGAGCGCGGCGGGCCGGACCGAGCCGCCTTCCGGGAACAGCCAGCCGCCCCGAGCGACTGTCGCGTGCAGCCGCTCGCCCGCCGCGTCGCGCGACAGCATCGACGCCAGTTCGGCGGGCAGATCCAGCGCGTCGAGCGCGGCGCGCATCCTGTCGAATTCGTCGTCGGACGATGCGAGTTGCACGAGCCCTCGCGTGCTGCGCTCGAAGGTGTGGCCCGCAAGTTCGAGCGCGCGCCAACCTGTCAGCGCATGGAAAAAGCCTGTGCGCGACAGGCGCGCGGCGAGATTGTCGTCGCGCGCGATCAGCGGATGAAACACGCCGGCGGGATTGCCCGACGCCTCGTTCGCCAGGACCGGATGGCGCTCGATCAGCGTCGCGTGCCAGCCTCGAGCGGCGAGCCGTTCGACGATCGCGCAGCCGGCGAGCCCCGCGCCGATCACAAGCGCGTCGCGGCGCTCGACCGGAAACGCACGCGGCGGCTCGTGACGCCGCACGCGCCAGCGCGGCGCGAATTCGCCGACGAGCATCGCGCGCTTGCTAGCGAAACCGTCGATCTTCCGATAGCGGAAACCGGCGGCATCGAGCGCGCGCTTCACGTCGCCCGCACTCGTATAGGTTGCAAACGTCGCGTGTTCGTCGGCGAGCCGTGCAAGCGATCTGAAGACGGAGGGCGACCACATGTCGGGATTTTTCGACGGGGCGAAGCCGTCGAGATAGAACGCATCGGCGCGCAGCACGAGGTTCGGCAGCACCGTCCCCACGTCGCCGAATGCGAGCGTCAGCGTGACGCCGCCGGCGTCGAATGCGAGCCGGTGCAGACCGGGCGTGAGGACGGGCCAGCTATCCACGAGCGCATCGACGAGCGGATAGATAGTTGTGTCCGCAACGAAATGGCGTGCCGCGCGACGTAGATCGTCGCGCGAGAACGGATGCTTTTCGACGGAGACGAAGTGGAGCCGCTCGCACCGCTCGGGGTCGGCCCGCCACGCGGCCCAGGTCGCGAGAAAATTGCACCCCATGCCAAAACCGGTCTCGACGATCGTGAAGATGCGCCGTCCGCGCCAGCGCTGCGGCAGGTTGTTGCCCTGCAGGAAAACGTACCGGGCCTGCTCGAGCGCGCCGGCCTCGCTGTGATAGATGTCGCCGTAATCCTGTGAAACGAGCGTGCCGTCTTCACGGAAAGCGAGCGTCGCTGGAACGATTCGGTCGGGCATGCGAAACAAAAAAGAGTGACGCCGAAATGCGGCGAACCGCCGCGCAAGCCCCGTCCAGCTTGGCGTTGGCAAAAACCAACGGCGCCGCGCGCGGGCCGTTCGCGCGGCGCGGCGCGGCGGGTTTGCACTGATCGGAAACCGCGCGGCCGAGGAATCATTTGGCAAAATCCGGATGAAAATCTTTGAAACCCTTGTCGTTATTGGGTTTGCGCTGCGCTATCATAGCAAGCGCCGTATCACGGGGCCTGTCGCAGGCCGGCCTGGCGGTACGTCGCGCGGCGCAGTATTCGGCGCTGTGCCGTCGCTACCAACTATCGACGGCACGGTTCGCGCACGTATAATCGGCGCGTTCGCGCTGTTCGTGTCAACCTAACCTGAGAAAGGAACCTTAATGAACAAACAGGAACTGATCGACGCCGTCGCCGCTCAGACGGGCGCCAGCAAGGCTCAAACCGGCGAAACGCTGGACACGCTCCTCGAAGTCATCAAGAAGGCTGTGTCGAAAGGCGACGCGGTGCAACTGATCGGCTTCGGCAGCTTCGGTTCGGGCAAGCGTGCGGCACGCACGGGCCGCAACCCGAAGACGGGTGAAACCATCAAGATCCCGGCAGCCAAGACGGTCAAGTTCACGGCTGGCAAAGCGTTCAAGGACGCAGTGAACAAGCGCTGAATTCCGCGTTTGCGAATGAAAAAACCCGCCTGCGAGCGGGTTTTTTCGTCAGTGCGCGCAGCTTTTTCACCACACTGCGCGGCCCTTTTCAAGATTTAACGATCAGTGGCGATGCACGATTTCGGCGTCGCCGTCGTGGTCATGATCGTGGTCGTGATCATCGTCGTGCTCATCGATGTCCCACGCGGGGAACGGGTCCGGGTAATGCGACCATGCCGCTTGACCCAGCGCGTATTCGTCGTCGGTCAACAGGCACGCATCGAATCGCGCGCACCATGCGGCCGCATCGATGCCGATTCCGATCAGCACGAGTTCCTGGCGGCGATCGCCGATCGACGCGTCGTCCAGATCGCCGTGCCAGTCGGCGCGAATTTCGGCGAACAGTTCGTCGTCGTGCGCCGGCCATTCGGCGCGGTCCTGCGCAGCCCACCACAATCCCGCCGGACCGTGCCGGCACACTCCGCCCGCCTGCGAGAGCGAGCCGGCGACGTCGGCGCGGGTCGCGAGCCAGAAGAAACCCTTGCTGCGCAGCACCCCCTTCCATTCCTGATGCAGCAGCGTCCAGAACCGTTCGGGATGAAACGGGCGACGCGCGCGATAGACGAAATTGCCGATGCCGTATTCGTCGGCTTCGCCGTGCGGATGCGCATGGCCATGCGCGTGATCGTGATGGTCGAGCGACGCGAGCCATCCCGGCGCGCTGGCCGCCGCGTCGAAATCGAAGCGGCCGGTATCGAGCACTTCCGCGAGCGGCACATCGCCGAATCGGCTCACCACCTGCCGCGCGCGCGGATTGAGGCTCGCGAGAATCTTCTGCAGGCGGCCGAGTTCGTCGGCGTCGACGAGGTCGGCCTTGTTGACGACCAGGACGTCGCAGAATTCGATCTGTTCGATCAGCAGCTCGACAAGCGTGCGGTCGTCTTCGTCGGTCGCGGCGATGCCGCGCTCGGCGAGTGCGTCGTCGCATCCGTAGTCGCGCAGGAAATTGAATGCATCGACCACCGTGACCATCGTGTCGAGGCGCGCGAGGTCGCCGAGCGTCGTGCCGTCGTCGTCGACGAACGTGAAGGTCTCCGCGATCGGCATCGGCTCTGCGATACCGGTCGATTCGATCAGGATCGCGTCGAAGCGGCCTTCGCCGGCCAACTGACGGATCTCGACGAGCAGATCGTCGCGCAGCGTGCAGCAGATGCAGCCGTTCGACATCTCGACGAGGCGCTCCTCGACATGCGACAGCGCGGCCGCGTCGCGAACCAGCGATGCGTCGATATTGACGGCGGCGAGGTCGTTGACGATCACGGCGACCCGCAGGCCGGCGCGATTGGCGAGGATATGGTTGAGCAGCGTGGTCTTGCCGGCGCCGAGGAAGCCGGACAGCACGGTGACGGGCAACGGCTGATTCATTGCGGTACGCACCAACGAAAAGAGAGAAAAGCGACCGCGTCGCAGCCGCAAAAAGGGGCGGCACCGGCTGGCGGCCGGGGCGCCGGGCGGCGCGAACGAACGGTGTGAAGCCGCATTGTGCATCAAACGCGGCGGCCGGGGCGTCGATCCGGCCACGGTCGGGCCGCCGGTGCCGATGCCCGTCAGCCGGGCCGCGCGTGGGCCGGCCGTCTCGTCGGGTATTCGGCCGCGAAGGCGGCCGAGTCGGTCGGAAGGCCCCACCGCGGCGCGGCTTCGCTTATTCCGAGGCTTCCTGTGCCGGGAGCAGCTTCTTCCACCGGACGAGAATATCGGCGATCTGCTTCGCGTATTTGTCGCGCAGCGGCGGTGTTTCCGAGTGGTAAGCCCCGACCGCTTGCCAGGTGTTGCCGTACTTGTCCATCTTGCGGCGCAGATGCCACGCGGCGATATAGACGTTCTTGCAGGGCTCCATCAGCGTGCTGCGCGTGATGCCGTACTGGGCCAGCGTGGGCAGGTGGATCGAGTTGATCTGCATGATCCCGTAGTCGATCGAGCCGTTCGCGTTCTTGTTCAGCGCGTCTGGGCGATTACGCGATTCTTGCCAGGCAATCGCACGCAGGATCAGCGGATTCACCTTCTGATACTTGGCAGCCTCGTCGTAGCAATCGGCGTGCGCGGGCGAACTGGCAAACCAGGCGCCGGCAGCGAGTATCGCGATTAAGGAAGGCCGCGTCATCATCTTGAAAATAAATGGCTGGTTTGTTTACCCTCGGCACCCGGGATCGGGAAAACCCGAAGACGGTTTTCGCGCGGAGCGACTGTGCCGCCCGTATCATACCGGCTGCCGGACGGCGCGCCACGACGGCGCATACGGACTGCAGGTTCTGACAGGTACGGGTTATACCGCCTTTTTGTTTCGGTTCTTCTCTGATTAACGAAGGCGGAAACGCGCATGCGAAGGAGGAAACTTACATGCCGCATACGATGTTCGAAGTTTTTTATGTCGTAAGTGAGACGGTCCTCAGTTCAATGTGATATTTCGGACATGAAAAGCTGCTAATGTCTGCGTTTTGAAATTGACACTTGTAATACACCGTCGGATACGGCCACCGCCGGCATCGATCTACTACTCCATGACAAGAACTCGCTTTGTTTTGCGGCGCGTCGCAACGGCGCTCGTCGTCGCTGGAATTGTCGCCGCGCAGGCCGCACATGCCCAGGTCACGCTCAACTTCGTCAACGCGGATATCGACCAGGTCGCCAAGGCGATCGGCGCCGCGACGGGCAAGACGATCATCGTCGACCCCCGGGTCAAGGGCCAGCTGAACCTCGTGTCCGAACGGCCGGTGCCCGAGGATCAGGCGTTGAAGACGCTGCAGTCCGCGCTGCGGATGCAGGGCTTCTCGCTGGTCCAGGATCACGGCGTGCTGAAGGTGGTGCCCGAGGCGGACGCGAAGCTGCAGGGCGTGCCGACCTATGTCGGCAATTCGCCGCAGGCGCGCGGCGACCAGGTCATCACGCAGGTGTTCGAGCTGAGGAGCGAATCGGCCAACAACCTGCTGCCGGTGCTGCGGCCGCTGATCTCGCCGAACAATACGATCACCGCATACCCGGCCAACAACACGATCGTCGTCACCGATTACGCCGACAATGTCCGCCGGATTGCGCAGATCATCGCTGGAGTGGACAACGCGGCCGGCGCCCAGATCGTCGTCGTGCCGCTGAAGAACGCCAACGCGATCGACATCGCGACCCAGCTCGGCAAGCTGCTGGATCCGGGCGCGATCGGCAATACCGACGCCACGCTCAAGGTCACCGCGACCGCCGACCCGCGGACCAACTCGGTGCTGCTGCGGGCGTCGAACGGCTCGCGCCTCGCGGCTGCGAAGAAGCTCGTCGAGCAGCTCGACGCGCCGAGCGCGGTGCCGGGCAACATGCACGTCGTGCCGCTGCGCAATGCCGATGCGGTGAAGCTGGCCAAGACGCTGCGCGGGATGCTCGGCAAGGGCAGCGGCGACAGCAATTCGTCGGCCAGCTCGAACGATGCGAACTCCTTCAACCAGAACGGCTCGTCGTCGAGCGGCAGCAATTTCTCGACGGGTTCGTCGGGCACCCCGCCGTTGCCGTCGGGCGGGCTGGGTTCGTCGTCGGGCAGCGGCGGCTCGTCGTCCAACGGCGGCATGGGTAGCGGCGGCCTGCTCGGCGGCGACAAGGACAAGGGCGACGACAACCAGCCGGGCGGGATGATCCAGGCCGACGCGGCGACCAATTCGCTGATCATCACGGCGCCGGACGCGGTCTACCGCAACCTGCGCGCGGTGATCGACCAGCTCGATGCGCGCCGGGCGCAGGTCTATATCGAAGCGCTGATCGTCGAGCTGAATTCGACGACGAGCGCCAACCTCGGGATTCAGTGGCAGATCGCGAACAATGCGCTGTACGCGGGCACGAGCCTGAATTCGACCGGCGCGAACGGTGCGGCCGGCGGCAATTTCATCAACAACCCGACCGGGTCCACCACGCTGACCCCGCTTGCCGTCGCCGGCGCGCTCACGCCGGGCCTGAACATCGGCTGGCTGCGCAACATGTTCGGCATCCAGGGGCTCGGCGGGCTGCTACAGATGTTCGCGGGCTCGAACGATGCCAACGTGCTGTCGACGCCTAACCTGATCACGCTCGACAACGAGGAAGCGAAGATCGTCGTCGGTCAGAACGTGCCGGTGGCGACGGGCTCGTATTCGAACC
Source organism: Burkholderia alba (assembly GCF_034721475.1). Lineage (NCBI taxonomy): Bacteria > Pseudomonadati > Pseudomonadota > Betaproteobacteria > Burkholderiales > Burkholderiaceae > Burkholderia > Burkholderia alba. The sequence continues at coordinate 80,815 of NZ_JAWJWL010000006.1, read as the reverse complement.
TCACGAGCGGCACGACGGCCAATGCGTTCAACACCTACGACCGCCGCGACGTCGGCCTGACGCTGCATGTGAAGCCGCAGATCACCGACGGCGGGATCCTGAAGCTGCAGTTGTATACGGAAGACTCGTCGGTCGTCGCGGGCACCACCAATTCGGCGACCAACCAGGCCGGCCCGACCTTCAACAAGCGTTCGATCCAGTCGACCGTGCTCGCCGACAACGGCGAGATCATCGTGCTGGGCGGCTTGATGCAGGACAACTACAACGTGAACAACAACAAGGTTCCGTTCCTCGGCGACATCCCGTGGATCGGCCAGCTGTTCCGTTCGGAAGGCAAGAGCCGCACCAAGACCAACCTGATGGTGTTCCTGCGCCCGGTGATCATCACCGATCGCAGCACCGCGCAGGCGGTCACGTCGAACCGCTACGACTACATCCAGGGCGTGCAGGGCGCGTACAAGTCGGACAACAACATCATCAAGGACAAGGACGATCCGGTCGTCCCGCCGATGCCGCTCGGCCCGAGCCAGGGCGTGTCGCCGGCGATGAACCTGTTCGATCTCGACAAGATGCGCCGCCAGCAGGCGGCGCCGCCCGCGAGCGCGAGCGCACCTGCCGCGGCGCCCGCGGGATCGGTTCCGTTCGGCACGGTGCCGGCCACGGCGTCGCCGGGAGCCCAGCCGTGACACCCGCGCTCGAAGCGGCCACCCACGGCCAGCCGGACGCGGCGGCGGGCGAGCGCGCGGCGCCGTCGCCGCTCGCCGCGCGGCTGCTGCCGTACGGCTTTGCGAAAGCCGGTCAGATCCTGATCGCGCATCAGCACGCGGATACGCTCGAGGTATGGATCAGCGAGCGTACGAGCGACGCGGCGCTGGCCGAGGTCGCGCGCAACTTCGGCGCGGTGTCGGTGCAGCGGCTGCCGGCCGCGGACCTCGCGCAGGCGATCAATCAGGCGTACGCGCGCCAGGACGGCAGCGCGGCGCAGGTGGTCGGCGAGGTCGAAGGCGAAGTCGACCTGTCGCGGCTGATGCAGGACATCCCCGAAGTCGAGGATCTGCTCGAATCGGAAGACGACGCGCCGATCATCCGGATGATCAACGCGCTGCTCACGCAAGCGGCACGCGAACAGGCATCGGACATCCACATCGAGCCGTTCGAGAATGCATCGGTGGTGCGCTTTCGCGTCGACGGCACGCTGCGCGATGTCGTGCGTCCGAAGAAGGCGCTGCACGGCGCGCTGATCTCGCGGATCAAGATCATGGCGCAGCTCGACATCGCCGAGAAGCGCCTGCCGCAGGACGGCCGGATCACGCTGCGGGTCGGCGGGCGTCCGGTTGACGTGCGGGTGTCGACGCTGCCGACCGGGCACGGCGAACGCGCGGTGCTGCGGCTGCTGGAAAAGGACGCGGCGCGGCTGAATCTCGAAGCGCTCGGGATGGGCCGCGACACGCTCGCCGAATTCGACAAGCTGATTTCCCGTCCGCACGGCATCGTGCTCGTCACGGGCCCGACGGGCTCGGGCAAGACAACGACGCTGTATGCGTCGATGTCGCGGCTCGAAACGGCCACCACCAACATCATGACGGTCGAGGATCCGATCGAATACGACCTGGGTGGCATCGGCCAGACCCAGGTGAACGAACGGATCGGCATGACCTTCGCGCGCGCGCTGCGCTCGATCCTGCGGCAGGATCCGGACGTCATCATGATCGGCGAAATCCGCGACCTCGAAACCGCGCAGATCGCGGTGCAGGCGTCGCTGACGGGCCACCTGGTGCTGGCGACGCTGCATACCAACGACGCGGCGTCCGCCGTGACCCGGCTTACCGACATGGGCGTCGAACCCTACCTGCTCGCGTCGTCGCTGCTGGGCGTGCTCGCGCAGCGGCTGGTGCGCCAGCTCTGTCCGGCGTGCAAGGAGGAGCGGCACGAGGACGGCCGCACGGCGTGGCATCCGGTCGGCTGCGACAAGTGCAGCCACTCGGGCTACTCGGGCCGGCGCGGCGTGTATGAACTGCTGGTCGTCGACGAACCGATCCGGTCGCTGATCCACCGCAACGCGGCCGATGCGGAGATCCTCGCGACCGGCCGTGCGGGCGGCATGCGCACGCTACGCGACGACGCCGAGCGCTGGCTCGCGGCGGGCGCCACGTCGTTCGAGGAAGTGCTGCGTGTGACAGGAGGCGCATAGCGCGATGCCGGCATTCCGTTTCGAAGCAATCGATTCAGCGGGGCGTGCGCAGAAAGGAGTCATCGAAGCCGACAGCGCGCGGTCCGCCCGCGGCCAGTTGCGCACGCAAGGGCTGACGCCGCTCGTCGTCGAACCGGCGGCGAGCCGCACGCGCGGCGAGCGCAGTCAGCGGCTCGCGCTCGGCCGCAAGCTGTCGCAGCGCGAGCAGGCGATCCTGACCCGCCAGCTCGCGAGCCTGCTGACGGCCGGCCTGCCGCTCGACGAAGCGCTGTCCGTGCTGACCGAACAGGCCGAGCGCGACTACATCCGCGAACTGATGGCGGCGATCCGCGCCGAGGTGCTGGGCGGCCATTCGCTCGCGAACGCGCTCGGCGAGCACCCGCGCGATTTTCCCGAGATCTACCGCGCGCTGGTGTCGGCCGGCGAGCACACCGGCAAGCTCGGCATCGTGCTGTCGCGGCTCGCCGACTACATCGAGGAGCGCAACGCGCTGAAGCAGAAGATCGTGCTCGCATTCACCTACCCGGCGATCGTGACCCTGATCGCGCTCGGCATCGTCACGTTCCTGCTGAGCTATGTGGTGCCGCAGGTCGTCAACGTGTTCGCGAGCACCAAGCAGCAGCTGCCGCTGCTCACGATCGTGATGATGGGGCTGTCCGACTTCGTCCGGCACTGGTGGTGGGCGATGCTGATCGCGGTGGCCGTGATCGTCTATCTGGTGAAAGCGACGCTGTCGCGCGACGGTCCGCGTCTCGCGTTCGACCGCTGGCTGCTGACCGCGCCGCTGCTCGGCAAGCTGGTGCGCGGCTACAACACGGTGCGTTTCGCGAGTACGCTCGGCATTCTGAGCGCAGCCGGCGTGCCGATCCTGCGCGCGTTGCAGGCTGCCGGCGAGACGCTGTCGAACCGCGCGATGCGCGGCAACATCGACGATGCGATCGTGCGGGTTCGCGAAGGCTCCGCGCTGTCGCGCGCGCTGAACAACGTGAAGACGTTCCCACCCGTGCTGGTTCACCTGATTCGTTCGGGCGAAGCGACGGGCGACGTGACGACGATGCTCGACCGCGCGGCGGAAGGCGAATCGCGCGAACTGGAGCGCCGCACCATGTTCCTGACGAGTCTGCTCGAACCGCTGCTGATCCTGGCGATGGGCGGCATCGTGCTGGTGATCGTGCTGGCGGTGATGCTGCCGATCATCGAACTGAACAACATGGTGCAGTAAGGCGGGATGGCGGGAAGCGGAGATCGACAGGAGGGGGTGGCCGCCCCGGCATCATGCGGGAGCGGCCGGGATGCGGCGCCGGGCGTTCAGCGAACGTAGATGGCGGGCGACGGCGTGTTGGTGGGCAGGAAGATTTCGGAGCGGGCGCCGTTGCGGTCGACGATGACCGAGCGGTCGCGCACCTCGGCGAGCGTCGTGCCCTGGGCGACTTCGCCGCCGAGCGAGATCGCGCGCGGGGCGTCGCTGCCGGTACCGATGATGGCTGCCGCGCCGCGCTGCAGCGCGAGGATGCCGAACAGGTGGATGTCCTGCACCGGGTTGTGCGTCAGCTGGCCGCCGAACAGCACCGCGGCGTCCTCGGTGCGGGCCGGCGCATGGGCGGCGGCGGCGGGTAGAGGGGCCTGATGCGCGGACACCGTGACGACCCAATAAGTGGCCGTCGCGCAGAGTACCGCGAAGAGGGCAAGGGAAAGGATCCGGATCGAGAGCGCGTTCATGTGCCCTATTGTACGGATGAATGTGAAATTTGCGTTGAGTGAAAGACTAAAGCCCGGCCAGCCTTACAATGCGGCTTCACACGGGCAGGCGCGGCCTTCCGGCACGCCGTCCGCGTTCATCGCTCATCGATCATTTTTTTAAAAAGAGGTAGTTACTCATGCAAACGTGGATCACTCGCCGCTCGCAGGCCGCACGCCGTCAGCGCGGCTTCACGCTGATCGAAATCATGGTGGTGGTGGCGATTCTCGGCATTCTCGCGGCGCTGATCGTGCCGAAGATCATGAGCCGTCCGGATCAGGCCCGCGCGGTCGCCGCGAAGCAGGACATCGGCACGATCATGCAGGCGCTCAAGCTGTACCGTCTCGACAACGGCCGCTACCCGACGCAGGATCAAGGCCTCGGCGCGCTGATCGCGAAGCCGACCAACGATCCGATTCCGAACAACTGGAAGGACGGCGGCTATCTCGAGCGTCTGCCGAACGACCCGTGGGGCAATGCGTACAAGTACCTGAACCCCGGCGTGCACGGCGAGATCGACGTGTTCAGCTACGGCGCGGACGGCAAGGAAGGCGGCGAAGGCAACGATGCCGACATCGGCTCGTGGCAGTGAGCGATTGACGGCACGTCCCCAGGCACGCCCACCGGCTTCCTTCATGCACGACTCCGGCACGACTCCCCTTCGCGGCCCCGCTCCACGGGCGGGCTTCCGTCGGAACGGACGCGGCTTCACGCTGCTCGAGATGCTGGTCGTGCTCGTGATCGCGGGCCTGCTCGTGTCGCTCGCGTCGCTGTCGATGCGGCGCAATCCTCGCACCGATCTGCGCGAAGAAGCGCAGCGGCTCGCGCTGCTGTTCGAAACGGCGGGCGACGAGGCACAGGTGCGCGCTCGCCCGATCGCATGGCAGCCCACCGAGCGCGGCTTCAGCTTTGACGTGCGCACGGCCGACGGCTGGCGCCCGCTGCGCGACGACCTGCTGCGCCCGCGCGGCTGGGACGGCGGCGTCACGGGCGCCGCGATCGACTATCCGGGTTCGGACACGCAGCCCGCCCGGATCGTGTTCGGCACCGAAAGTATCGACACGCCGGTGCGCGTGACGCTCTATTCCGCGGTAGGCAGCGCGGTGATCGTCGGCACCGGCAACGGCCGCTACGAGGTGCGCTGACGATGCGTGTCCTCCCGGTTCCTTTCATGCCCCGCCGCCGCGCCGCGCGCGGTTTCACGATGATCGAGGTGCTGGTCGCGCTCGCGATCATCGCCGTCGCGCTGGCCGCGTCGATCCGCGCGGTCGGCACGATGGCGACGGAAGCCTCCGAACTGCACGAACGTCTGCTGGCCGGCTGGAGCGCCGACAACGCGCTCGCCCAGTTGCACCTCGCGCACGCGTGGCCCGAGATCGGCGAGCAGAGCTTCGACTGTTCGCAGGGCAACGTGCCGATGACCTGCACGCAGCGCGTGAGTTCGACGCCCAACCCGGTGTTCCGGCGGGTCGAGGTCGCGGTCACGCTGAACGGCCGCAAGGGCGTGCTCGCGCAAATGGTGACGGTGGTGGCGAATGAAACCAGCCGTTCGCTCTGAGCGCGCGCCGCGCCGCACGCGTGCCGCGGGCAACCCCCGTGGGGTGCGCGGCTTCACGCTGATCGAGCTGATGATCGCGATCACGATTCTCGCGGTCGTCGCGATCCTGTCGTGGCGCGGGCTCGACCAGATCATGCGCGGCCGCGACAAGGTATCGAGCGCGATGGAGGACGAGCGCGTGTTCGCGCAGATGTTCGACCAGATGCGCATCGACGTGCGTCGCGCGGCGACGGACGACGAAGCCGGCGAGCCGGCCGTGCGGGTCGCGGGCGACACGCTGCAGATCGTGCGCGACCTCGATGCGCCGGACGCGGCGCCGCGCCTGCAGGTGGTCCGCTACCGGATCTCCAACGGCCGCGTCGTGCGCTTCGCGTCGCCGCCGATCGGCAACGTCAACGAATTGCGCAGCGCGCTGCGCGGCGGCGACACCGAGGGCTGGAGTTCGGTGCCGCTGATGCGCGGCGTCGGCGCGATCACCGCGCGCCTGTATGTACCGAAGGTCGGCTGGACCACCAGCATGCCCGACGCCGACGATGCGCTCGCGCAGAACAACAACGCGCTGAAGGTGCCGCTGCTCGGCAATGCGCCGCCGCCGCGCGCGGTGACGGGGCTCGAGGTGAGCATCGGCGCGACGTCGCTGAAAGTGCCCGTCACGCGCATTTTCCTGGTGGGCGAGTGATATGCGTGCCTCCTTCCCGCCCCGCTCCGCTTCCCGTTCGCGCCGCACCGGCCGCGCGGCCGTCATCGGCCCGCAACGCGGCGTTGCGATCATCACCGCGCTGCTCGTCGTCGCGCTGTCGGCGATCCTGGTGTCCGGCATGCTGTGGCGCCAGCAGGTGCAGATCCGCCGGATCGAGAACCAGCGGCTGATCGCGCAGGCGCAGTGGGTCGCGCGCGGCGCGCTCGACTGGACCCGGATGATCCTGCGCTCCGAGGGCGACACCGCGCCGGGCGTGACCTACCTGGGCGGCATCTGGGCGGTGCCGATCGCGAAGACCAAGCTGTCCGATTTCCTCGGCAAGATCGGCGTGACGGATGCGCGCGACGGGTCCGACACCTATCTGTCCGGCTCGATCGAGGATGCGCAGGCGAAGTTCAACCTGCGCAATCTCGTGACCTCGCCCGCGCCCGGCCAGTTGCAGCTGAACGCCTCGCAGGTGCAGACGTTCCAGCGGCTGCTGCTGTCGCTCGGGCTGGATTCGCAGCTCGCGAAGATCGTCGCGCGATACGTGCGCTCGGGGCTGTCGCAGTCGGCGACGCGCTTCCAGTCGGCGGCGCTGCCCGGTTCGGCGAGCGCGCCCGCGGTGATGCCGGACGGCGGCGGCACCACCGGCAACGGCAACTTCACCGACGATCCGGGTTCGTCCGACAGCAACGACAGCCGCGGGCCCGCGCCGTTGATGATGACGAGCGTCGATTCGCTGCTCGACGTGGACGGCTTCACGCCCGAGATGGTCGAACGGCTGCGCCCGTTCGTCACCGTGCTGCCGACGACCACGCCGGTCAACCTGAATACCGCGCCCGCCGAAGTGATCGCGGCGCTGGTGCCGGGCATGTCGGTGTCGTCGGCGCAGTCGCTCGTGTCGCGCCGCGAGACCGTGTTTTTCCGTAACGTCGGCGACGTGCAGCTCGCGCTGCGCGGCGCGGGCGCGCCGAACGCGAACCTCGATTCGAGCCAGATCGACGTCACGACCAGCTATTTCATCGTGCGCGGCCGGATCGAACACGATCGCGCGGAGGTGGATCGCACGTCGCTCGTGTATCGTGATCCGACCACGCATACGACGCGGATCGTCCGCGTCCGCGATCAGCTATAACAACGCCATTCGGGAGAGGAGCTCTTGAGCACGTTGATTGTTTTACTGCCGCCGCGCGAGCCGGCCGTGTCGTTGCAGGAATGGCAATGGCCCGAGCTGTCGTTCGCGCTGATCGACAAGGGCGGCCATCTGCAGCGCGCGGGTCGCGCGTCGCTGGCCCTGCTGCCGCACGCGGCCTCGGCGGTGCTCGTCGTCGCCGCGCGCGACCTGCTGATGCTGGCGACGGCCGTGCCGCCGTTGAAGGGGCAGAAGCTCAAGCAGGCGCTGCCGAACATCGTCGAGGATCAGCTGATCCAGGATCCGCAAGGCTGCCACATCGCGCTCGATCCCGCCGCGCTCGACGACGGCCGCCGGGTGCTGGCGATCGTCGATCGCGGATGGTTCAAGTTCGTCATCGAGGCCTTCACGGCCGCGGGCCATCGCCATATGCGCGCGGTGTCCGCGACCCGCTGCCTGCCGTTGCCGACAGCCCCCGTGCAGCGCGAAACCGATGCGCTCGCCGCGGTCAGCGAGGCGGCGGCCGCTGCCGCGCTGGACGGCGAAGCGACCGAAGCCGCCGGCTCGGGCGATCCGGCCGTCGAGACCGCCCCGCCGCGCGAGGCGGTGGTGGCCGTGGTGCTCGGCATCGCCGAAACCGCCGCGCCGTCGCTCGCGGAAGAATCGGCGCTGGCTCCCGCGGCGCCCGCCGCGCCGCGTCTCGAACTGGCGCTCGCGCGCGGTCGGCTGGGCGAAGGGTTCGCCGCGCCGGCCACCGCCGCGCACGCGACGCTCGCGGCGCTGACGGGCGGCGCGCCGCTCGAGCTGTACGAGCTTGGCGAACCGGGCGCGGAGCCGCAGCTGTCGTCGGTGAAGCAGCGCGACGACGCGCGCTTGCTGGCCGGGGCGGCCAACCTGCCGTTCGATACGTTCGCGCGCCGCGCGCTCGACGAGCGGTTCGACCTGTGCCAGTTCGAATTCGAAGTCACGCCGTGGCGCTTCGACCGCGCGACGCTCAAGCGCCTGCGCGTGCCGATCGCGCTTGCCGCGCTGTCGCTGCTGGTGGCGCTCGTCGGCATGAATCTCGATTGGTGGAAGCTGTCGCGCGAGCGCGATGCGCTGTCCGCGCAGATCACCGAGACGCTGCTGTCCGCGTTCCCGAAGACCACGACGGTGCTCGATCCGGCCGCGCAGATGTCGCGCCAGCTCGATCAGCTGAGGGTGTCCGCCGGCGAATTGTCGCCGAACGATTTTCTGTCGCTCGCGAGCGGCGTATCGCGTTCGCTCGGGCCGCTGCCCGCGAACGGCATCGCGTCGCTCGACTATCACGATCGCCGTCTCGACGTCGGGTTCAAGCCCGAGGTCAAGGTCGATCCCGATTTCAACCAGCGTCTGGCGCGCAACGGTCTCACGGGCGAGATCGACAGCAGCACGGGCAAGTGGACTATCCGGAGCCGGTCATGAAAGCCGAGCTGAACGAAACCTGGACCAACTTCTGGGAAGGCCGCACCGGCCGCGAGAAGGTGATGATCGGCTGGGGCGGCGCGCTGCTGCTGCTGGCGATCGCCTATTCGATGCTGTGGTCGCCCGCGCAGGATGGCCGCGACAAGATCCGGCGCGAGTTGCCGACGATGCAGCGCCAGCTCGCGCAGATGACCGCGCAGGCGAACGAGGCGCGATCGCTGGCCGCCGCCGCGCAGGGCGTCGCGCCGACCGGGCTCGCGCTGAAGGACGCGCTCACCGCGTCGCTGTCCGATCACGGACTGGCCGCCGCGCAGCTGCAGATCGTCGGCAGCGGCGTGCAGATCCAGTTGAAGAACGCGGCGTTTCCCGTCTGGACGCAGTGGCTCGACGACGTGCGCCGGCAGTTCAAGGTGCAGGTCGGCGAAGCGCACGTGACCGCGCTGAAGGCGGACGGCCAGGTCGACCTGAGCGCGGTGATGCAGCCTGCCGCGGCGAAATGAGCGCGCCGATGCGGAGAATGATGGACACGGGTTCGATGAAGCCGGGGCGCCTAGCCGGCGCACGTTGCGCGGGGCGCCTCTTTCGATGACACGCTGGATGCGCCTGCGCGCTGCTCTGCCGTGGATCGCCGCGGGCGGCCTCGCGATCCTGCTGACGCTCGTGACGCTGCTGCCCGCCGCGTGGGTCACGCCGCAATTCGCGCAGGCGACGGGCGGGCACGTGAATCTCGTCAATCCGTCCGGTTCGCTGTGGGAAGGCTCGGCGACGCTGCTGCTTGCGCCGGGCGCGGATCGCAGCGCGTCGACGCTGCTGCCGGGCCGGGTCGAATGGCACACGCAGTTCTGGCCGCTGTTCACCGGGCGGGTGCGGATGCAGATGCGCCAGACCGATGCGATGCCCAATGCGGTGACGCTCGATGCGACGCTGCGCGGCGCGGTGCTGTCCGCCGGGTCGATGTCGGTGCCCGCGTCGCTGCTGGCCGGGCTCGGCACGCCGTTCAACACGCTCGACCTGCAGGGCGACGTGCGGATCGACTGGAGCGACTGGCGGCTGTTCGGCAACGACGCGTTCGGCCAGATGACCGTGACGATTACCGACATGACGTCGCGCGTGTCGCGCGTGAAGCCGCTCGGCTCCTATCGCGCGGTGCTGCAGGCGCAGGGCGCGGCATCCACGCTCGATCTGACGACGCTCAAGGGGCCGCTGCTCATGACGGGGCGCGGCACCTTCGGCCCGAATCAGGCGTCGTTTCGCGGCAGCGCAAGCGCGACGCCCGAACAGCGCGACAATCTCGCCGGGCTGCTGAACCTGCTCGGTCATCCGGTCGGCGACGGATCGGTGTCGCTGATCTACGGCGACGCCGCGCGGTGAGCGCGGGCGCCTGAGCGGCGTCAGTTCTGCGCGACCGGCACGGCTATCGGGGCGCTTGCGGCGGGCACGCTGGACGCCGGCAACGCGGCGGGTGCCTGCGCGCTGCCCGTCTCGCGGGCCATCTGCGACACATCCCAGCCGCCGCCGAGCGCCTTCACGAGTCCCACCGACGACACCATCCGCTGCCCCGCCAGGCTTTCGAGCTTCTGTTTCGCGCTGAACGCGGTGGTTTGCGCGGTCAGCACGTTCAGGTACGCGACGGTGCCCGCCTTGTACTGATTCAGCGTGATGTCGAGCGCGTGCTGCGCGGAATCGACCGCTTGCCGCTGCACGACGACTTCGCGCTCCAGGATTCGCAGCGACGCGAGGTTGTCCTCGACGTCCTGGAATGCCGACAGCACGGTCGACCGGTAGGTCGCGACGTCCTGGTCGTAGGTCGCGCGCGCGGCGTCGGTCTGCGCGGCGCGCAGGCCGGCGTCGAACAGCGTCGCGGCCAGCTGCGGCCCGACGGTCCACATGCGCGACGGCAGCGTGAACAGCTGCGACAGCACCGAATTCTGGAAGCCGCCCGTCGCCGACAGCGTGAGGGTCGGGAAAAACGCGGCGATCGCGACACCGATCTGCTCGTTCGCGGCGGCCGCGCGCCGCTCTGCCGCGGCGACGTCCGGGCGCCGTTCGAGGATCGCCGACGGCACTTCGAGCGGCGTGGTCGGCGGCTCGGCCGTGAGCGGCATCGCCGGCAGCGAGAACGTCGACGCGGGTTCGCCGATCAGCGTGGCGATCGCGTGCTCGTACTGCGCGCGGGCGACCCCGTTGTCGATCGCGGCGGCCTGGGCCGATTGCAGCTGGGTCTGCGCCTGGATCACGTCCGCGCGGGCCGCGACGCCTTGCGCATACTGGTTTTCGGTGAGTTGCAGCGATTTCTGGTACGACGCGACGGTTTCGTCGAGCAGCTGCTGCGCGGAATCGGCGGCGCGCAGCTGGAAGTAGGTTTGCGCGAGCGTCGCCTGCGCGGACAGCCGCGCGTTCGCCAGATCGGCCGCCGCCGCGGCCTCCCCCGCCTTCTGCGCGCCGACCGTGCGGCTGACCTTGCCCCACAGGTCCGGCTCCCACGACGCGTCGAGACCGGCGTTGAAGCTGTTGCTGACGGTGCGGGATGCGCTGCTGCCGTTCGACGATACCGCGCTGCCGGAACGGGTGCCGCCCGCCGTCAGGCCGAGGGTCGGGAAATACGACGCGCGGGCTTCGGCGACGAGCGCGCGGGCTTGCCGGTAGGCCGCCGCGTATTGCGCGACGGTCTGGTTCGATGCGTTGAGCCGGGTTACCAGCGTATCGAGCTGCGGATCGTCGTAGACGGACCACCATGCGCCGCGGTCGGTGCGGTCGTCCGGCTGCGCGACCTTCCAGCCGGCCGGCGCTTCCTTGAACGCGGCGGGCACCGGCGTGTCCGGACGGTGGTAGTCGGGCCCGACGGCGCAGCCGGCAAGCAGCGCGGCGGCGGCAACGGCAACCGCCGCGCTCAGCGTGCGGGGTGCGCGCGGTTGGGGGGCAAACGGCATGTTCTGGATTCCTGTCGAGGCGGCCACCCGTGGGTCGGGCATGCGGACGATGCGGCCGAGTCGCGCGGGGCGTGGCCGAAATGGTAACTGACGGATGCGGGAATGCGCAGATGTAAGGGTAAAGCGGGGACGGGGTGCGATGTGTTACCGGTGCGGATGACCGGTTTACCGCCCGTTACGGGCGGCGGGGCGGGCGATTCACGGGCAGCGGACGGCGGGCGCGGCGGCGGCCGGCCACGGTGACGGCTCCTGGACAGAGGCGGTCCGCGAACCCTGCGCGCCCGACTTCGCGGCGCGATGCCGGCGCTGGTCGAACCACGCGAACCCGAGCGCCGCGAGCGAGCCGCCCGGCACGACCAGCATGGCCACGTACAGCGCGATCTTCCAGCCGCGATGCGGGCCGGAGAACACGTGGTGAGCGGTATCGGACAGGTTGCGGCGCAGCGCGCCGGCGGCATTTTTCAGGAACAGCATCGCGGAAATCCTCGGGACGCAGCCGCCGCGGGCGCGGCGCGGTGCGTGGGTCAAAGCGGTCAGAACATCGTCTCGGGCGGCGCTCGCAGCGCATAACTCATTGACTGAAATAATATTGACTATGCAATCAATATTCAAGATACTGGGCGCGTTTTTCCCGGCAATGCACTGTTGCAACGGACGCAACGGAACCCACCACGCACGATGAGCGGACTTTACGACCCCCAGCACATCGAGCTCGAATCGAGCCTCGGCTATTACTTGACGAAGGCGCGGCAAGCGCTCGTCGAGCGGATGGACCGCGCGCTCGGACCGCTCGACCTGACGGCGCAGCAGATCAGCGTGATCCTGCTGCTCGGGCGCGGCTATGCGCGCACGCCGTTCGAGTTGTCGCGCAAGCTGTCCTACGACAGCGGTTCGATGACCCGGATGCTCGACCGGCTGGAGAAGAAGGGCTTCATTGCGCGGACCCGCAGCGCATCGGACCGGCGGGTGATCGAGCTGGCGCTGACCGAACGCGGCGGGCTCGCGGCGCAGGCGCTGCCGGGCCTGATCGCCACCGAACTGAATGCGCAGCTGACGGGGTTTTCCGCCGAGGAGCTGGCGCTGCTGACGAGCCTGCTGCAACGCTTCATCGCCAACGGGCCTGTAACAACGGCCCATGCGTGCGCGCAGCCGGAGGGCGCGCACGCGGACTGACGGAATCGCGCAAAAAGCGACTCAGCGGTCACTTATTTCTCTGTCTGGGCAGAAGATGACAATGCACTTACTGTCCGGACGCAAGAACGCCGGGGCGAGCGCCCCTTAGGAGATGCACATGGCCGCCATGGCCCCCGCCACTGCTCCAGCCGCCGAACCCGCGCCGTTGTCGGGCGGCATCCTTGCGCTGCTGACGATCGGGCTCGCGCTCGGCACCTTCATGGAAGTGCTCGATACGTCGATCGCGAACGTCGCCGTGCCGACGATTTCCGGCAGTCTCGGGGTCGCGACCAGCGAAGGCACCTGGGTCATCTCGTCGTACTCGGTCGCCTCCGCGATCGCCGTGCCGCTGACCGGCTGGCTCGCACGGCGGGTCGGCGAGGTGCGGCTGTTCACGCTGTCGGTGCTCGCGTTCACGATCGCATCGGCGCTGTGCGGCTTCGCGACCAATTTCGAATCGCTGATCGCGTTCCGGCTGCTGCAGGGGCTCGTATCCGGTCCGATGGTGCCGCTGTCGCAGACGATCCTGATGCGCAGCTATCCGCCCGCCAAGCGCGGCCTCGCGCTCGGGCTATGGGCGATGACGGTGATCGTCGCACCGATCTTCGGCCCCGTGATGGGCGGCTGGATCACCGACAACTACACGTGGCCGTGGATTTTCTACATCAACCTGCCGATCGGGATTTTCTCGGCGGTGTGCGCGTACTTCCTGCTGCGCGGCCGCGAGACCAGGACGAGCAAGCAGCGGATCGACGCGATCGGGCTCGCGCTGCTGGTGATCGGCGTGTCGTGCCTGCAGATGATGCTCGACCTGGGCAAGGACCGCGACTGGTTCAATTCGGGCTTCATCGTCGCGCTCGCGCTGATCGCGGTGGTGTCGCTCGCGTTCATGCTGGTCTGGGAGGCGACCGAGAAGGAGCCGGTCGTCGACCTGTCGCTGTTCAAGGACCGCAACTTCGCGCTCGGCGCGATGATCATCTCGTTCGGCTTCATGGCGTTCTTCGGCTCGGTGGTGATCTTCCCGCTGTGGCTGCAGACGGTGATGGGCTACACGGCGGGGCTGGCGGGCCTCGCGACCGCGCCCGTCGGGCTGCTCGCGCTGGTGCTGTCGCCGCTGATCGGCCGCAACATGCACAAGCTCGACCTGCGGATGGTGGCGAGCTTCGCGTTCGTCGTGTTCGCCGGCGTGTCGTTCTGGAATGCGACGTTCACCCTCGACGTGCCGTTCAACCACGTGATCCTGCCGCGTCTCGTGCAGGGGATCGGCGTCGCATGCTTTTTCGTGCCGATGACGACGATCACGCTGTCGAGCGTGTCGGACGAGCGGCTCGCGAGCGCGTCGGGGCTGTCGAACTTCCTGCGCACGCTGTCCGGCGCAATCGGCACCGCGGTCAGTTCGACCTTCTGGGAGAACGACGCGATCTATCATCACGCGGTGCTGTCCGAATCGGTGAACGTCTATGCGCAGAACACGCAGTCGTATCAAAGCGCGCTCGCGCAGCTCGGCATTCTCGGCGACGTGTCGACCGCGCAGATCAACCAGATCGTCACCCAGCAGGGCTTCATGATGGCGACGAACGATTTCTTCCACATCTCGGGGCTCGCGTTCATCGGGCTCGCGGCGCTCGTGTGGGTGACGAAGCCGAGGAAAGGCGCGGGACCGGCAATGGGGCATTGACGGCGAGGCGGCGCTCCCCCGCCGTCACCGCGCCCGCAGTCCCCCGAACGCGAGATCGTCGCCCGGATCGACGGGGCGGGCTTCCCGCGCGACGTCGAGCCACGCGCGCGCCGCGTGCGACAGATACCCCTTCTTCAGCCAGCCGACCGCGATCGCCCAGGAGATCTCCGGCTCGACGATCGGCCGGCAGCAGAACTGCGCGGTGTCGAGCCGCCGGCAATACGGCTCGGGCAGCAGCGCGATGCCGACCCCCGCGTGAACCAGCGCCGCCATGAAATCCCACTGCCCGCTGCGGCTGACGATCGACGGCGCGAAGCCGGCCTGCCGGCACGCCTCGAGCACCGCGTCGTGCAGCGCGAGGCTTTCCCCGTAGAACACGAACGGTTCGTCCGACAGGTCGGCGAGCGGCACCGTGACGTCGTTTTCCCAGCGCGCGCCGCGCCGCGCGACAAGCCACAGCGGCGCGCGCACCATCGGCAGTACGTCGAATACCGCCGGATCGACCGGCTCCAGTACGCCGCCCAGCTCCAGCTCGCCCGCGACGAGCGCCGCCTCGATGGCCCGCGCGCCTTGCTCGATCAGCTTCAGCTCGATCTTCGGATAGCGCTGCTTGAACGCCGCGATCGCCGGCGTGAAGAGCGACCCGCCGAGCGGCGGAATGCCGATCGTCAGCTCGCCGCGCCCGAGCGTGCCGAGGTCGTTCAGCTCGGCCTGCAGCTGCGCCTGTGCGGCGAGCACGTCCTGGCCGCGCAGGAACACGATCCGGCCGGCGTCCGTCAGCACCATCTGGCGCCCGTCGCGCAGCAGCAGCGGCGAGCCGATCTCGTCCTCGAGCGCCTTCACCATCTTGCTGATGGTCGGCTGGGTGACGAACATCAGCTCGGCCGCGGCAGTGAAGCTCTGCTGCCGGACCACCTCGACGAAATAACGCAGCGAACGCAGCTCCATCGCGTCTCCTTCGGCAGTGAATTCCAAAATGGAATGATTTTAATAGAGGTAAGTCATTTTATTTATGATGACGCGAATCCTATACTGGCTTCGTCAATCGAATCAAGGCCTTGGAATCATCATGTCGAAGTCGTTCGCCGCCGTTTTCTCCGCCGTCCGCACCGGACCCGCCGCGCGCGGCGGCCGGATCGCGCTGCAAACGGCCGGACTCGCGGCGCTGTGGTTCGCGATCGACTGGACGGTGCGCGCGCTCGCGCTGCCGGTCCCGTCCGGCGTGATCGGCCTCGCGGTGCTGCTCGCGCTGCTGTGGAGCGGCGGCATCGCGCCCGGCTGGGTGAAGGACGGCGCGAACTGGCTGCTGTCCGACATGCTGCTGTTCTTCATTCCGGCGACGGTCGCGGCCGTGCAGTACGGCGGCCTGTTTCGCGCCGACGGCTGGCGGCTCGCGCTCGTCGTCGTCGCGGGCACCACCCTCGTGATGCTCGCGGTCGCGATCGCGGTCGACGTCGCGGCGGGCTTCGAGCGGCGGCTCGCGCTGGTCCGGGTGCGCGCCGGACGGCGCCGCGCCCGCGCCTGAACGACGTGCGCTCGTCACCTTCAACGCCCGGCCCATGACTCCGCTTGCCTCCATCTCCCTGTCCGCGTGCGCGAACGCCGCGCTGTCGGCCGGCAGCTTCGTGCTGACGGTCGCGCTCTACTTCGCGTCCAAGCGGCTCTACGCGTACCGGAAGACGTTGCTGTTCTCGCCGCTCGTGCTCGTGCCGTCGGTGCTCGTCGCGCTGGTGGCGCTCACCGGCATGCCCTATCCGGTCTACTTCCACGACACGCGCTGGCTGATGTGGCTGCTCGGCCCGGCAACGATCGCGTTCGCGGTGCCGATCTACGAATACCGCGATCTGATGAAGCGGCACTGGCTGTCGCTGACGGTCGGCGTCGTGGTCGGGATCGCCGCGGCCGTGTGCGGCTCGCTGCTCCTCGCGAAGCTGCTGCACCTGTCGCCCGAGCTGCAGCGCTGCCTGATGACGCGCTCGGTCTCGACGCCGTTCGCGCTCGCCGTCTCCGACAAGATCCATGCGCCGCGCGACCTGACCGCGCTGTTCGTGATCGCGACGGGCATCTGCGGGATGCTGATCGGCGAACTGGTGCTCGCCGTCGTGCCGCTGCGCACGCGGCTCGCGCGCGGGGCGCTGTTCGGCGCGGCCGCCCACGCGGTGGGCACGGCGAAGGCGCGCGAGATCGGCGGTGAGGAAGGCGTGGTGTCGAGCCTCACGATGATGATCGCCGGGGTCGCGATGGTGCTGCTCGCGCCGCTGCTGACGCTGCTGCCCGTCTGAAGGCACCCGGCCCGCCGGGACCGAAGCGCCGCCGGCCCGGGGCAGCCCCGGCGCCGACGTCGGGACGCGCCGGCGCCGCCGCCGGGCTGTCATCGGGCTGACGGCGACACTGACAAACGGCTGAGATAGCCGTAATTCCCCCTTCTATTCCGCCCATCGCGCCGGCCCCGGATGCCGAACAATGCATGCTACGAGTCATCACGCACGCATCCCAATGGCCACCACGACCGCAAACCAGCCCGCAGACAAACCCGCCCCGACCGGCAAGCTCAAGCGCATGGCGCTCATCGTCCTGGTCGGGCTCGGCGCCGCCGCCGCGGCCGCGGGCGGCATGTACGTCTTCCTGACCAAGGAAGGGCTGCACGCGCCCGCCTCGGTCCGCGCGCCGGCGCCGCTGCCGGTCCCGACCTTCTTCGCGCTCGAGCCGCTCACCGTCAACCTGCAGTCGGACGACGGCCTGCACTATCTGCGCGTCGGGCTGTCGCTGAAGCTCACCGATCCGAAGGCGCAGGAGCACCTGACCCAGCACATGCCGGAGATCCGCAGCCGGATCCTGCTCGCGCTGTCGAACAAACACCCGGAAGAACTGGCCACCCTCGACGGCAAGCACGCGCTCGCCGACGAACTGAAGACGCTGATCGAGCAGCCGACCCAGCCGGGCAATCAGAGCGCACGCGTCGACGACGTGCTGTTCACCGAATTCGTCGTCCAATAACGCCGCCGGCGAAGGAGCGCGCATGGGCCACGAAGAGTTCATGTCCCAGGAGGAGGTCGATGCACTCCTCAAGGGCGTTACGGGTGAAATCGATTCGGTCTCCGAGCAGGGCGACGCATCGGGCGTCCGCCCGTACAACATCGCGACGCAGGAGCGGATCGTACGCGGCCGGATGCCCGGCCTCGAGATCATCAACGATCGCTTCGCTCGCCTCCTGCGGATCGGCATCTTCAATTTCATGCGGCGCACGGCGGAAATCTCCGTGAGCCAGGTGAAGGTGCAGAAGTACAGCGAGTTCACCCGCAACCTGCCGATTCCGACCAACCTGAACCTGGTGCACGTGAAGCCGCTGCGCGGCACGTCGCTGTTCGTGTTCGATCCGAACCTCGTGTTCTTCGTGGTGGATAACCTGTTCGGCGGCGACGGGCGTTTTCACACGCGCGTCGAGGGCCGCGACTTCACCGCGACCGAGCAGCGGATCATCGGCAAGCTGCTCAACCTGGTGTTCGAGCACTACTCGAGCGCGTGGAAAAGCGTGCGCCCGCTGCAGTTCGAATACGTCCGCTCGGAGATGCACACGCAGTTCGCGAACGTCGCGACGCCGAACGAGATCGTGATCGTCACGCAGTTCTCGATCGAGTTCGGGCCGACGGGCGGCACGCTGCACATCTGCATGCCCTACTCGATGATCGAGCCGATCCGCGACATCCTGTCGTCGCCGATCCAGGGCGAGGCGCTCGAAGTCGACCGCCGCTGGGTGCGCGTGCTGTCGCAGCAGGTGCAGGCGGCGGAAGTGGAACTCACCGCGGATCTCGCCGAGATCCCGACGACGTTCGAGAAGATTCTCAATCTGCGCACGGGCGACGTGCTGCCGCTCGACATCGCGGACACGATCACCGCGAAGGTCGACGGCGTGCCGGTGATGGAGTGCGGCTACGGCATTTTCAATGGTCAATACGCGCTGCGCGTGCAACGAATGGTCAGCGCCAGCGACACGATGAAGGAAGGTGGATATGACTGAACTGAACCAGACGCCCGACGCGGACGATCCGCAGGCGCTCGCCGACGCCGCGCTCGCGGCCGCGGGCGCCGCGGCGCCCCAGGAGGACGCGGGCATGGACGACTGGGCGGCGGCGCTCGCCGAGCAGAACCAGCAGCCGCTCGACACCGGCGCGTCCGGCGCGGGCGTGTTCCAGCCGCTGTCGAAGGCGGCCGCGACGTCGACCCACAACGACATCGACATGATCCTCGACATCCCGGTCAAGATGACCGTGGAGCTGGGCCGCACCAAGATCGCGATCCGCAACCTGCTGCAGCTCGCGCAGGGCTCGGTGGTCGAGCTGGACGGCCTCGCGGGCGAGCCGATGGACGTGCTGGTGAACGGCTGCCTGATCGCGCAGGGCGAGGTGGTCGTCGTCAACGACAAGTTCGGGATTCGCCTGACCGACATCATCACGCCGTCGGAACGGATCCGGAAGCTCAACCGATGATCCGACGGGTTGCCAGCACGATCGCGGCGCTGGCCGCCGCGCCGCTCGCCGGCGTGGCGGCCGCCGCCGACATGAACGCGGTGAATCACCCCGGTTCGATCGCGTCCGGCGTGGTGGTCGGTTCGGCCGCGCCGTCGCTCGGCGTGGGTGCGGTACTGCAGACGCTCGTCGGGCTCGCGATCGTGATCGGTCTCGTGTTCGGCTGCGCATGGCTCGCGCGCCGCTTCGGCTTCCAGCCGGCGCGCCGCAGCGGCGCGCTGAAAGTGGTGGCGAGCGTCGTCGTCGGCGCGAAGGAAAGCGCGACGGTCGTCGAGATCGGCGACACCTGGCTGGTGCTCGGCGTCGCGCCCGGCAACGTGCGCCTCTTGCACACGCTGCCCGCCGGCTCCGGCGGCGTGAGCGTGCCGTCGGGCGGCCCGGCCGCCGCCGATCCGGCACTGCCCGGCACGTTCGGCCAGCGTTTTCGCGACGCGCTGCGCGGCGAAGCGGGCAAGCGTCTCGGCCGCCAGGACCGCTGACGATGACGCCGCCCCGGATCGCGACGCCACGCGCGCGGGCGACCGCCCGCTTCTTCCCCGACCGCAGTTCGACGATGATCACAGCGATGCGCCGCGCGGCGCGCTATCTTCCCGCGCTCGTCCTCGGGCTGATGCCCGCCCTCGCGTTCGCGCAGGCGGCCGGCCTGCCCGCGTTCAACACGAGCCCCGGCCCGAACGGCGGTACGACCTATTCGCTGAGCGTGCAGACGATGCTGCTGCTCACGATGCTGTCGTTCCTGCCCGCGATGGTGCTGATGATGACGAGCTTCACGCGGATCATCATCGTGCTGTCGCTGCTGCGGCAGGCGCTCGGCACGGCGACGACGCCGCCGAACCAGGTGCTGGTCGGGCTCGCGCTGTTCCTGACGCTGTTCGTGATGTCGCCGGTGCTCGACAAGGCGTACGCGGACGGCTACAAGCCGTTCTCGGAAGGCGCGCTGACGATGGATCAGGCGGTGCAGCGCGGCGTCGCGCCGTTCAAGACCTTCATGCTGAAACAGACCCGCGAGACCGATCTCGCGCTGTTCGCGAAGATCGCCCGGGCCGCGCCGATGCAGGGCCCGGAAGACGTGCCGCTGTCGCTGCTGGTGCCCGCGTTCGTGACGAGCGAACTGAAGACGGGTTTCCAGATCGGTTTCACGATCTTCATCCCGTTCCTGATCATCGACATGGTGGTCGCGAGCGTGCTGATGTCGATGGGGATGATGATGGTGTCGCCGGCGACGATCTCGCTGCCGTTCAAGCTGATGCTGTTCGTGCTGGTCGACGGCTGGCAGCTGCTGATCGGCTCGCTCGCGCAAAGCTTCGTCTGAGGAGGATCGCGATGACGCCCGAAAACGTAATGACGCTCGCCCACCAGGCGATGTACGTCGGCCTGCTGCTCGCCGCGCCGCTGCTGCTCGTCGCGCTCGGCGTCGGCCTCGTGGTGAGCCTGTTCCAGGCCGCGACCCAGATCAACGAAACCACGCTGTCGTTCATCCCGAAACTGCTCGCGGTGGCCGCGACGATGGTGATCGCCGGCCCGTGGATGCTGTCGACGATGCTCGACTACACGCGCGAGATCCTGCTGCGCGTCGCGACGCTCGGCGCGGGCTGATCCGGCCCGCGCCCGGTCTCTTCCCTTTCCCTTCCTTCGACCGATGTTCACCGTCACCTACGCGCAGCTGAACGGCTGGCTCACCGCGTTCCTGTGGCCGTTCGTGCGGATGCTCGCGCTGGTCGCGACGGCGCCCGTGGTCGGCAACAGCGCGGTGCCGATGCGCGTGAAGATCGGGCTGGCGGCCTTCATCGCGCTGATCGTCGCGCCGACGCTCGGCGCGATGCCGACTGTTACGGTGTTCTCCGCGCAGGGCGTGTGGATCATCGTCAACCAGATGCTGATCGGCACGGCGCTCGGCTTCACGATGAAGGTCGTGTTCGCGGCGATCGAGGCGGCGGGCGATTTCATCGGCCTGCAGATGGGCCTCGGTTTCGCCACCTTCTTCGATCCGCACGCGAGCGGCGCGACGCCGGTGCTGGGCCGCTTCCTGAACGCGATCGCCGTGCTCGCGTTCGTCGCGTTCGACGGGCACCTGCAGGTGTTCGCCGCGCTCGTCGAGTCGTTCCGGCTGCTGCCCGTCTCCGCCGACCTGCTGCGCGCGCCCGGCTGGCAGACCCTCGCGGCGTTCGGCTCGGCGGTGTTCGCGATGGGCCTGCTGCTTGCGCTGCCGGTGGTCGCGGCGATCCTGATCGCGAATCTGGCGCTCGGCATCCTCAATCGCGCCGCGCCGCAGATCGGCATCTTCCAGGTCGGCTTCCCCGTGACGATGCTGGTCGGCCTGCTGCTCGTGCAGCTGATGGTGCCGAACATGATTCCGTTCTTCTCGCGGCTGTTCGATACGGGCATCGACATGATGGGCCGGGTGGCGAGCGGGCTGCGCTAGGGCGGCTCGCGTCGCTACGCGCGGCCGGCCGCGTGAGGGCGCGCTTCGAATGGAGAGCGAAAGCATCGCGAGCCGCCCCTGAGGGATGCCGTTCGAGCCGGATCGCGGCGCCGGTCGTCGCGGGTTCGTCAAGAGGATGTCTTTCCGGACATCCCGGTCGGTCGGACGGCTCCGCCTCCCCCTGCTCGCCGTGCCGGCGGCATCGCCCGCCGGGGAAGGCCGATCGACGCGCCTTCGCGCGCCCGCCGGCGCGGGCCGGCTGCGGAGCGCACGGCGCCCGGGGAGCGACGGAGACGGGCTTCACGCCAGGAAGAAAGCGGCCTGGATTGCGCGAATCGGCCGGATTTCGCGAGCCAACCCCGCCCGGCCGTTGCGCGACCGCTTCGCCCCGTTGCGCGCCGTACCCACTCGCCCGTCCCGTGTCCCCACCCCGCTTTCGCGGCGTCATGCCTGCCCGGCAACCGGCGCCCGTTGCGTTGCCCGGCCCCGCCCGCCCGGTTCAAGCCGCCCCGCCTGCCCTTGCGCCCGCCGGGCTGCCTGGGCGGCGGGCGGCCGAATTGCCGGTCCTGGTCCGGACTTGTGGTAATACATCACCGGCGCCGAGCGCGGATTTCCCGCGGGCGCGCTCCGCCGGTCCTTGACCTGCGCGGGGCGGATCGTTAGCGTTTCGCCTTTGCCGCGGGCGGATTCCGCGCGCGGAGCGGCACACGGCAGGCAGACAGGCAATTGATGGGAAAGATGATGCAGAAAATCGAGGCGTCCAGTCCGGAAGCGCAATCCGCGGATCTCGTGTCCGAGAACATCGAACGGCTCAGGGCGCTGTTCCCGGAGATCGTGACCGAGGGGCCGCACGGCGCGTCGGTCAACGTCGACGCGCTGAAGATGCTGGTCGGCGAGCACAGCGTCACCGACGCCGAGGAAAAATACGGCTTCGGCTGGTACGGCAAGCGCCGCGCCCGCCAGCTCGCGCTGACTCCGTCGACGGGCACGCTGCGCCCGTGCCCCGACGAAAGCGTCGACTGGGCGTCGACCCGCAACCTGATGATCGAGGGCGACAACCTGGAGGTGCTGAAGCTGCTGCAGAAGAGCTACGCGAACCAGGTCAAGCTGGTCTATATCGACCCGCCGTACAACACCGGCAAGGATTTCGTCTACCCGGACAACTTCACCGACAGCATTCGCCACTACCTGGCGCTGACGGGCCAGGTCGCGGGCGGGCAGAAAGTCAGCAGCAACACCGACGCGAGCGGCCGGTTCCATACCGATTGGCTCAGCATGATCTACCCGCGCCTGAAACTCGCGCGCGACCTGCTCGCCGAGGACGGCCTGATCGCCGTGCACATCGACGAGCACGAACTGCATGCGCTCGTGCTGGTGATGCGCGAGATCTTCGGCGAGGAAAACGAACTGGGCGTCGCGGTCTGGGACAAGCGCAATCCGAAAGGCGATGCGCGCGGGATCGCGTACCAGCACGAGTCGATCGTGCTGTTCGCGCGCAACGCGGACTGGCTGTTCGAACACGCGCCGCTCAAGCGGCCGAAGCGCAACGCGCAGCGGATGCTGGATGCCGCGCGCCAGGCGCTCGGCAGCGCGGCGTCGATCGCGGAGGCGACCCAGTCCTACCGGGGCTGGGTGCGCGCGCAGACCACGCTGTCCGGCGGCGAGGCGATGTACGACCGGATCTCGCCCGACGGGCGGGTGTACAGGCTGGTGTCGATGGCGTGGCCGAACAAGAAGAAGGCGCCGGACGACTATTTCATCCCGCTCGTGCATCCGCTGACGAAGCGGCCCTGCCCGGTGCCCGAACGCGGCTGGCGCAATCCGCCCGGCACGATGCGCGAGCTGCTCGCCAAGGGGCTCGTCGAGTTCGGCGCGGACGAGACCACGCAGCCGCAGCGGATCTATTTTCTCGACGAGAACATGTTCGAGAACGTTCCGTCGATCCTGCCGTTCGGCGGGTCGGACGACGCGCGCCTCAAGGATCTGGCGATACCGTTCGACCAGCCGAAGCCGACCGACTTCGCGGCATCGATCGTCGGCTGGTGCACCGGCGCGGACGACCTGATCGTCGATTTCTTCGGCGGGTCGGGCACCACCGCGCACGCGGTGATGGCGCTGAACGCGGCCGACGGCGCCCGGCGCCGCTATGCGCTGGTGCAGCTGCCGGAGCCGCTCGATGCGGGCAACAAGGACCAGAAGGCGGCCGCCGAATTCTGCGCCAAGCTGAAAAAGCCGCTCAACATCGCGGAGATCACCAAGGAACGCCTGCGGCGCGCGGCGCGCAAGATCGACGCCGAACACGCCGGCCATGGCGCCGATCTCGGTTTCCGGGTGTTCAAGCTCGATTCGACCAACGTCGTCGAGTGGGATCCGCGCGGCGGCGACCTGCAGCAATCGCTGCTCGCGTCGGTCGAGCACATCAAGGCAGACCGCAACGACTACGATCTGCTGTACGAGCTGATGATCAAGCGCGGCCTCGACCTGTGCGCGCCGATCGACGCGGTCACGGTGGCCGGCAAGGCGGTCTACGTGGTCGGCGGCGCGCTCGTCGCGTGCTTCGACCCGCGCATCGAGCGGCGCGACACCGATGCGCTCGCGGAGGGCATCGTCGCGCTGCTCGACGCGCGGCAGGCGGCCGTGCAGGACGTCACCTGCGTGTTCCGCGACAACGGCTTCGTCGACGACGTCGCGAAGGTCAACCTGTCCGCGCTGCTCGAACAGCACGGCATCAAGCAGATCCGGAGCCTTTGATGCGCCGTCCCGACCATTGCGCCGGATGCGGCGCCCGTCCCGCCGGAGCGTGCTGACATGCAACTGCATTTCGAACCGGATCTCGACTACCAGCTCGAAGCGATCGAGGCCGTCTGCGCGCTGTTTCGCGGCCAGGAAGCGTGCCGCGCGGAGTTCAGCGTCACGGCGGACCGCGCGCGGCGCAGCACCGCGAGCCGCCAGATGGCGCTCGGCATGGCCGCGTCGGACCTCGGCGTCGGCAACCGGCTGACCCTCGACGACGCGGCGCTCGCCGCGAATCTCGCGCGCGTGCAGCTGCACGGCGGCCTGCCGCCGTCGGGCGCGCTGACGTCCGGCGACTTCACCGTCGAGATGGAGACGGGCACCGGCAAGACCTACGTCTACCTGCGCAGCATCTTCGAACTGAACCGGCGCTACGGCTTCACGAAATTCGTGATCGTCGTGCCGTCGGTGGCCATCAAGGAAGGCGTCTACAAGACGCTCGACATCACCGAGCGCCATTTCCGCGCCCTCTACGCGGGCGTGCCGTTCGACTACTTCCTGTACGACTCCGCGAAGCTCGGCGAGGTGCGCAACTTCGCGGCCAGTTCGATCATCCAGATCATGGTGGTGACGGTCTCGGCGATCAACAAGAAGGACGTCAACAATCTCTACAAGGACAGCGAGAAGACGGGCGGCGAGAAGCCGATCGACCTGATCCGCGCGACGCGTCCGATCGTGATCGTCGACGAGCCGCAAAGCGTCGACGGCGGCCTCGACGGCCGCGGCAAGGAAGCGCTCGAGGCGATGCATCCGCTGTGCACGCTGCGGTATTCGGCGACCCACGCGGACAAGTACCACATGGTGTACCGGCTCGACGCGGTCGACGCGTACGAGCGCAGGCTCGTCAAGCAGATCGAGGTCGCGTCGGCGACCGTCGAGGATGCGCACAACAAGCCGTTCGTGCGGCTGCTGTCGGTCGCGAACCGGCGCGGCACGATCTCGGCGCGCATCGAGCTCGATGTCGCGACGCCCGGCGGCGTGCTGCGGCACGACGTGACGGTGTCGGACGGCGACGACCTGGAGCGGATCGCGAAGCGCGCGGTGTACGCCGATTTCCGGATCGGCGAGATTCACGCCGCAAAGGGCGCGGAGTTCGTCGAGCTGCGCTATCCGGGCGGCGAGACCTTCCTGTCGATCGGCGACGCGCATGCCGACGTCGATGCCCTCGCGATCCAGCGCGAGATGATCCGCCGCACGATCCGCGAGCACCTCGACAAGGCGCAGCGGCTGCAGCCGCTCGGCGTGAAGGTCCTGTCGCTGTTCTTCGTCGACACGGTCGACAAGTACCGCCGCTACGATGCGCTCGGCAAGCCGGTGAAGGGCGACTATGCGCGGATCTTCGAGGAGGAGTACTGCCGGGCCGCGAAGCTGCCCGCGTATCGCGCGCTGTTCGACGGCGTCGATCTGGACCGCGCGGCGCAGGACGCGCACAACGGCTACTTCTCGATCGACCGCAAGGGCGGCTGGACCGACACCAGCGAAAGCAGCGCGGGCAACCGCGAGAATGCCGAGCGCGCGTACAACCTGATCATGAAGGAAAAGGAACGGCTGCTGTCGTTCGACACGCCGCTCAAGTTCATCTTCTCGCACTCGGCGCTGAAGGAAGGCTGGGACAATCCGAACGTGTTCCAGATCTGCACGCTGCGCGACATCCAGACCGAGCGCGAACGCCGCCAGACCATCGGGCGCGGGCTGCGCCTTTGCGTGAACCAGCACGGCGAGCGGGTGCGCGGCTTCGACGTCAATACGCTGACGGTGATCGCCACCGAAAGCTACGAACAGTTCGCCGACAACCTGCAGAAGGAAATCGAGGCCGATACCGGCATCCGCTTCGGCGTGGTCGAGGCGCATCATTTCGCGGCGCTCACCGCGTGGTCGGCCGACGGCGAGCCGACGCTGCTGGGCGTCGACGCGTCGAATGCGCTGTGGGCGCACCTGAAGGCGCACGGCTACATCGACGCGCACGGCAAGATACAGGATGCGCTGAAGTTCGCGCTGAAGAGCGGCACGCTCGCGCTGCCGCCCGAATTCGACGCGCAGCGCAGCCAGATCGTCGACGTGCTGCGCAAGCTGTCCGGCCGGCTCGAAGTACGCAATGCCGACGACCGCCGCCAGATCGCGCTGCGCCGCGATGCCGACGGCAAGGCCGTCTATCTCGGCGACGCGTTCAAGGCGCTGTGGGACCGGATCAAGTACCGCACGACCTACCGCGTGCAGTTCGACAACGCGCAGCTGATTCGCGACTGCGTCGCGGCGCTGAAGGATGCGCCTGACATCGCGCGCGCGCGGCTGCAATGGCGCAAGGCCGACATCTCGATCGGCAAGGCCGGCGTCGAGGCGACCGAGACGGCGGGCGCCGGCACGGTCGTGATCGACGAGGGCGAGATCGCGCTGCCGGATCTGCTGACCGATCTGCAGGACCGCACCCAGCTGACGCGCCGCACGCTCGCGACGATCCTGATCGAAAGCGGGCGGCTCGATGCGTTCCAGCGCAACCCGCAGCAGTTCATCGCGCTCGTCGCCGATACGCTGAACCGCTGCAAGCGCCAGGCGCTCGTCGACGGCATCGAGTACAAGGTGCTCGGCGATCGGCACGTGTACGCGCTGTCGCTGTTCGGCGAGGAAAAACTCACCGGCTATCTGAAGAACCTGCGGCGCGATGCGCGCAAGTCGATCTACGAGGATGTCGTCTGCGACTCGAACGTCGAACTCGCATTCGCCGAGGCGCTGGAGCACAACGATGCGGTGCGGCTGTACGCGAAGCTGCCCGGCTGGTTCAAGATCCCGACGCCGCTCGGCAGCTACAACCCCGACTGGGCGGTGCTGATCGAGCACGACGGCGCGCCGCAGCTGTACTTCGTCGTCGAAACCAAGAGCAGCCTGGCCGACGACGATCTGCGCGGCAAGGAGCAGCGCAAGATCCAGTGCGGCGACGCGCACTTCCGCGCGATCGCGGGCCGCGACCGGCCTGCGCGGTATGTGCGCGCCCGCACGGTCGACGACCTGATCGCCGCGTCGCTGACGGCCGGCTGACGATCGACCGCGCGCGCCGGCGGCGTCCGGCGCGCGCTTTCCGTATGGCCGCACCCGCGCGCTGCGCGCCGGCGGCATGCGCGCGCAATCCGCTTCTCCCTCCTCCCCCCTCCCCATTTCTCTGCGCATCCCGCGCCGGCGCATGCCCGGCCGCTGCCAGTTCGCTGTGCGTCGTCGGGATAGTCTTTGTGCGTCGTCGGTGAAGATCCACGCCGTCTCGTGTTCCACACTCCGTCCCGGAGATCGAAAACGACAAAAAGCAGGACCACAAAACAAAATCACGGACGGAGACGAAAATGAAGAAGTTGGCAGTGGCGGCGGCCGGTCTGGCCATCGCCGCGGGCGCGCACGCGTCCGACGGCAGCGTGACCCTGTTCGGCCTGATCGACGCGGGCATTTCGTATGTCAGCAACGAAGGCGGCAAGCACAACCTGTACTTCGACGACGGCATCGCGGTGCCGAACCTGTGGGGCCTCAAGGGCGCGGAAGATCTCGGCGGCGGCAGCAAGGCCGTGTTCGAACTGACCTCGCAGTACGCGGTCGGCACGGGCGCCGCGCTGCCGAGCGCCGGTTCGATGTTCTCGCGCACGGCAATGGTGGGCCTGTCGAACGATCGGCTCGGCGGCGTCACGTTCGGCCAGCAATACGATTTCATGACGGACTCGCTGACCTTCGGCTCGTTCGACGGATCGTTCCAGTACGGCGGCCTGTACAACTTCCGGCAAGGCCCGTTCACGAAACTCGGGATTCCGAATAATCCGACCGGATCGTTCGACTTCGACCGGATGGCGGGCTCCGCGCGCGTGCCGAATTCCGTCAAGTACACGAGCGCGAACCTGGGCGGCGTGGTGTTCGGCGCGCTGTACGGGTTCAGCAACCAGGCGGGCGGGCTCTCCGCGAACAGCACGATCAGCTTCGGCGCGAAGTACGAAGGCGGCAGCTTCGGGCTGGGCGCCGCCTATGTCGAAGTGAAGTATCCGCAGATGAACAACGGGCACGACGGCATCCGCAACTGGGGGCTCGGCGCGCGCTATTCGCTCACGCTGGTCGATTTGAACCTGCTCTACACCAATACGAGAAACACGCTGACGGGCGCGGGCATCAACGTGGTCCAGGTGGGCGGGCGCTATGTGAACGCTCCGTGGACGATCGGCGCGAACTATCAGTACATGAAGGGCAACGCGCAGCTCGACGACAACTACGCGCACCAGGTCACCGCGGCGGTGCAGTACGCGCTGTCGAAGCGCACCTCGGCTTATGTCGAGGCGGTGTACCAGCGCGCGGGCGGCAGCCAGGGCGCGCAAGCATGGATCAACGGCGTGACGGGGCCGGATGCGCAGTCGAGCGGCAATTCGCAATTCCTCGCGCGGATCGGCATGCTGACGCGCTTCTAGCACGGCAGCGACGACGGACGACCGCCCGGCCGCGCAGCGATGCGCGGCCGGGCGGCATGCATTTCGGCAATACTTCGGGATTCTGACGACCGCGATCCCGGCCCGACGGATTCCGCCGGTCGGCGTCCGCAAGGCGTGCAAACGGTTCCAGATCGGCTGCCGAACCCGTTCGGGAGTAAACCGGATTTCCCCGGCGCGAAATATTTAATATGCTAACTATATCCGGCGCAATCCCGGATGCTTCCGCTTTGGTTCGGCCACACGGGGTTCTCGCAAGGAGCGCATGGTGAATGGCAGATTCTTTACGACAGCGGGCGAATCGCCCGCCTCCCGCGGCCGCGCGTGGAGCCGTGTCGTCACGCAATACTTCGGCGGGCTCGATGCGCGCTGCGACGACATCGACACGTTCGATGCCCAGCTCGGCCAGTACGAAATCGGCCCGATGCGCGTGTTCACGATCTCGGCGCCCGCGCACCAGATCGTCCGCCCGCTCGCGGCCCTGCACGATCACGGCTCCGACTATTTCAAGCTGATCCTGCAGTTGAGCGGCATCAGCGAAATCGAGCAGCGCGGCAAGGTGTTCCGGTTGCATGCGGGCGACTGGAGCCTCTACGACCCGAAAGTGCCGTACAGCATCTCGAACCTGTCGCAGGTCCAGCAGCTCGCGATCCAGATTCCGCGCCGGCAGCTCGGCGGCTTCTCGGTGCCGGACCTGCATACGTCGGAAGCGCGCGAGTTCGAGCTGAAGGGCCTGTTCTCGCTGCTGTCGTCGTTCCTGGTCTCGCTGTCCGAGCAATTGCCGTCGCTGCCGGGCACGACGGGCAGCGCTCTCTCCGAGACCATCCTGGGGTTGATCGTGTCGACGCTGACTGCTCAGAAGGACGCACAGGGTACCCACGTCACGCTGCCCGCCGTGCTGCGCGTGCGCGTGAAGCAATACATCCAGGGCCATCTGGCCGACGCCGACCTGTCGCTCGACCAGATCGCGAAGGAGCTGCGCTGTTCGAAGCGCTACCTGCACCGGATCTTCGAGGACGAAGGCGTGACGATCGACCGCTATATCTGGCTGAGCCGGCTCGAACGCTGCAAGGAAGCGCTCGACAGCGCGCGCGCCGCGAAGCCCGCCATTTCGGAGATCGCGTTCAGCTGGGGGTTCAGCAGCAGCGCGCATTTCTGCCGGAGCTTCAAGTCGCGCTACGGCATGACGCCGCGCGAATTCATACGGCAGCGGACGGCGTCGTAACGGCACCGTCGCGTATCGGTCTACTCCGTCTTTCGTTCGGGCCGCTCGCGCCGTTCGGGCCGCGAGCGGCGGCCGTTCAGCCGGCGGCTTTCGACGCCAGATAACTCCCGTGCAGGATCTCCGGCTGTTCGCGCAGCGTGCGCGCGGCGCCCGCGAAGGCGATGCGACCGCGCTCGAGCACGTAGGCGTCGGTGGCGAGCGCCAGCGCGATCGTCGTGAACTGCTCGATCAGCAGGATCGCGACACCCTCCTCCGCGATGCCCGCGACGGTCTGCGCGAGACGCTTGGTCACGGCCGGCGCGAGCCCGAGCGACAGTTCGTCGATCAGCAGCGTATGCGGCTCGCCGAGCAGCGCCTGCGACACGCATACCATCTGCTTTTGTCCGCCCGACAGGTCGTTGCTGCGCGCGGCGAGCTTCGCCTTCAGTTCCGGAA
The DNA here is from genome assembly GCF_034721475.1 of Burkholderia alba. Taxonomy (NCBI): domain Bacteria; kingdom Pseudomonadati; phylum Pseudomonadota; class Betaproteobacteria; order Burkholderiales; family Burkholderiaceae; genus Burkholderia; species Burkholderia alba. Next base: position 50,444 of record NZ_JAWJWL010000006.1, on the reverse strand, counting down.
AGATCGCGAGCACGCGCTCGATCCCGTCGTTCAGCCTTCGCACCGGCAGGAACGCGCCCGCCGCCCGCAGATTGTCGAGCACGGACAGATCGCCGAGCACCCGATGTCCTTCCGGCACCACCGCGATGCCGCGTCGGCGCACTTCCTCGGGCCGCCGCGCGCCGAGCGGCGCACCGTCGAGCAGTACCGCGCCCGAGGTGACCGGCAGCGCGCCGGCGATGCTCATCACGAGCGTCGATTTGCCGGCGCCGTTCGCGCCGACCAGCGCGGTCACGCGGCCCGGCGCGACCCGCACCGATACGCCGTGCAGCACGGGCTTGTTCGCGCGATGCACGACCAGGTCTTTCACTTCAAGCTGCATGTTCGTCCAGCTCCTTGCCGAGGTAGGCGCTCCGCACCAGCGGATCGTCGAGAACCGCGCGGGTCGGACCGAGCGCGAGCCGCTTGCCGAAATCCAGCACCAGCGTTTCCGTGCACGTCGCCGCGATCAGGTCGACGTCGTGGTCGATCAGCAGCACCTGCGCGCCGGTGCGCGCCGGGATCGCCAGCACGACGTCGCGCAGGCGGCCCGCTTCCGTTTCGTTCAGGCCGGCACCGGGCTCGTCGAGCAGCAGCAGACGCGGCGAGCCGACGAGCGCCTTGCCCAGCTCCAGCATCCGGCGCTGATACAGGTTGAGCGCCGCGCCCGGCAGCGCCGCGATGTCGGCGAGACCGACCTGGGCAAGCGCGTGCGCGGTGTCGTCACGGGCGGCCGCGGGCGGCATCACGTGTTCGGCGAGCGCGAGCACGTTGTCGTAGACGCTGAGATCCTCGACGATCTGCTCGGTCTGGAACGTGCGGCGCAGGCCTGCGCGCACCCGCTGCGTGACCGACAGATCGAGGATCGCGCGGCCGTCGAGCGCGACGCGGCCGGCACGCGGCCGCAGGAACCCGCTCAACACGTTGAGCAAGGTGGTCTTGCCCGCGCCGTTCGGGCCGATCAGCCCGCAGACGGGCGCGGCGAGGGTCGCGTCGAGTCCGTCGAGCACGCGGGTGCCGCCGAACTGGACGGTCAGGTTCGAGATCTCGATCATCGCGCGCCTCCGCGATCGCGGCCGGCGATCCGGCCGATCAGGCGTCCCACGCGCGCCGCGCCCCCCGCGAGCTGGCCGGCGATGCCGGCGGGCGCGGTCATCAGCGCATGCAGCAGCGCCGCGCCGAAGAAGATGGTCGCGAGATAGCCGTTGACGCCGAAGTCGGTCAGCAGCGACGGCACCGCGCGCAGCAGCAGCCCGCAGATCAGCGCGCCGAACCAGTGATAGACCCCGCCGACGACCGACAGCGCGAACAGCAGCACCGATTCGGACGCCGCGAACGCGCGGCCGTCGAGCTGGCCGACGGTGCCCGCGAGCAAGCCGCCCGAGAGGCCCGCGAGCAGGCCCGCGAGGCCGAACGCCCAGGTCTGGTAGAGCACGATGTTGACGCCGGCCGCGAGCGCGGTCGTCTCGCCGCGCCGGATCAGCGCCCACGAGCGGCCGGCCTTCGAGCGGCGGTGCAGTTCGAGCAGCACGAACGCGAGCGCGGCCCAGACGGCGACGTAGCGGAAATACGCGCTGTCGCTCTGGCCGAGCAGCGGGCGCGCCATCATCTGGCGCGCGCCGAACGCGAGATGGCCGGTGAAGCCGTCGCCGCCGTCCGGAAACCCGATCGCGCTGACCACGACCTGGAACCCGCCCGCCATCATCAACGTGACGAGCGCGAGATAGAGGCCGCGCAGGCGCAGCGCGGGCAGCCCGGCGATCATGCCGATCACGCTGCCGCCGGCCGCGCCCGCGAGCACGCACAGCTCGAACGGCACGCCGAGGTGCGTGAGGCGCAGCGCGACCCAGCCGCCGACGCCGAGCAGTGCGTATTGCGACAGGCAGACGAGGCCCAGCTGCCGGTACAGCATCGCGACACCGGCCGCCGCGATGCTGACGGTGAGGGCGGACGTGAGGGTCTTGATCCAGTAGGCGTCGGCGACGGCGGGCACGACGAGCGCGATCGCGGCGAGCACGACGAGCATCGCGACGAGCGGGCGCCGCCCGCCTGCCGCGCGCGGCGCTTGGGCCGTGCCGCCGGAGCCGTCGATGACGGCGGTGGAGGTTTTCATGATTCGTTCGCGGCATGGCCGCTGGAAGTGGAGCCGATGAACAGCATCGCGACGAGCGCGATCAGGAACGGCGTCGCGCTGCGATACTCGGCGAAGCCCGGCACGGTGATCGCCAGCGCCTCGGCGAGCCCGATCGCGATGCCGGCCGCGACCGTCGCGGGCAGCGACGACAGCCGGCCGACGATGGCCGCCGCGAACGCCGGGATCACGAGAAACGTCAGCACGGCGGCCTGCAGCCGCACCAGGTTCGCGAGCAGCAGACCGGTGATGCCGGCGAACACGCCGGAGATCACCCAGGCGGCGACGTCGACGCGCAGCACGCGGATGCCGAGCAACCCGCTCAGGTGCCGGTTGTTGGACAGCGCGCGCATCTGCAGTCCGAGCCGCGTGCGGGCGAGCAGCACGCCGATCGCGGCCATCATCGCGAACGCGAGCGCGAGGCCGACGATCCGCGTGTAGGTGAAGCGCACGTCGCCGAAATCGAGCGCCTCGGCATCGGTCGGCAGCACCAGGCGGCGCGGCGTGTCGCCCCAGTACCACTCGCAGAAGCCGAGCAGGACCAGCGCGAAGCCGAGCGTCGCGACGCTGCGCACCACGCGGTCGCGCGCGGCGAGGCGCGGCGCGATCGCGAGACCGTAGACGAGCGACGTCGCCGTCGCGGCGGCGATCGCCGCGCTCCACGCCAGCATCTGCGGATAGCCGGCATCGAGGCAGGCGGCCGCGACGTAGGCGCCCGTCGCGCCCATCGCGCCGAACGCGAAGTTCAGCACGCCGGACGCGCGGTACAGCACGACGAGGCCGACGCCCGACAGCGCGTAGACCGCGCCGACGCCGAGCCCGGAGATCAGATAGGGAACGAAGTCGAGGGCGCTCATCGGATCAGTGCATCTTCTGTTCGGTTGCGCGGATGTCGGCGAGCTGCGGATCGTCGACCGCCTGGCAGGCGGACACGGTTTTCCAGCCCGCGCCGGTCGATTGCGCCATCCGCCCGGCGTTGTTCGCGTTATGGCGGTCGCCCGGGCCGACGTAGAACGGTCCGCACAGGATGTCGCTGCGGAAGTTCTTCACGTCGCGCAGCGCGGTGCTCACGTGCGCGCGGTCGAGCTGGCCGGCCGGCAGTTTCAGCAGCGTGTCGGTGACGAGCCGCGCGGCGAGATAGCCCGCCTGCGAAAACGTGTCGCGCGGGTTCTTCGGCTCGCCGTACTTGTTCATCACCGCGAGCCAGTTCTGGTTGTCCGGCGTCGACGCGTCGAGCGGCTGGAATTCGAGGTTCACGTCGAAATTGCCTTTCCAGTAAGGCCCGATCGCCTTCGGTACGCCCAGGTCGTAGCCCGACGCGGCGGACACGAAATGAATCCGCTTGCCGAGGTTCTGCTGCTCGGCGGCGGACAGGATGGGCACCATCAGCCCCTTCGGCAGACCGAGCAGGATCGCCTGCGGATTCTTCGACGCGGCCTGCAGCACGACCGAGGTCGGATCGGCGGAGTCCGGATCCATCACGATCGTGTCGACCGTCACGCCGTTCTGCTTGCCCCACAGCGCCGGGCCCTCGCACGACCAGCGCCCGAGGCTCGGGATGTTCGGCGCGATGCACACCATCCGCGTCGCGTGGTACTGCTGCTTCGCGTACAGCGCGGCTTGCGTCATCGACAGCCGCGGCCCCATGTTGAGCGGCGCGTAGTTGCGCGCGAAATAGCATTCGCGCGGCACGCCGACGCCCGCGATCGCGATCACGTTTTCCTGTTCGTAGAACTTCGCGTTCGCGCCGCACTCGACGAAGCTCGCGTTGCCCGCGAGCGCCAGCACCTTGCGGTCGCGCACCAGCTTCGACGCCACTTGCGACGCGGTTTCGGGGTTCCACTGATCGTCCTCGACCAGATACTGGACCGGCCGGCCGTTGATCCCGCCGTTCGCGTTCACGCATTTGAAGTAGGCGGCGGCGGCCTGCGCGGACGAGCTGAAATCGTCCGGACCGGTCTTGCCGACGATGGCGCCGATCGGGATCGGCGCGCCGGTGGCGGGCTTGCCGTTCGACAGGCCGCAGCTTTGCGCGAACGCGGCGGAGTGCGCGAACAGGCCGGCGAGGCCCGCGAACGCGAACGCGAGCGCACGCTTCGTGACGGGGGAAAGCGGCTTCATGGTGTCTCCTGGGATGGCTGTCTTATGGTGCTGCCTGGTCGCCGGGCGGAATGCCGTCCCGCCCGGCGCGTCAATGCGCGATACAGACCGACTTGAGTTCGGTGAATTGGTCGAGTGCCGCGCGGCCCAGCTCGCGGCCGTAGCCGGATTGCTTGTAGCCGCCGAACGGCAGATTGTTGTCGAGCATGTTGTGGGTGTTGACCCAGACGATGCCCGCCTTCAGGCGCGGCACGATCCGGTGCACGCGCGACAGGCTCTGCGACCAGACGCTCGCGGCAAGCCCGAAATCCGAGCCGTTCGCGAGCCGCACCGCATCGTCCGCGTCGTCGAACGGCATCACGGTGACGACCGGCCCGAACACTTCCTCGCGAACGATCCGCATCGATGCGTCGGTGTCGACGAACACCGTCGGCTTCACGAAATAGCCGCCCGCCAGCGCGCGTTCGCCGCCCGTGACGAGCGTCGCGCCCTCCTCCCTTGCCGTGCCGATGTGTCCGAGCACGCGCTCGAAATGGCGCTTCGACACGAGCGGACCGAGTTGCGTGAGCGGATCGAAGCCCGAGCCGATCCGGAGCTGTTCGGCGGCCGCGGCGATGCCCGCGACGACCCGCTCGAAGCTGCGCTTCTGCACGTATACGCGCGAGCCCGCCGTGCAGACCTGCCCCTGGTTGAAGAAGATGCCTTGCGCCGCGCCTTGCGCGGCCAGATCGGGATCGGCGTCGTCGAAGATGATGAGCGGCGACTTGCCGCCGAGTTCGAGCGTGAAGCGCGCCATGCGGTCGACGGCGACATGACCGATGCGCTTGCCGACCTCGACCGAACCCGTGAAGGTGATCTTGTCGACGCCGGGATGCGCGACGAGTGCCGCGCCCGCCTGCGCGCCGGTGCCGGTGACGATGTTGAGCACCCCGGGCGGCAGCCCGGCTTGCTGCGCGAGCTGGCCGAGCCGCAGCGCGGTCAGCGGCGTTTCCTCCGACGGCTTGAGCACCACGGTGCAGCCGCACGCGAGCGCGGACGCAATCTTCCACAGCGCGATCGCCAGCGGAAAATTCCACGGCACGATCGCGCCGACCACGCCGGCCGCCTCGCGTTTCGTGTACGCGAAATACTCGGTGCCGGGCGGCACCGCGATCGACGTGTCGAGCGTCGCGCCCTCGATCTTGGTGGCCCAGCCCGCCATGTAGCGCACGTATTCGGCACCGCCCAGCACGTCGACCGCGCGCGCGACGCCGAGCAGCTTGCCGGTTTCGAGCGTTTCGAGCGCGGCCAGCTCGTCCGCGTGGCGTTCGATCTGTTCGGCGAGCGCGTGCAGCATCCGTTCGCGGTCGGCCGGGCGCAGCTTCGCCCAGCTGTCGGCCTCGAACGCGCGCCGCGCGGCGGCCACCGCCGCGTCGACGTCGTGCGCGTCGCTGTCCGCCACATCGGCGATCGTCATTTCGGTGGCGGGATCGACGACCGGCAGATGGCGGCCCGAATGCGGTTCGGATTCGCGCCCGTCGATCCAGTTGCCGAAGGTGCGTCGCGCGAGGAAGCCGGATTGGCGCTGATGCTGTGTCGAGAGTTCGGCCAGTTGCATGAAGAGTCTCTTGCGTGCGGGTGAAAGGAAGACGGACGGGGGCGCCGTGCTTACGGCTGCATGGCCCGCGCGACCAGCAGCGTGTCGGTGAACTGCTCGAAACGCACGATGCGCCCGGCCTCGACCCGCCACACATGCGCGACGCGGCAGCGGAACGATTTGCCGGTGAGCTTGTGGGTGCCGGCGTACCAGCCGGTGCCGAGCACCGTGTCGCCCGCGTCGTGCAGCGCTTCGAGGGTGAACGTATAGCCGTCCCATTCCGTACCGAGACGCACGAACACGTTCCGGACGACCTCGTCCGCGCTGCGGTAGGTGCCCGCGCACGGGAAGCCGGCCATCTCGGTCCATTCGATCGTGGGGGCGATATCGGCCATCATCGCGGCGGGGTCGCGGCGGTCGGACGCCGCGTAGTGGTCGGCGACGATCTGATAAGGAGTACGCATGTCGTGGTTCTCAGACGGGTTGCGCATCGTGCGGATACACGGTGTGCGACAGTTTGTGGATGAACGAGCCGGCCGGGTTGTTGGCGATCGCGCCCGCGCCCGTTTCGCCGAGGAACTTGCCCGTCGAGCGGCCGGCATTGAAGTTGAAGAGGAACACCGACGCGACCGGGATCAGGAACTCCCGGAACGTGAACAGATACAGATCGTCGGCGAACCGGTAGGTGGTCGCGAGATCGACGTCGCCGTGGCCGCGCTGCTCGCCGACCAGGCATTGCCAGCAGTAGCGTGTGCTGCTCAGATACGTGTGTTCGTAGGTATGGTTCGGGCTGTAGACGTTGAGCGTGCGTACGCCGATCAGGTCGCGCGTTTCGGCCGGGACGAAGCCCGATGCGGCGCCGCCCGCCAGCGTGCCGACCAGGAAATCCTGCGCGACGCGCGGCGCGGCGCCCGCTTCCTCGCGGCTGCGGATGCGCGACAGGATGCCGAGCACGCGTCGCGTCGCGAGGTTGAACACGAGCGTCAGCGCTTCGAGCGGACGGCTGCGGAACGTGACGTCGACGAAATAGGTCGACTCGGCCACTTCGATCGCCTCGTACCAGTCGGCGTCGCCCGCGTCGCCCCGGCGCCAGGTCAGCGTATGGCCGTCGTCGAAGGTGGCGTGCAGCGCGCCGTCGGGCAACTCGAACACGAGCGTCCGGCCCGCCAGCGCCTGGGTCGCGGGCAGCCGGTTCGTGTCGATGCCTGCGGCGAAATCCTCGTAGTTCTTCCAGTCCTGCGGTGTGTTGTCCATGAAATCGATCCTCGGAGAAATAGGGGCGATCGCGCGCGGCGCTCAGCGGGCGAATTCGACGGTCGGCAGATCGACGGCGGAAGCGCCGCCGTCGACCATCAGCGACGTGCCGGTGATCATCGACGCCTGCGCGGACGCGAGGAACAGCGTTGCGTCGGCCACTTCGTCGGGTTCGGCGGGACGGCCGAGCGGGACGTCGCGGGTCACGAGCCGGTATGCGTCGTCGAGCGTCGCGAGTTTGCGGCTCGCGCGCAGCGCGTCCATCTGCTCGTCGGCCATCGCGGTGCGGACCCAGCCGGGACACACCGCGTTGACGCGCACGCCGCGTCGCCCGTAGTCGCGCGCGAGCGAGCGCGTGAGGCCGAGCAGCGCGTGCTTCATCGTCACGTAGCCGACCACGTCCGGCCCGGCGAAGTGTCCGGCGAGCGACGACAGGATCACGATGTTGCCGCGCCGCTCGATCAGCTCCGGCAGCAGCTCGCGCGCACAGACGAACGCGGTGTCGAGATTGAGCCGGGTCGAGAGCGCCCACGACGCGTCGTCGGTGTCGAGCGCGCTGCCGACGCCGTGGCCGCCCGCATTCGCGATCAGCACGTCGACCCGGCCGAACGCGTCGAGCGCGTCGGCGAGCGCGCGGCGCACGTCGTCCTGGTCGGCGGCGTCGCCCGCCACGGCGATGCCGCCGAGCGGCTGCGCGACCGCTTCGAGCGGCTCGCGGCGGCGGCCGAGCAGCACGACCTTGCCGCCCGCCTCGGTGAATTTGCGGGCGACGGCCGCGCCGATGCCGGTGCCGCCGCCGGTGATCAGCGCAACTTTGTCTTGGAAGATTTGCATCGTCAGGTCTCCTTGGCGTTCAGCGGGAAGGGTCGGTTTCTTCGTATCGGATGGGCGCGGCGGGCTCGCCGTCGCGTGCGAGCAGGAAATCGGCGCAGCGCTCGGCGATCATGATCGTCGGCGCATTGGTGTTGCCCGAGATCAGCGACGGCATCACCGATGCGTCGCAGATCCGCAAGCCGTTCACGCCGCGCACGCGCAGTTGCGGATCGACGACCGATTGCGGATCGCCGCCCATCCGGCAGGTGCCGGCCGGGTGATAGACCGTTTTCGCGTGCGTCCGCACGTAGGCTTCGAGATCGGGTCGGCTAGCTCCCGTTGGCGGCTGCGGCAGCAGCTCGCCCGAAATCTGCTTCGCCATCGATGGCGTGCGCAGGATCGAGCGCGCGAGATCGAGGCCGCGCAGCAGGGTGGCGAGATCGTCCGGGTGGCTCAGGAAATTGCCGTCGAAATGGATCGGGGCTTGCGGGTCGGCGTTGCGCAGCCGCACCGTGCCGCGCGACTTCGGCCGCAGGAAACACGGATTCAGCGACATGCCGTGCCCGGCGAGCGGATCGCGCCCGACATCGCCGACCAGCACGGGCAGCACGTGGAATTGCACATCGGGACGGCCGCTGCCCGCCGTGTCGAAGAAGCCGCCGCTTTCGACGACGTTCGACGTCAGCAACCCGGTGTGGAACAGACCGTACTGGAGGCCGTGGCGCAGCGCGTTGAGGCCGCGATCCTGGCCCAGCAGGCTGATGGGTTTGCGCGCGCGGCCGTACAGCGACACCTCGAGATGGTCCTGGAAGTTCTCGCCCACGTCGGGCGCGTCGTGCACGACCGGGATGCCGTGCTGCAGCAGCTCGGCGGCGGGGCCGATGCCCGACAGCATCAGCAGCTTCGGGCTGGCGAGCGCGCCGGCGGACAGCACGATTTCGCGCTGCGCGCGGGCGGTACGCTCGTCGCCGCCGTGCGCGCGGTAGCGGACGCCGACCGCCGCGCCGTGCTCGAACACGATCCGCGTGACGAACGCGCCGGTCTCGACCGTGAGCAGCGGATCGCGCCTGACGGCGGCCAGGTAGGTGGCGGCGGTGCTGCCGCGCCGGCCGTCGAAGGTGGTGGTCTGGTAGAAGCCGACGCCGGCTTGCGAGGCGCCGTTGAAATCGTCGTTGTACGCGAAGCCGAGCTCCTGCGCGCCGCGCACGAACGCCTGGCTGAGCGGGTGGCGATACGGCGTGTCGCTGACCGCGAGCGGCCCGTCGACGCCGTGCAGCGGCCCGGCAAGGCGCTGGTTGCGCTCGGCGCGCCGGAAGAACGGCAGGACGTCGTGCCAGCCCCAGCCGTGGCAGCCGGCGTCGTCGCGCCAGGCATCGTAGTCGGCGGGGGTGCCGCGGATGTAGACCATCGCATTGACCGAACTGCCGCCGCCGAGCGTGCGGCCCTGCGGCACGGACATGCGGCGGCCCGCGGCGTGCGCCTGCGGTTCGGTCTCGTAGATCCAGGTGCGCTCGGTGCCGATCACCCGCACGAAGGTCGCGGGCGTATGGACGAAGATCGAGTTGTCGGGCGGGCCGGCCTCGAGCAGCAGCACGCGGTGGCCCGCCGCGACGAGCCTGTGCGTCACGACGCAGCCGGCCGAGCCGCCGCCGATCACGATGTAATCGAATGTCTGGCCGCCGCCTTTTTGCACTGACATGCCGGATCTCGCTGAATGGACTGGTTGCCACTATGCGGCGCTTTGGCCGGAGGGTGCAGGGGTGTGCACTCTGGATCAATTCAAACTGCGTTCTGGGCGGACGCGCGGGAGCGAGGCAGGACGGACCGCGGGCAGCCGTGCCCGGCACCATCCTTTTCTTTCAAAAACCAGACGAACAACGCTTCGCTCGGCCGGATCGGCCCGCGATTGCCGTGCATAAAACAGTACCTTGCATAAAATAATACCGGCTGCTATATTCCGTCCATGTCTCAAGGCGCCCATCATGCAACCAGCGGCAGTGCATAGCACGGTACCTTGCAACACACACTATGGCAGTGGAATGGCATGAAAACTCAGTTGAAGAAGGGAACGCTCGATATGTGCGTGCTGGCGGTACTGGCGCGTGGGGACAGCTATGCCTACGAACTCGTATCGACACTTTCCGAGACGATGGAAATCAGCGAAGGCACGATCTACCCGCTGATGCGGCGTCTGCAGGCCGAAGCATGGGTGTCGACCTACCTGGTCGAATCGAGCTCGGGGCCGCCGCGCAAGTACTACTCGATCACCGCCGCAGGCCGGCGCAGCCTGCAGGAGATGGAAGGCGAATGGCGAAGTTTCGTCGATGAAGTCAACGGCGTGCTGGGGCTGCCCAGCCTGCCAGCGGACAGAGGGGAACAATAATGAAGCAGGAAGAATTCATCCAGAAGTTGCGGTACGAACTCGGCAGCATGCCGAAGCAGGCGGTCGACGAGATCGTCGCCGACTACCACGAGTACATCAGCGATGCATTGGCCGCCGGCCGCAACGAGGAGGACGTGGTCGCCGCGCTCGGCGATCCGCTGAAGCTGGCTCGCGAGCTGAAGGCGCAGGCGAACTACCGGCAGTGGCAGAACCGCCGTTCGTTCGCGAACCTGATGCGGGTAGTCGCGTCGATCGCCGGGCTCGGGTTGCTGCACATGCTGCTGCTCGTGCCGTTCATGCTGTACCTGCTGGTGCTCACGCTCGGCTACGTGGTGTCCGTCGCGCTGACCGTGGCGGGACTCGTCGCGCTGGTCGTGTTCGGCGGCCACCAGCTGTTCGGCACGCCGTCGCTCAAATCGCTGCCGCTCATCGTGGACATCGACAGCCACGGCTCCAGTACCGACGTGGTCGATACCAAGGGCGACAGCCAGACGGTCACCAATGCGCTGAAGGACATCGGCGATCTGCGGATCGACGGCGATCGCTTCGTGCTGGCGTTGAAGCGCGGCAGCAAGGCATCGATCGTGCTGCGCAACGGCGCAATCGACATGCACAACCGGGACGGCAAGGTTTCCGTCGATGCGCTGGGTGCGGGTGCGGACCAGATGCTGGCGACCGCCAAGGACAACACGTACAGCATTCCTCGCGACGACGTGATCGCGCTCGACCTCAAGACCGAGGATGGCGCAAGCGTGTCGTTCGCCCGTACCGGCAAGGGCGCGACGTCGGTGGTATGGGACATCAAGGACGAAGACGGCGACCGCGTGGAACTGGCCGGCGACCCCCAGGGCAACAACCACATGTCCGTGAAGAGCGGCGACAGTTCCGTCTCGATCCACAACAACCAGCTCTCCGTCGACAGCGGCAGCCAGCATGTGCAGGTGATGGCGCCGATGGGGCTGAAGCTGATCAGCATGGCGCCGTCCTACAGCCTCGCCATGCTGCCCGCCGGGCTGCTCGGCCTGCTGCTGTGCGTGTGGCTGACCCGCGTCACCTGGCGGGCGCTGGCGCGCTACGTGAAGCGGCAGATCGACGCCGTCTCGGCGAGCCTCGATCGCGAGCCGTCCGCATGACGCATGTGAATTCGTTTTGAACCCGTTGTTACCGGAACCTCATTTCAAGTACGTCCTCTTTTCGCTACGAGAAAGGAAATGGTCATGAACATCGATTATCTGAGCGGTACCCAGGAAGCAGCCCGTCGCAACCGGAAGTCGAGCCCGTCGCTTCCCGAAGGCCGCGAGGTCGGGGCGGCACGCTGTGCGCAGTGGCTGGCGAGCGGCTGGGATGCCGCGCGGGAGCGGCCGCTGCTGTGGCTCGGCGCGATCCTCGCGTGCGCGGATTTCGCGACGCTGCTGGAATTGGCGCCGGTGCTGCGGCCGTTGGCGATGTTTTTCGCGCCGGGCCTCGCGGCCGCGCTGATGTTCGTCATGGAGCGCGCCCGCAACGGCAAACCGGCGGGATTGCGCGAGGTGATCGAAGCGGTGAACGCGCGCCGGAATGCGTTGATCGCGATCGGACTGTATGGCGCGGCGATGGTGTTGGTGGGCTACGTATTCACTTTCGGGCTGCGCGACGTCCTGCAGATGGCGCCGGAGATCGCGCGGGGCATCGTCGGGATGAGCGGCAGCGGCTTCGCCGCGCAGGGCGGATTGGATCCGGTGCTCGAGATGCCGGTGTTCGCGGTAGCGATTGCCGCGGCCTGGTTCGCACCGGCGCTGGTGATGCTGCACGACGTGTCGCCGGTCGCCGCGATGGTGGCGAGCATCAAGGCCGTGCTGCGCAACTGGCGAGTGACCGCGATCTATCTGCTGGCGATGACGGGCGGCGCCTATCTGGTGTCGCTGGCCGAACTGCCCGCGAAGGCGCTGATGCTGACGCCGCTGCTGATCGCCGTGCCGCTGCTGTCGATGTACGGCGCATACCGGGACATCTTCGGCGGACGGTGAAAGGTGCCGCATCCCGCAAGGGGGCGGCAGACTCTGGCGGGATGAGAGAGGAAGCGGGAACGAAACAGCCCGATCGGCTAGCGTCGATCGGGCTGTTTTACTGTGCGGCGTACCGGATCGGTCGATCGAAAAGCCGCGCCGAAGCGAGTGGGGTCGGGCGCGGAGCGCGTCGTCTTTCAGGTTTCTTATATTTGTATATGTATACATAGGTAATAGTTAACAACACAGGCATCGATCTGTGGATAAGTCGGAAATACATTGGCGCGTCAACGCTGTGGAGAATTCGTAACCCTGCGGACTCAACGTGCGCTGTGTCGGGCAACACAGAACAACTTTTCGCCGTTTCACTGTGCGTCGCGGTTTATCCCCATTTGTCGCACAGAGAGTCAGACGAGTTATTCAGGGGTTATCCAGAGGGCGATGTGGATAACTTCGTCGTAGCCGGTATTCGCGGTGGCGCAAATGCCGATGGCGCAACGCCGCCGCGGGCCCGCCGGCTGTGCATCGCGCGTATTCAGGTCGGGAATATGCGCGATGCGCAGAACGAATCTCCGGGTTGTGGAATTTTCAGTAGGATGGCGTGGACTTGAGATTTTCATCCCGCGTCCCCGGACGATCTCGATAGATAAATTTCTTGTCCGGTGCATTTCATTGTTGATCCGATCGGCGTCGATCCGGCATTGGCCAATCAGGAATGCGAATCAGAACAACCGTCCCCTCCGCGCGATGGCCTTGCGTCGCCGCGGCATGCGCTTCGCCGCTCGCGAGATTTTCGTTGCCGGACGATGCGCGGGATTTACTCGTCTCACCCGGAGCGCCGCGATGACCCAGCCGACAGCTGATCAGGATCTTGCGAAGACGATCGATTTCATTCTCGAGGTGGACCGGCTCAAGTCCGTCTATCGACAGTCGCCGCTGCTCGACGGCAGCCGCCGCGAGAATTCCGCCGAACATTCGTGGCACATGGCGCTGATGGCGCTGGTGCTGTCGAAACACGCGAACCGCCCGGTGAATGTGGCCAGGGTGGTGGAACTGCTGTTGCTGCACGATCTCGTCGAGATCGATGCGGGCGACGTGTTTCTCTATGACGACCAGGGCGCGGAGCACAAGGCGGCCAACGAGCAGCGCGCGGCGGACCGCCTGTTCGGTCTGCTGCCGGCGCCGCTGGGCGACCAGCTGAAGGCGGGGTGGCTCGAATTCGAGGACGGCGACAGCGCGGAGGCGCGCTTTGCCCGCGCGCTCGACCGGTTCCAGCCGCTGCTGATCAATTTCTACAGCGGCGGCGGGACATGGAAGCAGCCGGGCGTGAACTACGAACGCGTGCTGGCGAAGAAGTCGGTGATCGGCGACGGCGCGGAGTCGCTCTGGACGCACGGGAAGCGATTGCTGAGGCAGGCCGTCGATACCGGTTTGCTGCGTACCGACGCGGGCAGCGGCGGGGAGCGTCCGGCGGTATCGCCGAGCTTCGCGCGCCAGGCGGCGCACGATGCCGAACCCGGACTGCGCGCGACGCTGCAGACCATGGAGAGGCGCTACGGCATCGTGCTGCCGACGCTCGTCACCTTCTCGGGCGCGCAACTGGATGCGCTGCACAACCGGCCTTTCCATCCGACCCACGACGAGAGCCGCGTGGAGGTCGCGTCGTTCGGCGATCGGCGCATCGCGACGGAGATCCGGCGCCTCGGCGATCTTTCACGCGTGCCCGAGCAGACGGCACAGACGCGCGAAGCATACAAGGCGGTGCTGCTCGACGTGTATCGCGCGCTGCCCATCGACGTCGAGCGTCTGCTTGCGAGCGACGACGTGTTCGTCGTCGCGCCGCGCCGCGAAGGCTATCTGCTCGCGGACAGCCTCGGCTGGCTGCCGGCCGGCCGGCATGTCGCGCCGCACGTGAAGCGCGTCAAGCACGAGGGCGGGCTGGCGGTCGGCCACGATCTCACGGCGCCGCCGAGCCGGTATCGCATCGGCGTGCTGGTCGACGGCGCGCTCGCGAGCGGCGTGTCGCTGATGGCGATGATGGTCGAGCTGGCGCCGAAGGTCGACGAGTTCGTGGTGCTCGCGGTGCATGCGACCGGCGCATCGATCAACGCCATCCGGCGGACGGCCGCGACCCTGAAGCGCCGCGTGACGATCCACGCCGGCGACGTCAGCGGCGAACTGAACGACCTGTTCTATGCGGTGCAGCCGGGCGGTCCGGCTTCCGCGGTGATCGTCGGCGATCTCGGCGACATGATCGCGGGGAAGGTCGAGCTTGCCTGAGCGACGCCGCGGCTTCCGGGCGTCGACGGAGGGCACGGCGGGTTTTCGAGATGTATCCCGAACCGAGGAGGGCAACTTCAGATGAAGGCATCGAACTGGCCGGACCGTGTGATCGGCGAGATCAACCAGATATCCGACCGGGCGGCGATGGGCCTGCCGGATCACTACGTCGCACCGTTGCTGGCGGTCGAGGCGGACGTGCTGGAGCACGTGCGGTCGCTGGACGCGGCGACGCTGGTTGCGCTCGTCGAGGACCGCGACGTCGGCGCGGCGCGACGGATCGCCGCGGGATGGATGTTGAGCGCGATCGGCGATCCGCGGCTCGATCCGCTGCGTCCCGAGATGATCGCGATCGCGGGTGGTCAGGCGCGGATCGGCACCGAGCGCGCGCGGATCGACCAGGTGGTCGAGCGCTATGCGCGGTTCGGCGTGAAGCGCTCATGGATCGAGAAGGAGTCGCCGCGCTTCTCGACGGAGATCGAGGATTTCGCGCTGGGCAAATACCCGGTGACCAACGGCGAATTCGCCGTGTTTCTCGAAGACACCGAATATCCGGCGCTGCCGAGCAGCTGGGCGTACGGCAAGCCGTCGGCGTTCGCGCTCAATGCGCCGGTCTACACGGTCTCCGCCGACGCCGCTCAAGCGTATGCCGCGTGGCTTGGCGACAGGACCGGACGGCGTTTCCGGCTGCCGACCGAATACGAATGGGAGCACGCGGCGGCCGGCGCGGCGGGCCGTGCGTTTCCGTGGGGCGACGAGTTTTCCGCCGGTTGCGCGAACACGATGGAGGCGGGCCTGCTGGGCGTGTCGCCGGTAGGCGCGTTTCCGGCGGGCAACACGCCGGAAGGCGTGGCGGATCTCGCGGGCAACGTCGAGGAGTACGTGAGCGATGTCTATCACCCCTATCCGGGCGGCGAGCTGATCGCGGACGATCTCTACAGGAAGCTCGGCGAATACCGGGTCGCACGCGGCGGCGCGTTCAATCGCTTCGCGGATCTGGCGCGCTGCCAGCGGCGGCACGGCGCCTATCCGAGCAGTCTCTACGCGATCGGGTTCCGGCTAGCGGAGAGCCTCGCATGAGCCGCGGCGAGTGGGATGGGCGCACGGACGCGAATCGGCCGTTCAAGGTGCTCGGGATCGGGGAGATCGTGCTGCGCGTCGACGACATGGCGGCGATGCTCGCGTTCTATACCGGCGTGCTGGGCTTGCCGCTGCTGCGGCGCTTCGAGGACGAGGTCGCGTTCATGAAGGTGGCGCAGGGCGTCGCCGGCCAGGTGCAGACGCTGACGCTGTTCAATCGCCGCAAGCACTCGAATTTCGACGAGCGTCCGTGGGCGGGCTGGGCGCCGGGAAGCTCGACGCTGCATCACGTCGCGCTGACGGTCACGGTCGACGACTACGAAGCGATGCGCGTGTTCGTCGAGCAGAACGGGATTGCGCACAACCTCGCCGTGCACACGTGGATCGGCTGGCGCTCGATTTTCCTGCACGACCCGGAAGGCAATACCGTCGAGCTGGTCTGCTACGACGCGCGCTTTCATCGCGACGATACCTACGATTACTCGAAGCTCTACGGCGATCCGCTGGGCGAGCATTGAACGGCGGCGCGCAGCGCGATGCCGCCGCCGCGATCCGGCCGCGCGACGCGGCGCGGGCGGCCGGATCGCCTGTTTTTCAATCGGCTTCGCATCGAGCGAATCCGCAACAAGGAACCTCTGATGACCCGCTCCAAACTCGTCCTCGACGTCGACACCGGCACGGACGACGCCGTCGCCATCATGCTGGCGGCACTGCATCCGGATCTCGAACTGGTGGCCTGCACGGTGGTGAACGGCAATGCGCCGGTGGAGTGCTGCACGGACAATACGCTGCGCGTGCTCGACAACATCGGCCGGACCGACGTGCCGGTGTACCGCGGCGCGCACAAGCCGCTTGCGCGGCCGGATTTTCCGAAGCCGCGCGATCCGTCGAAGCCGAAGGCGCTGCACGGCTTGACGCTGCCGCTGCCGCCGTCCAAGCGCGGGGTGGTCAGCACGCCGGCGGCGGAGTTCCTGGTCGATTACTTTGCTTCGCGCGGCGACGACACCACGCTCGTCGCGGTGGGGCCGCTGACCAACCTCGCGCTCGCGGTGAGCCGCGATCCCGCGTTTCCCACCCGGGTGCGGCGCCTGATCGTGATGGGCGGCGGGCATGCGGTCGCGAACACCACGCCGTCCGCCGAATTCAATTTCTGGGCGGATCCGGAAGCCGCGGCCACGGTGCTGGGCGCGGGCTTCCGCGAGATCGTGCTGGTGACGCTCGATGCGACGCACGAAGCGCTCGTCACCTATGAGGACTGCGAGCGGCTGCGCGCGTCGGGCACGCCTGCGGCGCTCGCGGCCGAGCGCTTCATCCGCCAGCGCATCGACGTGCACGAGGAAACCGAGAAGATGCCGGTGGCCGGGTCCGCGCCGGTGCACGACGCGCTGTGCGTCGGGGCGCTGATCGACGATTCGTTGATCGATTGCGTGAGCGCCCATGTCGATGTCGAGACGGCGGGGCCGCTGACGGTCGGGCGCAGCGTGATCGATCTGCATCGGCGCGGCGATCGGCGCGCCAACTGCAAGGTTGCGCTGCATGCGGATCGGGCGCGCTTCGTGCAGCTCATGCTCGACACGCTGGCGCTGACCGCGAATCGGGCCTCGCAGCGATGACGCAGCACGGCGACGCGCGTGCCGCGACCGACTGGCCCGTCGTGCTGCTGTTGTGGGGATGCGGGATCGGCGCCGCGATGCAGTTCGCGAAGATCTCGGTCAGCCTGGATCCGCTCGGCGCGCATTACGGGATTTCGCTGGCGGCGACGAGCCTGCTGCTGTCGATCATCGGGACGGTGGGCGCGGCGCTCGGCGCGACGGCGGGGGTGCTGGTCAGGCGCTGGGATTATCGGCGGAGCTTACAGGTCGCGCTGACGATGGGCGGCGTGATTTCGCTGGTGCAGGCGGAGTTGCCGCCGCTGCCGGTGTTTTTTCTGAGCCGGCTGCTCGAGGGCGTGTCGCAGCTGATCATCGTCATCGTCGCGCCGATCCTGATGCATGTGTTCAGTGCGCCGAGGCATCGGGCGATCGCGATGGGGCTGTGGGGAACGTTCTTCGGGGTCGCGTATGCGCTCGCCGAGTGTCTCGCCGCGCCGATCATGGCGCGTGACGGCGTGCAGGGCGTGCTGGCCGCGCATGGCGCGTTGCTGCTGGTTTTCGCGGCGGCCGTGTTGCTGATGATCCCCCCCGATACGGCGCGCGGGGAGGCCGTCGCGCATCCGGAGCGGTTCTCGCTCAGGGGGTTCGCCGCGCAGCATGTGGATATGTATGCGCGCCGGGCGACCGCGTTGCCCGGGATCCTGTTCTTCTTTCACACGTGCATGTTCATCGCGCTGCTGACGTTCGTGCCGAGGATGACGGGCGGCGCGCACGACCCGCTGTCGTTCGTGATGCCGCTGTTCGGCGTGATCGGGACGCTCGCGGCGGGCGTGCTCGCCCAGTATGCGATCCGGCCGGTGCGCCTGACCGCGTTGTGTTTCGCCAGCGTCGCGGCGGCGGCGGGCGGCGCGTACTGGGTGGCGGGCAGTTCGGGCGAGCGGGCGGCCGCGCTCGGCCTGCTGTGCATGTCGGGGCTGGTGCAGGGGGCGGTGTTTACGATGGTCCCGTATCTTGCGCACGATCCGCGTGATCAGGCCTATTCGCATGGGGCGATCGCGCAGCTCGGCAATCTGGGCGCGACGCTCGGGCCGCCGGTGATCGCGGCGGGGTATGCGGCATATGGGGCGCTCGGCCTGCTGACGCCGGTTGTCGCGCTCGCGGCGGTGGGGGTGGCGCTGGCGGGACGGGGCGCGCGGTGACGGGCGTCGCGCGGCGGGCCGTCCGGCGCGCGCTCGGGTATTGGGCAGTGCGGCGCGATTGGAGCGGAGGACGGCTGCGCGCGTGATCCGGCTTGGGCGTGCTTGCCGAGCCGTGTGCCTTCGCGGTTTTGACGGGCGTCGCGCGGAGGCCTGACGGGCGACGCGGGCCGATTCGAGCGACATCTCCGGTTCGCTGACGGTATCGTCGGCGAGTGCGGGATGCGTATCTTTGAGCGCTGCGGCGTTTTCGGCTTCAGATCGTGTCGCCGGAACGCCATTTCTCGCGCTTCTCCATTTATTCACATATTTCTACATTTGAGCCGCGCGCTCCGGGATATGTTGTCCGGAGCGTGTATGATCGGCCGCGGCAAACCGGGCGGAAGGAGCGATCCCGAGTCGGTTTCCGGTAAAATTTCGGGCCAAAACAAATGGCTTCCACAGGCGACAAGCCCGGCGGATCAATCGCTTCAAGCCCACCAGCGGCTTTTGACGGCATCACCATCATTCGGAGCAAATCCTTGCTCAAGGCAGGCGTGGCCTGCGGTCAGGTTCGTGCGAATGCCGCCCGTGCTTGTGCATGGCGTTCGATGTGAAAGTCCTGCTGGGTCGGATGGATGGCGCGTTGAAAGAGCGAGTCGCAGCATGAGTGCTTTTGTCCATGTCGAGAAAGGGAATTCCGAGTGGCGAGACACGAAAGCCGCGCGGTTCCGGAATGTTCGAATCCGGACGACGGGGTTCGCCATCGAGTTGGGCAGTATCGAATCGGCATGATGCCAATCAATGAAGAATGATGAATAAAATCGACACAACGGGGCGGGAGATCACTGATCGGCCTGTGCTTGATGCGGATCGCGGCGCGCTGCAGGTTGGCGGCGTGCCGGATTTTTCCGGGCTGCGGATCGCGGTTCTGGTTCCTTGCTACAACGAAGCATTGACGATCGGCACGGTGATCGCCGATTTCAAACGTGCGCTGCCCGCCGCGGCCATCTATGTGTTCGACAACAATTCGTCGGACGGCACCACGGAGATCGCGCGGAAGGCCGGTGCGATCGTCTGCGGCGTACGCGACCAGGGCAAGGGCAACGTCATCCGGCGCATGTTCGCGGACGTCGAGGCGGATGTGTATCTGCTGGTCGACGGCGATGATACCTACGATGCGTCGGCCGCGGGCGCCCTCGTCGACGGGATCGTCGCGAGAGGGCTGGACATGGTGGTCGCGACGCGCCGGACCGACGAGCAGGCGGCTTACCGGCTCGGCCACCGGTTCGGGAACTGGATGCTGACGTCGTGCGCCGCCTGGCTGTTCGGACGGACCTTCACGGACATGCTGTCGGGCTACCGGGCGTTCTCGCGCCGCTTCGTCAAGTCGTTTCCCGCTCACGCCAGCGGTTTCGAAATCGAAACCGAGCTGACCGTGCATACGCTCGAATTGCGCATGCCGGTGGCGGAAATCGATACCGCGTACCGATCGCGGCCGGAGGGCTCCGAGAGCAAGCTGAATACCTACCGTGACGGATTCCGCATCCTGCTGACGATCCTGCGCCTGCTCAAGGCCGAGAAGCCGCTCCCGTTCTTTTCCGCCGGTGCGGCGCTGTGCGTGATCGTTTCCCTCCTGCTGGCGGCGCCCGTCGTCGAGACGTACATGACGACCGGGCTCGTGCCCAGATTCCCGACCGCGCTGCTGTCGGCGTCGATCATGCTGGCCGGTGCGATCTTCCTCACCTGCGGCATCGTGCTCGACACGGTCACGCGCGGCCGGTCGGAGGCGAAGCGGTTCGCCTATCTGGCCGAGCCGGGGCCGTTGCATGCGCAGCTGAACCCCTGAGATGCCACGTCAGCTGTTTCGTTTTCTGATCGCGGGCGCGATAGGTTTCGCCGTCGATGCCGGGGTCTTGTGGCTGAGTCTCGCCGCCGGCCAGGGGTACTTTGTCGGCCGCGGACTGTCGTTCTTCGCGGCCGTCTGGACGACCTGGCGGATCAATCGGCGCTACACCTTCCAGGCGGACGGCGCGCGGCAAGGGTCGGTCTGGCGGGAGTGGTGGCAGTACCTGCTGGCGATGTCGCTTGGCGGCGCGGTGAACTACGCCGTGTACAGCCTCGTCGTCGTGAGTTTTCCCGCATCGCGCTGGCTGCCCTTCGAAGGGGTGGCGCTCGGGTCGATCGCCGGCATGGCGGTGAATTTCGTCAGCGCCAAGTGGTGGGTGTTCAAGCGTCCCGCGCGTTCGTAATACAAGGAAGTCCGCATGTCCGTTTCTCGAGAAATCAGCCCGCGCGGCTTTTCCCTGACTTCCCCTTTTGTATCGCGGCTCGCGGTGGTCGTCGTGCCGCTGCTGTTCGGGTACTACTCGCTGTGGCTCGGCGCCGATTCGAACTGGGATCTCCACAACTATCACCTGTACGCGGCATTCGCGTTTCTCAACGGGAAGTTGTCGACCGACTTCGCCGCCGCGAGTTTTCAGGGCTACTTCAATCCGCTGCTCGACGCGATCGTGTATTGGCTGAATGCGCATGCGCCTTCCCGGGTCGTCGGATTCATGCTCGGCGCGTTTCACGGGCTGGTCTTCGTCCTGTTGCTGGGCATCGCGCGGCGCTTGCTGTCCGGCTTGCCCGGCGAGGATGGCCGACGGGTGCCGCTGCTGCTGGCGCTGGGCGGTTGCCTGACCGCCAATTTTCTGTCCGGGCTCGGCAGCGGCATGGGCGACGACACCACGGCGGTGCTGTGCGTCGCCGGTGTCTCCCTGCTGATCGCGCATTGGGACGCCTTCGAGCGGGTGACGGCGAAGGGGATCCTGGTGCTGCTGGGCGGCGGGATGTTGATCGGCCTCGCGGCGGGGTTCAAGCTCACCAATGCGGTGTTTGCTGTGGCGGGCTGCGGCGCGCTCGTGCTGGCGGTCCCGGGCGGACTGGTCACGCGTTTGCGGGTGGGCTTCGTGTTCGGCGTCGGCGTGCTCGCCGGCTTTGCCGTAACGGGCGGCTACTGGATGCTGCAGATGTGGCAGACGTTCGGCAATCCGCTGTTCCCTCAGTTCAGCGCGTTCTTTCCGAATCCGCTGGTTCGCTCCATCTCGATCGGCGATACCCGGTGGCTGCCGCGAAGCGGGGTTGAAACCGCGCTGTGGCCGTTCATTTTCTCGATCGATTCGCACCGGGTCGGTGAGGTCGCGATCCGGCAGGTGATCTGGCCGATCGTCTATACGCTTGGATTGATCTGGGCGGCGCGTGCGGTATGGATGAAGTTTGCCGCGCGCGCCGTGGAGCGGATGGATCCGCGCGCCGTGTTCCTGATCGCGTATATCGCGCTCGGCTATGTCGTGTGGATGAAGCTGTTCAGCATCTATCGGTATGTCGTGCCGGTCGAGGTGTTGACGCCGCTTGCCGTGTTCATCCTGCTGACGCGGCTGATGCCGTATCGTCGCGCGAAGCGCTGGGCGGGGTGGCTGCTCGGCATCGCGACGGCGGTCGTGGTGACGGGCGGAGCGTCTACCTGGGGCCATGACGGGTGGGCCGACCCGCTGTATCACGCCGAGCTGCCGGCGCTCGAGCAGCCGTCGCGCACGACGGTGCTGCTCGTGAATGCCGAGCAGCCGCGCGCGTGGCTGGCGACGCTCTTTCCGGTGGAGGTCGCGTTCGCGGGGATCGACGTCGGGTTTCCTCAAGGGCCGGCCTATATGTCGCGGATCCATGAGATGGTCGAAACGCGGAACGGGCCGGTGTATGCGTTGCTCGGCAGCGCGTACAACTGGCGTGCCGATCAGGTCGCGAGGATGGACGCGGCGGCCGGGTCGGTCGGGTTGACGCATAGCGAGCGGGGGTGCGCGTTGTTGAAGTCGGTGACCGTGCGGCTTCGATTGCATGCGGCGGTTGAGGCGGTTGCGCCGGGGGATGGCGGCGCGCGATGTGCGATCGGGTTGCGCGCCGACGATGTCCGGGATATCGCGGCCGAGAATCGCGAAATCGTTGCGCAGGCGGATCGGCAGTTGCAGGATCGGGGGTTGTCGATCGATGTGAAAAGCTGTGCGGTGTATGCGGCGGGGGTGGGGACGGGGAAGGAGCCTTATCAGTTTTGCGGGGTGGCGCGGCGGTGAGGGGGATTTTTCACCCTCCGCGCATGTTCACGCCGGCCCCGCGAAGACGTTCCTAGAGCTATCGACACGCTCGTGTCGCTACCAATGGAGCGCGCCCCATGCACGGCAAAATCACGGTCACCTTCAGTTCCGGCAAAGACAGCGTCGGCCACGGCACGCTGAACGATATCGACGGCCCGCAACCCTATCTCGACTACGACGGCAAGCCCTATCCGTCTTCCATCGACATGAAAAAAGCGACCGGAGTGAGCTTCGAACCCGACATGGGCAAGACGCGCAATTTCAGCAAATGGCAGTACTTTTTCCAGGGCGGGTGGAATGCGCCGCGGATCTTGGTGGATGGGAAGCTTTGAGGGGGCGGAGCGTCGAGCGATGCTTGCTGGGTAAAAGCGAAATGCCCGGAGAACCGGGCATTTCGGGGGGCGCTTTGGTGGGGGGCGAGGGGCTCGAATATCCGGCTCGGGGATCGAGCGTTCGCTACTCACGACGATGAGGCGGGTTGTTCGGCGGTAAAGGTCAATCGCAATCGCGCTGACCGCCCGATACCGCAAAACCCCCGCCTCCCTCAAACATCAATATTCCCCGCCCTCAACGCATTACTCTCGATAAACGCGCGACGCGGCTCGACCTCATCCCCCATCAGCGTGGTAAAGATCCCATCCGCCGCGATCGCATCTTCGATCTGCACGCGCAGCAAACGCCGCACCGCCGGATCCATCGTGGTTTCCCACAGCTGCTCGGGGTTCATCTCGCCCAGCCCCTTGTACCGCTGCTTCGACAGATTCCGCTCGGCGTCCGCCAGCAGCCACTTCATCGCGCTCTTGAAGTCGGTCACCGGCGTGCTGCGCTCGCCGCGCTTGATCGTCGCACCTGCGCCGATCAAGCCCTTGAACGTATTGGCCGTATTCACGAGCTGCTGATAATCGGCCGTGTGCTGGAATTCCTCATCGATCACCGATACGCGCACGTTCCCGTGATGGGTCCGCTCGACGTGCAGCGAGCGCTGCTCGCGCACCGCGTCGTAAGCCGGTACCACCCGTACTTCCGTCTTCAGCGCTTCGTCTTCCAGTGCCGCGAACAGCGCCTTCGCCGATACCTCGGTCGACGCCTCGTTCGACAGATCGATCGCCACGCCGTCCATGATCGCCTCGAGCGCATTCGGATCGTACAGGCGGCTCAGCCGGTCGATCACCGCGCGCGACAGCAGATACGAGCGGGCCAGCTCGCCCAGCGCGTCGCCGGAAATCGGCGCCGCGTTCTCGCTCGACACCAGCTCCGAGCCCTGCAGCGCCAGCCGCAGCACATGCGCGTTGAGTTCGCTTTCGTCCTTCAGATAGCGCTCGTCCTTGCCCGCCTTCACCTTGTAGAGCGGCGGCTGCGCGATATACACATAGCCGCGCTCGATCATGTCCGGCATCTGCCGATAGAAGAACGTGAGCAGCAGCGTGCGGATGTGCGCACCGTCGACGTCCGCGTCGGTCATGATGATGATGCGGTGATAACGCAGCTTCTCGAGGTTGTAATCGTCCTTGCCGATCCCGCAGCCGAGCGCCGTCACGAGCGTGACGATCTGCTCCGACGACAGCAGCTTGTCGTAGCGCGCCTTCTCGACGTTCAGCACCTTGCCGCGCAGCGGCAGGATCGCCTGGAACTTGCGGTCGCGGCCCTGCTTCGCCGAGCCGCCCGCCGAGTCGCCCTCGACGATGTAGATCTCCGACTTCGCCGGATCCTTCTCCTGGCAGTCCGCGAGCTTGCCCGGCAGGCCGACGCCGTCGAGCACGCCCTTGCGCCGCGTCATCTCGCGCGCCTTGCGCGCCGCATCGCGCGCCCGCGCCGCTTCGACGATCTTCCCGCAGATGATCTTCGCGTCGTTCGGCGTTTCCAGCAGGAATTCCTCGAGCGCCTTCGCCACCACTTCTTCCACCGGCGCGCGCACTTCCGACGACACCAGCTTGTCCTTCGTCTGCGAACTGAACTTCGGCTCCGGCACCTTCACCGACAGCACGCACGACAAGCCTTCGCGCATGTCGTCGCCGGAGGTTTCCACCTTCGCTTTCTTCGCGACTTCGTTGTCGGTGATGTACTTGTTGATGACCCGCGTCATCGCCGCGCGCAAACCGGTCAGGTGCGAGCCGCCGTCGCGCTGCGGGATGTTGTTCGTGAAGCACAGCACGTTTTCGTTGTAGCTGTCGTTCCACTGCATCGCGACTTCGACGCCGACGCCGTCCTTCTCGCCGTTCACATGAAAGATGGTCGGGTGCAGCACGGTCTTCGTCTTGTTGATGTACTCGACGAAACCCTTCACCCCGCCGACGAACGCGAAATCGTCTTCCTTGCCCGAACGCTGATCGGTCAGGCGGATGCGCACGCCGTTATTCAGGAACGACAGTTCGCGGATCCGCTTGGCGAGGATGTCGTAGTGGTATTCGACGTTGCCGAAGATGGTGTCGTCGGCCATGAAATGCACTTCGGTGCCGCGGTTCTCGGTATCGCCCATCAGCTGCATCGGCGAGACGTCGACGCCGTTGACCTTCTCGATCGCCCGGTTCTGCGCGACGCCGCGATGGAATTCCATGAAGTGCTTCTTGCCGTCGCGGCGCACGACGAGGCGCAGCCAGCTCGACAGCGCGTTCACGCACGACACGCCCACGCCGTGCAGGCCGCCCGACACCTTGTAGCTGTTCTGGTCGAACTTGCCGCCCGCGTGCAGCTCGGTCATCACGATCTCGGCGGCGCTGCGCTTCGGTTCGTGCTTGTCGTCGAGCTTCACGTCGGTCGGAATGCCGCGGCCGTTGTCGGTCACGGAGATGGAATTGTCCGCGTGGATCGTCACGTGGATGTCGTTGCAATGGCCGGCCAG
This sequence comes from Burkholderia alba, assembly GCF_034721475.1. Lineage (NCBI taxonomy): Bacteria > Pseudomonadati > Pseudomonadota > Betaproteobacteria > Burkholderiales > Burkholderiaceae > Burkholderia > Burkholderia alba. The sequence continues at coordinate 25,088 of NZ_JAWJWL010000006.1, read as the reverse complement.
CGCTTCGTCGATCGAGTTGTCGAGCACTTCGAACACGAGGTGGTGCAGACCGGTGCCGTCCGACGTATCGCCGATATACATCCCGGGGCGCTTGCGCACCGCTTCCAGACCCTCGAGGATCTGGATCGACGACGCGCCGTAGCTGCTGGTATCGGGCTGTTGATTGTGCTGTTCAGTCATGGGTTTCTTCCGGTTCTGCGGGGCCGCACGAGCGGCGGCGCGGTGCTTCTCTCAAGAAAAACGCCGGGCCGTCCGGGGTGTTTCGGCTCCCCTTGCGGGGTGGCCGGGGAACACGCGATCGGGGGCCCTGATTTCCATAAAAACGCCAAAGGGGCATGTCGCCCCTTGGTGTGTCGGTGGAGTCGCTGCGCGTCAGATGCGCATCGGCATCACGACATACTTGAATTCATCGTTCTCGGGCACGGTAATGAGGGCGCTCGAGCTTGCATCGCCGAGGCTCACATTCACGTTGTCGACCTTCAGGTTCGCGAGCACGTCGAGCAGATACGTGACGTTGAACCCGATGTCGATCGTGTCGCCCTGATAGGCGATTTCCAATTCTTCCTGCGCCTCTTCCTGATCGGCGTTGGTCGACATGATCTTCAATTGACCCGGCGCGATGATGCAGCGCACGCCCTTGAATTTGTCGGACGTGAGAATCGCCGCGCGCTGCAGCGACCGCTGCAATTCCTCGCGGCCGATCGTGAAGCTGTTCTTGTGCGCCTTCGGGATCACGCGCTGGAAGTCGGGGAACTTGCCCTCGACCAGCTTCGACACCAGTTCGACCTGGCCGAACGTGAATTTCGCCTGGGTCTGCGCGATGTCGATCTTCACCGTGTCGTCGATGTCCTCGAGCAGGCGCTGCAGTTCGAGGATCGTCTTGCGCGGCACGATGACTTCCTGGCGCGGGAACGCGCCCTCGATCTTCATCGACGAGAACGCCAGGCGGTGGCCGTCGGTGGCCACGGCCATCAGCTGGTCGCCGTCGACGACCAGCAGCATGCCGTTCAGGTAGTAGCGGATGTCCTGCTGCGCCATCGCGAAGTGCACCATGCCGAGCAGCTGGCGGAACGCCTTCTGCGGCACCGACAGGCTCGCGCCGAAGTCCTTCGCCTGCGCGACGGTCGGGAACTCGTCCGCGGCCAGCGTCTGCAGCGCGAAGCGGCTCTTCCCGGATTGCACGGTCAGGCGCTTGTCCGCGAGCGTCAGCGTGACCTGGCCGTCAGGCATCGCGCGCAGGATGTCGAGCAGCTTGCGGGCCGCCACGGTGGTGGCGATCTGGTCGCCGCCCACGCCGAAATCGGCGCGCGTCGTGATCTGGAGCTCCAGGTCGGTCGACAGGAACGACACGTCCGGGCCGTTCTTGGTGATCAACAGATTCGCGAGGATCGGCAACGTATGGCGGCGTTCGACGATACCGCTTACGGTTTGCAGCGGCCTGAGGAGGGTGTCTCGTTCGGTCTTGACCAGTTGCATAGAGTTCCTTCGTTGAAATAACGGCCTGCAAGCCTCGCAACGCCCCGCCGGGCGGGACATGTACCCACCGCCGCCGGGGCGGTCAAACCTATATTGTGCCTCAAAACCGAACCGCCCCTTTTAAATTGGGGCGGTCAGGCGTTTCTCAAGGGCGGCGCGCACGCTCAGCCCTTCAGCGTCTGCTCGAGCACGTGCAGCTCGTGATTGAGCTGCGCGTCCTTGCTGCGCTCGTCGGCGATCTTGCGCACCGCGTGCAGCACGGTCGTATGATCGCGCCCGCCGAACAGCTCGCCGATCTCGGGCAAGCTCTTCTGCGTCAGCTCCTTCGCAAGGTACATCGCGATCTGCCGCGGCCGCGCGATATTCGCCGGACGCTTCTTCGAATACATGTCGGCGACCTTGATGTTGTAGAAGTCGGCGACCGTCTTCTGGATGTTTTCCACCGAGATCTGCCGGTTCTGCACGGTCAGCAGATCCTTCAACGCTTCCTTGGTCAGCTCGATCGTGATCTCGCGGCCGTGGAACTTCGAATACGCGAGGATCTTGCGCAGCGCGCCTTCCAGCTCGCGCACGTTCGAGCGCAGGTGCTTCGCGACGAAGAACGCGACGTCCTCCGACAGGCTCACGCCCTCCGACTGCGCCTTGCGCATCAGAATCGCGACGCGCATCTCCAGCTCGGGCGGCTCGATCGCGACGGTCAGGCCGGAGTCGAAGCGCGAGATCAGGCGGTCGTCGATGCCGGAGATTTCCTTCGGATAGGTGTCGCTGGTAATGATCACCTGCGCCTTGTTCGCGACCAGTGCCTCGAACGCGTAGAAGAATTCTTCCTGCGTGCGGGATTTGCCGGAGAAGAACTGGATGTCGTCGATCAGCAGCAGGTCGAGCGAGTGGTAATAGCGCTTGAAGTCGTCGAACGCCTTGCGCTGGTACGCTTTCACGACGTCGGACACGTACTGTTCCGCGTGGATGTAGCGAATGCGCGCGCCGGCCTTGTCGAGCAGCAGCTGATTGCCGATCGCGTGGATCAGGTGGGTCTTGCCGAGGCCGACGCCGCCGTACAGAAACAGCGGGTTGTACGAGATGCCCGGGTTGTCGGCCACCTGGATCGCGGCGGCGCGGGCGAGCTGGTTCGCCTTGCCGGTCACGAAGTTGTCGAACGTGAGCACCGGGTTGAGCTTCGAGCGCTCGTACATCGAATCGGCTTCGCCGCCCGACGCGCCGGGGCCGGAGCCCGGCCGCCAGGTGCGGCGGCCGGCGGCGGCTTCGTGAGCGGTGAGGCTCGGCAGATCGAGGTCGGCCGCTTCGTCGGCGTTCAGCGCGGCGGCATTCGCCTGGGCGGCGGCCGGCGACAGTGCGGTGCCCGGCCCGGGCGCGCCGGCGGAGGGTGCCGCCGGGCTTGCCGGCGTCGGTGCGCGCGGCGTCAGGGCCGGCGCGGGTGCCGGTACGGGCGGCGCGCTGCGGGCACCGGCTTTCGGATCGAGGACGAATTGAACGTCGATCGGCGCGTTCCAGAAATCACGGGCCAGATCGGAAATCCGGCCGGAAAACTGGCTCTTGACCCAATCGAGCTTGAAACGGTTCGGAGCGGCGATGGACAGCGTGTGTGCAGCGGCATCGAAGGCGACCGGGGCCAAAGGTTTAATCCACGTCACGTACTGCTGGGGCGTTAACTCACGCTCCAGCAATGCGGAACAGTGTTGCCAGAAATCGTTCATCGAAGTGCTGTCGTTTTTTCGGTTGCACAGCGGCTCGTGGCCGCCCTTGTCGCGGATCTGCAACAAGGCCCGGTGTGGCCGTGCGAGCGTGCTTCGGACGCTTGTGCGACAAGGGTCTGAGCACAGGCGCGGGCCGAAGCGGCGTGCGGGATTCTCGGAGATAAGGCGAGATTCTACCGCCAAACGGACGCCGAGCGGGAGTTATCCACAGGGGTGCGCGCCGGGGCGAGGTGGCTCGGGCGGGGTCGGCCACCTTCGGATCGGTGGCTCTAAAGTATTGACCGTCAAGAGAAAAACGGTTTAAATAGCGGGTTCCGCGAAGACCAATCCTGTATTTTTCGGCGATTGCGTTCGCCCGGTTGCCTTGAAGAGAGGGCGCGCGGTCCCTGATTCCCGACATTCTCGAACAAGTGAGAGCAACATGAAACGTACCTACCAACCTTCCGTGACGCGCCGCAAGCGCACCCATGGCTTCCGCGTCCGCATGAAGACGGCGGGTGGCCGCAAGGTCATCAACGCTCGCCGTGCGAAGGGCCGCAAGCGCCTCGCCATCTAAGGACGGGCCGCGCGCCGTGTCCGCCGTCCGCAGCGATGCGGGCAAGGCAGCCGCTGTCCCGGGTTCGACTCCGTTGCAAGCGCCCGCCGCCTTCCCCAAAGCTGCGCGACTTCTGAAAACGGATGAATTTTCATCCGTTTTTCGTTTGCGCCCCTGGCGGCGCTCCGCGCACTTCGTCATCTATGGCAAGCCGACGGGCGGCGATGCGCGGCTCGGGCTGGTCATCGGGAAGAAGTACGCGCCGCGCGCGGTGACGCGCAACCTGGTCAAGCGGCTCGCCCGCGACGCGTTTCGCACGCGGCGCGCCGAGTTCGCCGGCTGGGATCTGCTGCTGCGTCTGCATACGCGCTTCGATGCGAAGGCGATGCCGAGCGCGGCATCCGCGCCGCTCGCGGCGCTTTGCGCGGGTGAGATCCGCGAGCTGCTCGACAAGGCCGCTCGGGAGATCGTCCGGCGCAACGGGGCGAAGCCCGCGTCACCATGACGCGCTCGACGCCCGTCGCAGGCTGCCGCCTGCCCGATTGGCCCTGACGCGGCGCACCCCACGCCGCTATTGTTATGCAAACGGTATTGATCGCCTTGCTGCGCTTCTACAAGGTTGCCGTGAGCCCGCTGCTCGGCAGCCGCTGCCGTTTTTATCCTTCCTGTTCGGATTACGCACGCGACGCAATCCAGTATCATGGCGCCGCGCGCGGCACTTACCTCGCCGCCAGGCGTTTGTGCCGATGCCATCCGTTTTCCGCGGGCGGCATCGATCTCGTCCCGCCGCCCAAATCCGACACACGCGCTTCAACCGACACTGAAGCACGGTCCCATCGACTCTGAGACAACGCATGGATATCAAACGCACCGTCCTATGGGTGATCTTCTTCATGTCAGCGGTCATGTTGTTCGACAACTGGCAACGCTCGCATGGACGCCCGTCGATGTTCTTCCCGAACGTCACGCAGACGAATTCCGCGGCCAACGCGGCTAACGGCGCTTCGGGCGCGGGCGGCACGCCGGCGAACGACCTGCCGGCCGCCGCGGCCGGCACGGCGCCCGACGCCACCGCCCCGGCCGCGCAACAGGCGCAGATCGTGCGCTTCTCGACCGACGTCTACGACGGCGAGATCGACACGCGCGGCGGCACGCTCGCGAAGCTCACGCTGAAGAAGGCCGGCGACGGCAAGCAGCCCGACCTGTTCGTGACGCTGTTCGACCACACGCCGACCCACACGTACCTCGCTCGCACGGGCCTGTACGGCGGCGATTTCCCGAATCACAACGACGTCTTCACGCAGATGTCGGGTCCGACGTCGCTGTCGGCCGATCAGAACACGCTGAAGCTGTCGTTCGAATCGCCGGTGAAGGGGGGCGTGAAGGTCGTGAAGACGTATACGTTCACGCGCGGCAGCTACGTGATCGGCGTCGACACCCGGATCGACAACGTCGGCACGGCGCCCGTCACGCCGACCGCCTACATGGAACTGGTGCGCGACAACACGCCGGTGGAAACGCCGCTCTTCTCGCATACCTTCCTCGGGCCGGCGGTGTACTCCGACCAGAAGCATTTCCAGAAGATCAATTTCAGCGATCTCGAGAAGAAGAAGGCCGAGTTCGTCGAATCGGCCGACAACGGCTGGGTCGCGATGGTCCAGCATTACTTCGCTTCCGCCTGGATTCCGCAGCAAGGCGCCGCGCGCAAGAACTACGCCGAGCAGATCAGCCCGACGCTGTTCCGCGTCGGTGTTCAGCAGACGGTCAAGCCGATCGCGCCGGGCCAGTCGGCCGACGTGTCGGCGCGCCTGTTCGCCGGTCCGGAAGAAGAGCGGATGCTCGAAGGCATCGCGCCGGGCCTCGAACTGGTGAAGGATTACGGCTGGGTGACGATCATCGCGAAGCCGCTGTTCTGGCTGCTCGAGAAGATCCACGGCTATGTCGGCAACTGGGGCTGGGCGATCGTCCTGCTGACGCTGCTGATCAAGGCCGTGTTCTTCCCGCTGTCGGCGGCGAGCTACAAGTCGATGGCGCGCATGAAGGAAATCACGCCGCGGATGCAGGCGCTGCGCGAACGCTTCAAGGGCGATCCGCAGAAGATGAATTCGGCGCTGATGGAGCTGTACAAGACGGAGAAGGTGAATCCGTTCGGCGGCTGCCTGCCGGTCGTGATCCAGATTCCGGTATTCATCTCGCTGTACTGGGTGCTGCTCGCGTCGGTCGAGATGCGCGGTGCGCCGTGGATTCTGTGGATTCACGATCTGTCGCAGCGCGATCCGTACTTCATCCTGCCGGTGCTGATGGCCGTGTCGATGTTCGTGCAGACCCGCCTGAACCCGACGCCGCCGGACCCGGTCCAGGCCAAGATGATGATGTTCATGCCGATCGCGTTCTCGGTCATGTTCTTCTTCTTCCCGGCGGGCCTCGTGCTGTACTACGTCGTGAACAACGTGCTGTCGATCGCGCAGCAGTACTACATCACGCGGACGATCGGCGCGAAGAAGAAAGCCGCCTGACGCAGGTCGAGCGGGCCGGGCGAAGCGTGCTTCGCTCCGGTCCCCCGATGTGAAAAAAGCCGCCCGGTTGATACCGGGCGGCTTTTTTTCATGGTGAGTGCGGGGGCGCGGCGCGCGTTCAGCGCCGGGTCGGATCGCCGTAGAACTGCTCGATCAACTCTTGCACCAGATAGCGGTGATGCGGCGACAGCGCCTCGATCTTCGACGCGAGTTCGATCGTTTCCGGCGTCGGCGGATACTTCTCGTCGCGCGGCAGCGGTTGCGGGGTGGCGCGGGCGGTCGCGCTGGGCGGCGGGCCGTAGTGGAGCCAGTGCAGATCGACACGCAGCCAGTCGGCCAGCGTGCGCAGCTTGTCCGGAGTCGGAATGGTGCGGCCGGTCAGCCATTTGTGCGCGGTTTGCGGAGAAACGGGATGCTCGCCGTGATGTCGCAAATTGAAATGCAAAGCGAGTTCCGTCGCGCCGGTGACTTTCTCTGGGCTGCGCAACAAGGCGAATTTCAGACGTTCGGTGAACGCCGCTTTTTCTTCGAGTGTCGGCATGGCCAGATTGTGCGGTTCGACCGATGCAACGTAGACAACCACCCGGGTGACATTTATCTCAAATAAGCGGTGGTTTAACTGGAAAGAAATGGAGCAGGTACGCAAACGATTGCCGTGCTTGGGCTTGGCCACCGGCAGGTTGCCGCCTCCTGACGCTTAAAGTACGACCAGGATTATAGGACTTGTCTTATCGCGGACAGGATAAAGCTCAAATCGGTCAAAACGGCTGTTTGAAAAATCCGGTGCGCGATCCGTTCTACAATGCGGACATCCTGGGGGCGGCGCCGATGACCGCCCCTTTTCGTTCTCTCCTGCCCCGATCTGCTGCCATGCTTGCCACCGATTCCGATCCGATTGTCGCCATCGCCACCGCTTCCGGACGGGGCGGTATCGGCGTCGTGCGGGTTTCGTTCGGGCGCGCGGGCGAGGCGGCCGCGCGCCTGCTGATGGAGGCGCTGTGCGGACTGCCGCTGGCGCCGCGTCATGCGAGTTATGTGCCGTTCCTCGACGGCGAGGGCCGGCCGCTCGACCGCGGCATCGCGTTGTATTTCCCCGCGCCGCATTCGTACACCGGCGAGCATGTGCTCGAACTGCAGGGGCATGGCGGGCCGATCGTGCTGCAGCTGGTGCTGCAGCGCTGCCTCGACGCGGGCGCGGCCTGCGGACTGCGGCTGGCCGAACCGGGGGAATTCACGCGCCGGGCATTTCTCAACGACAAGCTCGATCTCGCGCAGGCCGAGGCCGTCGCCGACCTGATCGAAGCCAGCACCGAGGCGGCCGCGCGCTCGGCCGGCCGGTCGCTCGACGGTGCGTTTTCGCGCGACATCCATGCGCTCGTCGATGACGTGATCACGCTGCGGATGCTGGTCGAGGCGACGCTCGACTTTCCCGAAGAGGAGATCGATTTCCTGGAGGCCGCGGATGCGCGCGGCAAGCTCGCGCGCATCCGCGAGCAACTGACGCATGTGCTGGGCGACGCGCGGCAGGGGGCGCTGCTGCGGGAAGGGCTGTCGGTGGTGCTGGCTGGGCAGCCGAATGTCGGGAAGTCGTCGCTGCTGAACGCGCTGGCGGGTGCCGAACTGGCGATCGTCACGCCGATCGCCGGGACGACGCGCGACAAGGTCGCGCAGACCATCCAGGTCGAGGGGATTCCGCTGCACATCATCGATACGGCCGGGTTGCGCGATACCGAGGACGAAGTGGAGAAGATCGGCATTGCGCGCACCTGGAACGAGATCGAGCGAGCGGACGTGGTGCTGCATCTGCTCGATGCGCGCAGCGGGCTGGGCGCCGACGATGAAGCGATCGCCGCGCGTTTTCCGGCCGGGGTGCCGGTGGTGCGGGTGCTGAACAAGACGGATTTGATGGGCGCGCCGGCGGTGGTCGAGCGCGTGGCCGGTGCGGATCTGTGCGAAGTGCGGCTGTCGGCCAAACACGGCGACGGGATCGATCTGTTGCGCGGCGAGCTGCTGAGGATCGCGGGGTGGCAGGCGGGCGCGGAGAGTGTCTATCTGGCGCGCGAGCGGCATCTGATCGCGCTGCGCGCGGCGCAGAACCATCTGGCGCAGGCCGCCGATCACGCGGACCGGAATGCGCAGGCGCTGGATCTCTTCGCGGAGGAATTGCGACTGGCGCAGGAGCAGCTGAATTCGATTACCGGGGAATTCACTTCGGATGATTTGCTGGGGGTGATTTTCAGCCGGTTTTGTATCGGGAAGTAGCGGGCGGCCGCCGAGGGCAATACGGGGACGCTGGCGAACGGCACGCGGTATTCTAAAAATCGAAGCATCGATCGGCGACGCATGACCTGGAACCGCCGAGATCAGGCCGCTAATGAGCGAGATCTTTTGAAGTTCGGCAAAACCGTCCGAATCGCTGCATTGATCCGGCAGGTACACAGATCGCCAGCGGTGATTTTTTCAGCCGTAGGAGCGTCAATGATGGCGGGAAGGCTTAGGTGAAATCTCCGGCTTCTTTTTAGTTCTCTGCTGTCGGAACAAGGCAACGCAGACAAAAATCTGGTGTTAAAGCGACACGAGCCGATGGCGCCGCTCATCGGCAGCGTATTGTTCGGAGCCGAGGCGAGCCCCCGGCTAACCGGGGGCCGGCGCGCCAGAGGGAAAAATCGGCCCCCCGCGTTGCGGATCTCCGCGAGAAACAGAGCGGTCTCGGCAACAGGATTCGGTGCAGTATGTCGATGTCGGCATGATACGGATGCCGGATCGGGTTTGAATGGGCCGTCATTTGGCCCTCTCGCTACGATCACCCGCGATCGGGCGCGGATGTGCTGAAGAGACGAGCGCGGCGGCCCTCGACCCCGCCGCCGGGAGCGTAGTCAATGAGTGGACCGTCCTATCCGGCTTTTCATCGGCTGACCACCGTCGATGTCCCCGCCAAGGAGCAATTCGACGCCTGGATCTCGCTCAGCCGTTTATGCGACTTCCGGTTGCTGGATGACGCCGGCGGCGCGTTCGATTCGCGATACGACAGTGCGCAGTTGGGCCCCTTCACCGTCGGCGGTCCCACCTGGCTCAATCCGAATCGGCGGGCGGTCTACGACGCGAAACGCACGGCGTCGCATGTCCGAACGGATGGCGCCGATTTCTATCAGTTCGTCTTGCGCATCGACAGCGGCATAGCGTGGCGATCCGAATCGCACAGCTGCGTGATGCCGCCGGGCGAGCTGTACATGATCGACATGGCCAGCCCTTCCGATGTCCGGCTCACGACCGGCTCGGCCGTCTCGCTGATCGCGCCGCGAGATGCGCTTCCGCCCGGCACCGAAAGACTGCATGGACGGGCGCTGAGGGGCGGCATCGCTTATCTGCTCGGCGATTATCTCCGTTCGCTCGCGGGCAATCTGTCCCGGATCGCGGCCGACGAGCTTCCGTCCGTCGTGCATGCGACAACCCAACTGCTGACGGCCAGCGTGCTGCCGAGTGCCGACGCCTTGCTGCAGGCCGATGCGGAAATCCGCGGACTGCTGATGCAGCGCGTACAACGCTACATCGATGCGCATCTGCTGCATCCCGGGCTCAATCCTCACCAGATCAGCAAGGACGTCGGCCTGTCGCGCTCGAAGCTCTATCAGCTGTTCGAGCCTGTCGGCGGGGTGATGCGAGAGATACGGCGCAAGCGCCTCAACCTGATCCATCGGATACTTGCCGACCCGAGCCTCCCGAGAGCACGAATAGCGGAGCTTGCATGGCGCCACGGATTCAGCGACGAAAAACACTTCAGTCGCGTGTTCAAGGCGGAATTCGGCTACGCGCCTCGTGACACTCTGGACCGGATACGGGCGCTGCACCAGGAGACGCGTTGAGCCGTACCGCGGCGAGGTGACCGGTGCTGTCGCCGAATCCTCACGCTTGCGCCGGACTCACGTCCCACCGGAACATCCCGATCTCAAGAGGACAAGCCGCAAGCAAGATGGGGACGGTTCGCGAACGGCGACTCGCGAGGCGAACCCCGCAGGCATGAATTCCCGTGTGCGGAGCGATCTGCCCCCGCTGCCGCCCGACCATTCTTCGATCCACAGGAACATTGTCTTGGTCGAATAGGGGTTAACCCTTGAGGGTGATCCTCCTAGACTTCAGCCACCGGTTGCAGACACGTTGTCGCACCGCTCGCAAAGTCCAAGGAGGTCGTGATGAAATCCCTGATTCAAGCTGTTGCCGTTGCCGCTGCTTTTGCCATCCCTGTCGCGTCGTTCGCGCAGTCGAACGCGCCGCTGACCCGCGCGCAGGTTCGCGCCGAACTCGTCCAGCTCGAAAAGGCCGGCTGGCATCCGGCGGCCGGTTCCGATCCGCACTATCCGGAAGACATCCAGGCCGCGCAGGCCCGCGTGAGCGCGATGAATGCGCAAAGCGGCTACGGCGGCGTCGCGGACGGCTCGTCCGGCGCGGGGCGTCCGGCAGCGGCCGTGTCGAAGGCCGACTGGAACGCGATGTACAACCATCCGTGATGGGGTGGCGCTGCTCGCGATCCGATGATCTGCCGCATCGGGTCGCCCGCCGCTGAGTAAAGCGAACCCGCGAGCTTTCCACGCGGCAGCTCCGCGTGTGGTCGCCCGCGCAGACAGAACGGCGTTTCGGCCCGCCGGTCAGCGCGATGCATTGCAGGAAGCGCCATGACGGCCGTCGACGCCCGCGCGGCGATCCGGCTCGGGTCTCGCGATCCGGGCGCTTTCCTGTTGCGCTATCGCTGCACGGTTTCCGAATGTGCGCGGCGGAGAGCCACGCGGGGCAGCATGCGCCGAAGCCGGTACACGGCAATCCGTTCGAGGAGCGCAAGGTCGCGCAACACGCGTCCGACTCTCAACGCACCGGGTCGACGGTCTTGCTCGCGATGAAATGAAACCACTCATCGCGGCTCACATCGGCGCCCTCGCGCACCGATGCGCCCGTCGAACTGCCGAAGGCGACTTGCATCTCGAGCCCGGCGTCGGCGAGCTGACGCCGCTGGGTGGCGAAGTCGGTATAGACGATGACGATGCCGAACTTGTGCGCGGCGCACACGCGCACCGCATAACCGTCGTGGATCCGGTCGTGACGCGAATTGCGCAGATAGTTGAACGTGCCGACCGGTAGCGTGTAGAGCATCCTCAGGACGTCGACGCCGACGGTCAGCGGATTCGCCGACCACCTCGGCAAGCGCAGCAGTCCGCGCGGATCCCTGCGATAACTCGGCCCATGCAGGTTGTGCGTGGAAAAGAGCGCCAGCCCGCCGGGCTTCAGTACCCGCGAAAATTCCTTCAGGATCGCGAGACGCCCGGGGTAGTCCACGGCGTCGATGCCGTTGTAGCTGAACACGACGAGCGAGAAACGCCCGTCTTCGAACGCGGACATATCGCGCGCATCCATCTGCTGCACACGGATGCCCGGATGATTGCGCCGGCAGATCTCGACGAGTTCGGGCGTGTAGTCGATCGCGATGTAATCGCCGCTGAGGGTCGTCAGCAGCGAGACGGTGCGGCCGCCGCCGACGCCGACGTCGAGAATCGGCTGGCCGCGCGCCTGCTCGGCGATCCACGCGAACGCCGCGGCCTCGCCCGGGTCGGTCCATCCGGCGGCCTTGCCGTATCCGTTGCGCGCGCTGCGGCTGCGCCATGCCGCGCGGTTGATGCTGTCCTGGACGAGATCGTGCTTCATCCGCGACTCCCTTGAACGTGCCCTCGATACGAGCGACGGAAGGCTGACCTGCAGAGCAGGAGTGCTCAGTATCGTGACGAGTGCGGACGATGCACTGTTCTGCGGCTTACATATAAGGCGTATGGCGAGCGAGGGGCTCGGGTATCGGGAGCCTTGCGGTGGCAAGCAGCCGAAGCGGAGACAAAACGCGAGGGAAAAGCGATTGCGCCGGAGAACGGCCAATCGGAGTGTGGGTGCGCATCATGGTGCGGGACACGCGGGCCCGGTCCGTACACGCGAAAAACCGGCAGACCAACGAAAAGCGGAGCGGCGGGCGCGCGTCGCGCACATCGAAGGCGACGGCAAAGCACCTGCCGTCGCCCCCGTGTCACGCGCTGTCAGGCAACACGGCTCAGGCTGACCTCGATCTTGCGCGGACGCGCTTCGTCGCGGCGCGGGATCGTCAGTTTCAACACGCCGTCCTGCAGATTCGCTTCGATCCTCGACGTATCGAAATCAGGACTGAGTACGAAAGTGCGCGCGAAATGCGGCTCCCGCGCCTCGACATGCTGCGGCCTCAAGCCACCCGGCGTCGGCAGGATCGCGCGCGCATCGATCGACAGATTGCCGTCGAGCACCTTGATATCGAGCTGTTCCTTCGACACGCCCGGCAGATCCGCCCATAGCGTGATGCCCTGCTTGTCCTCGTAGACATCCACCGCCGGCACGACGGTGACGGTACGCCGCGTATCGGGGGCGACGCCGCGCGGTATCGCGGCGGCCTGGCGTTCGGCGATCTGGCTGCTGGTGTTCATGGTCGGCTCCTTCGTTTTATTGGACGGTGATGGCGCGCGGTTTCGATGCTTCGCGCTTGCCCACGCTGACGAGCAGGCAGCCGTTCTCATAACGCGCGCTTACCTTGTCGGGATCGATGTTCTGCGGCAATTCGACGATGCGGCGAAACGTTCCGCTGAAGCGTTCGTGCGCATAGGCGCGCACGTCGCCGCCCGCACCCTGCGCCGGTTTGCGTTCACCGCTGATCGTCAGCAGGCCTTTGTCGATGGAGACGTCGAAATCTCCGGCCTGCATGCCGGGCGCAAACGCGACGATCTCGATGGCGTCGTCGGTCGCACCGATGTTGAGTTGCGGAAAGGCGCCGAGCCGGCTCGCCCGGATGCTCGACGGGAACCCGCCGAACAGGCCCGTCATCTGCCGCTGCAGACGATCGAATTCACCGAGGAGGTGCGGACCGAAGTAAAGATCGCTCATGGTCGTATCTTCCAGAAAGGAGGCCCGAGGAGGTACCGGCGAACGCGCGCGGCTCGTCCGTCAGGCGACGGCAAGTCAGTCGGAGCGGGCGGCGCGTCGATGCGCCCTCGCTGTGTAACGAGAACATAGGCGCGCCGGGACGGATTTCAAGAGTGTTTTTTTTGGCAAGGCGTGGCGCGGTTGCGGGGCCGTGTTGCCCACGAGCGGAAAGCGCACCTCATCCGGATCGAATAATCGATCGGACTCCCTGCGATGGACATCGCGTCGATCGGCCGTAGTGCGAGATCCGGTAATGTCGTCGCGCGACGGTGGCCTGCATCACACATCCAGCCATCGATTCGGCACGACAATGCATCACGTGTTTTCGGTCGCCGTCGCGCGATCGCGGTGCGCTGCATCACCGAAAACCATCACGCAATACTCCGCAGAGAGAGGGGTGTCTTGAATACGAAAACCATTGCCGCCGCGCTCGCCGGCGCGACGCTGTTCGTCATGTCGGCCGGCCCGGCTCATGCCGCCTGCGTCGCCAATCCGCCGACCCAGTCCGATGCATCGTTTCCGGTCAACCTGACCGGAAAGCTCGCGTATCACAGCTACGTCAGTTACGGCGACGGCACGAGCCAGATCTTCATCTACGACTTTGCCGCACGCACGCTGACGCAGGTGTCGAAGCCCGCGTGGGGGATCACCGATCCGATGAATGCGGTGTTCAGTCCCGACGGACGATGGCTCGCGTTCATGGGAGTGGCCGACAATGCATGGAACGTCTTCTTCTGGCAGGTCGGCTCGGGCAATCCGCCGGTCAACATGACGCGCAGCACCGGACAGACGCGCAACGAAGATCCCAAGTTCGGCGCCGACGGACAGTCGCTGTTCTTCAAACAGAACGGCGACGTGATGCAGGCGGCGCTGTCCTATGCGAGCGGCATCCCCGCTTTCGCGTCGGTGACGAACCTCACCGGCACCGCGCCCGCGATCGAAAGCTCGATGCCGTTTCCGTCGCCGGACGGCAGCGCGGTGTATTTCGCGACCGGCACGGGCGCGAACATGGGGCTGTACAAGGAGACCATCGCGACGCGCGGCAAGGTTGCCTTCGATACGCCGGCGGGCCTTGCCGCCTATTACCCGATCGTCAGGGCGGACGGCACGGTGTTCTATGCGCGCTGGCGCACCGCGGCGAGCCAGGCGGACCAGATCTACACGAAGACCGACCCCGCCGCGACGCCCAGCCAGTTGCCGCTCAACGACTGCAACAGCAACAACTCGGATCCGTGGCCCGTCGACGGTTCCAGCCTGGTGTTCTTCTCGTCCACGACGGCGGGCAGCTACCAGCTCTATGTCGGCGACGCGAACACGGGACAGCGCTGGAGCCTCGCGCAGTTCGGCGTGAACGCGGACAACACGAAGGCGAAGCTCGGCGCGAGCTATACCGGCGGACTGAGCGGCGCGCAGCCCGTGCTGCTGTCGCAGGGGCAGCCGGCGGCCGCATCGTCGTCGTATGGCGCGGGCTTGACTCCCGACCGCGCGTTCGACGGCAACCTGAACACCCGCTGGGATTCGATTGAAGGCAGCGCGGCGGGCACGCAGTGGCTGTCGGTGGATCTGGGCGCGGTGAAGAACATCACGGGTGTGGACCTGTACTGGGATGCCGGTGCGAAGGTGTACGAGATCCAGGTATCGAACGACAACGCGAGCTGGACGACGCTTTACGCCGCGTCCGACGGCGCGGCCTCCGGTCACGTCGCGATCGCGAACCTGAACGGCAACGGCCGGTATGTCCGGATGTACGGCACCCGGCGCGCGACGTCGTGGGGATATTCGCTCGACGAGATGCAGGTCTGGGGGCGCTGAGGGCGCGAGGTGGAATCGGTGGCGGCCTGCCGTCGATTGCGTTACGGACGATGCAGCAAGCGGGGCGCGGCGGCCGGGGCCGCATTGCGGTGCGATGGGTAACGCGCGACGCACGCAAATCGGTGTCGAGCGCGATTGCCTTTCGGCGGTTTCGTCGGCAAGCTAGGGGCTGCCGTGCGCGTGTCCGGTATCGCCGAAGCCCGGCACGACGCGCATCCCTTTCCCCGTGCCGACCTCGACCGCCTGGAGGGAACCCATGTCGCTGATGAACAAGCTGTTGTCCCGTGCGGTACGCGACCCGGACGAACTGCGCCGCAAGGTGATCGTGCGCGTCTGGCTCGACGACGAGGGTCGGGTGCGCGATCTGAAGGTGCGCCGCAGCTGCGGCGACGCGGCGCGCGACGAGAAGGCGCTCGACGCGATCGCGATCATGCAGTTTCCGCGCGGTCAATTGGGGTCGTCCGGCACGTCGCAGCGCTGGCACGATTTGTCCTACGACGTCGATTGATCTTCCGAGCGGCTGCCGGTTCAATTCCCTTCGGCCATCGCGCCGCGTCCCGTGCCGGGATCCCGCATCCGCGCCCGATACCGGAACGTCCAGAACAGCAACCCCCCGTACACGCCGTAGCTGATCAGCGGTGCGACGATCAGGTAGCGCTCGATCGGCCAGTGCCATGCGAGCCACGCGCGCAGGATGTTTTCTCCGGTGAGGCCGACGCCCCAGACGAGCGTGATGAACCGGATCGCGCGCCGGAATGCCGGCCGCTCGATCCACAGGTTCTCGATGTGCGCGGCGCCGTCGTCGCGCTGCCGTGCCACGGTAGCGCGCGCGAGGTAGAACGTGAGCGGCTTCTCCAGCAGCAGCGACATCAGGAACGCGACGCCGATGCAGCCCGACACCAGCGACTCGCGCATCAGCAGCAGGCGCGGACTGCCGCCGAACGAGACGGCGGCGCACGACAGCGCGATGCCGAGCAGGACGAGCGCACTGAGCGCATCGATGCGGCGATTCCGGAAGAGTTCGACCAGGCTCCAGAGGATCGGCAGCACCGCCGACGCGTAGAGCGCGCCGAGTTCGCCCCACGACGGCAGTGCGATCCGGTAGACCAGCCACGGCAGCGCGAAATTGACGACGAGTTCCGCGACGAAGGAAGCGCGTATTTTCATGGGCGGTTCGGGGCCGACGGATCAGCCGGCGAGTGGTGGTGTTGTCCGCGACGGGCGCGCGGTATTTTTCAGGTTCGGGCTCCACGCATCGACGGCGCGTTTTCGTCAGCCGGCGGGTAGCGGGCGGGGGAAGGCGCGCGGATGTCGTCCGTCGATTGTCCTCGATATGACGGCGGGATGCACGTGCGTCGCCGAGGGGCGGCGCCGGCCGCTCATGGCCGCGTGCTTCGGCAGTGCCGTGTTTGCACGTAGCCGAAGCACGCTGTCGTCACGACGGACGCGAATAGCCGAAACGGCGAACCCGGCGCATGTCCGGGTTCGGGATGAGGGGAGAGATGGGCGTCTTATGCTCGTGCGCAAGTGACAAGCACGCGAATCATTCGCGAACCGGATGCGTGAGGCGCTGCGACCGATGCGCGCATGCCGGCGGGGGCGTTCAGTGGTGGCGGCGCAGGCTGCGCCACGGATGGCGCCAGTCGATGTGCGGCGCGTGCGCGTCGCGCGGGTGCTGCTGGCGGTGCTCCTGCCAGAGTTCGTCCGAGAACAATACCGCGACGATCAGAAGCGGCAGCACCAGAAAAACGCCCAGTATCACTTGCTCGATCACGATAGCCTCCGTCAGGGTGGCGGGAACCCTTGTTCCATTTTAGGCTCTGTATGAAAGCCCGCAGTCATTTTCTGTCGATGCGCCGCACCGGTGCATCGCGTTGTCGAGGGATCTCCATACAATTCCCGACGCAGTCGCTCGAATGACTCAAGGACATCAGCATCATGCAACTTCAAAATCAAAATCACACGCTCGCGCTTCGTCCGCTGGAACGGCAGGATTTGCGCTTCGTCCACGAACTGAACAACGACGCGAAAATCATGCGTTACTGGTTCGAGGAACCTTATGAAACGTTCTCCGAGCTGTCGCAGCTTTACGACCGCCATGTGCACGATCAGCGCGAGCGCCGTTTCGTCGCGATCGACGCCGAGGGCGAACTCGCCGGACTGGTCGAACTGATCGAACTCGACTACATCCATCGGCGCGGAGAATTCCAGATCATCATCGCGCCGAACCGTCAGGGCCGCGGCTATGCGACGCGCGCGACGCGGCTGGCGATCGCCTACGCGTTCAAGGTGCTGAACCTGCGCAAGGTCTATCTGATCGTCGACAAGTCGAACGCGGCGGCGATCCACGTTTACGAGAAGTGCGGATTCAGGCACGAAGCCGAGTTGATCGAGGAATTCTTCGGCAACGGCGCGTATCACAATGCATTGCGGATGTGCATGTTCCAGGCGGATTATTTCAAGGAACAGCCGGTCGCATAATCGCAACCGCTCGCCCGTATCGCGGGCGTCGGACCAAAAAATGCCAGGTCGATTCGACCTGGCATTTTTCTTGTATTCCGCCGACATGAAATTTCCATGCGGCATCGCGGAAATTTTTCAATGACTTTAGGTGCAATGCATCAAATCGGCCGTCGAAAAGATTGAATTATCCAAATCGTTCATTTGCGTCGTCTCGATTTGCCTGAAAGTCTTTTGGAATAAGGCTTTCAGAGGCGAAAGCAGGTTTGAGAAAATAACTTTCTCCTGACAAAACAGGCGCTTGGCGACACGGAAAAGCGTATGGAACCGGGTGCGACAATTCGCCACTATTGCGGACGCACAATGAATATGCTTGCTATCCCCCGTGCTTCTTCTACGATGAAAAACGCAGGTCCGCGATTGCCTTTAAATACATAGCTAACCCGACCTCGGACCCAGCCTGTACGGAGACACGACATGATGAAGCGAACCGGTGTTTTGCTTGCGTTGCTGAGTGGGATTGCCGCAGTTTCGGTGGCTCAGGCGGGAGGCGATGCGTCGCTCAAGCCGCAGCAGGAAATCCAGCTCACCAAGAATGCATGGGGCTGCCTGTCGAAAGACAATCTGGATTCCGCGCTCAGCCACGAGCGCGACGGCCAGGCTCAGGCGAAGCAGCAGTATTTCGACGATTACCGCTGCTTGTCCGTGCCGGAAGGCCAGCGTTTCCGTGTCGTCAGCGTCGAGAAGGGCGACATCCAGTTCGTGAGCGCCGAGAACAGCGACCAGCAAGGCCTCTGGACGGATTCGCGCTTCATCAAGCAATAGCCTGCACGGGTTGCGTTCGGGCGCAGGTCCGGACGTCACCACGCAGGGACGCGGCCCGGCGCATGCCGGGCCGCGCGCGTTTACGGTCCGGTACGCGCGCATGCGCGGTGCATTCGGTATCATCACGCCCCGACCCGAACGAACGGCCCGCATGGGCCCACGACCCGCATGGCGATCAAATCGACGATCTACAAGGCAGAGCTGCAAATTGCCGACATGGACCGGCACTACTATGCCGATCATTCGCTTACCGTCGCGCGTCATCCGTCCGAAACGGACGATCGCATGATGGTACGCATCGCCGCGTTTGCGCTGTTCGCGCATGAGCGGCTCGAATTCTGCAAGGGGCTTTCCGATGTCGACGAGCCCGATCTCTGGCAAAAGGATCTGACCGGCGCGATCGAGACTTGGGTCGACGTGGGGCAGCCGGACGAGCGGCGCATCGCGAAGGCGAGCGGACGCGCGGGCGAGGTGAACGTGATCGCCTACGGCGGCCGCACGTCGGAGATCTGGTGGCAGGGCGTGCGCAGCAAGGTCGAGCGTCTGCGGAATGTACAGGTGCTCTCGCTCGCCGAGGAGGTCGCGGCCGCGCTTGGCGGGATGGCCGAGCGCACGATGCGCCTGCAATGCACGGTGCAGGACGGCGCCGCGTGGCTGTCGAGCGCGACGCACGATCCGGTCGCGATCGAGTGGACGGTGCTGAAGGCGCGCGCCGGCGCCTGAGCGCGCGCTGTTCGGGCAAGCCCGGGCGGCTCAATGCGCGGCGGCCGGCGGACCCTTGAGTTCGACCATGTTGCCTTCCGGGTCGAACAGGTAGATCGACTGCCCGTACCCGTCCGCGCCGTAGCGCTCGGCTTCCTTGCCCGGCTTCGCGCCGTGGGCGGCGAGGTGCGCATGCAGCGCGGCCGCGTCGAACGGTTCGACGCGCAGGCACAGGTGATCCATGTTGCGGCCGGTGCCGGGCACGCCGCTGTCAGGGCGGTCGAGCGATGCGCCTACCGCCAGCAGGTCGATCAGCGAGCGCCCCGCGCGCAGCTGCACGAGACCCAGCTCCTTTTGTTCCTTCTCGATGTGGCAGCCGAGCGCGTCGCAGTAGAAGCGGACCATCGCCGGCAGATCGGCGACGCGCAGCACCACGTGATCGATGTCGCGGATATGCGGTTTCATGGGGATCAGTCTCCTCTATCGGGAATCGGCTACGAGTGTAGCCGCGCGTCCGGCCGTGCGCGCATCGCGCGATGCGGAATCGAGGGACGAAAAAAAGCCCGCTCACGTGGAACGGGCTTAATCCATATCAGGAGGAGACATGGAGGAGACAGTTCCAACTATACACACGCGGATGGTGCGGCGCAATATTCTTTGTGTAAAAAAACGTCAGGCGGCGGTTTTGTCGCGCCCGCAGCGCAGCAAAACGGCGCTCGGCCCCGCCCGGCAAGGGGGGCGGAGTGGCGCTATTGGCGTGCGTCCCCTTTATCGGCACGGACTGCGCCGATCAGCGCCGGAATCACAGCGCAAGATTCAGGGCGCGGCGCCAGGCGATGCCGCTTAGAGTAGCGGTCATCCCCTGCACACTGGCGAGATCATGATGAAACCAGCCTACCCGACCGACGACACCCGCTGGGACGCGCTCGTCGGGCGCGACGCCGAAGCCGACGGCACATTCTTCTACGCGGTGAAAACGACCGGCGTGTTCTGCCGGCCGTCGTGCGCGTCGCGGCTGCCGTTGCGCGCGAATGTCACCTTCTTCGACGATACGGCGGGGGCGCGGGCCGCGGGTTTTCGGCCGTGCAAGCGCTGCCAGCCGGAGGGACTGCCGCGCGAGCGGGAAATCGTCATCCGGGCGTGCGCGGTGCTCGACGCGCATCCGCACGACCGCCTGACGCTGGCGCAACTGAGCGATGCCGTCCACCTGAGCCCGTTTCACCTGCAGCGCTTGTTCAAGCGGGTGGTGGGCGTGTCGCCGCGGCAATATCAGGCGGCCGGGCGCGGCGCGGCATTGCGCGATGCGCTGCGGGGCGGCGCGCCGGTCACCCGGGCGGCGGTCGATGCGGGCTACGGGTCGTCGTCGCGGCTGTACGCTTCGGCTTCGCGCGAGTTGGGCATGCTGCCGTCCGCGTTTCGCCGTCACGGCGCCGGGTGGCGGATCGACTATGCCATCGCATCGACGTCGCTCGGCCAGGTGCTGGTCGCCGCGACCGGCAACGGGGTGTGCAGCATCGCGTTCGCCGATACCCGCGCCGCGCTGCTCGACGAACTGACGGCCACCTTCGCGAATGCGGAGCGGGTCGAGTCGCCCGACCGGATCGCGCCGTTCGTCGCACAGATCGAGGCGTACCTGAGCGGTGCGCAGCATCGGATCGACCTGCCGCTCGATGTCGGCGCGACGGCGTTCCGGCTTCGGGTGTGGGACGCGCTGCGGCGCATCCCGTACGGCGAGACCCGCAGCTACACGCAGATCGCCGCGGCGCTGGGTGCGCCGCGCGCGGTCCGGGCGGTGGCGGGTGCGTGCGCGTCGAATCCGGTCGCCCTCGCGATTCCGTGCCACCGCGTCGTCCGGCAGGGCGGCGCTCCGGCCGGCTATCGCTGGGGCGTGGCGCGCAAGCTCGCGCTGCTCGACGCCGAAGCCCGGCAGGCGCCCGGCGAGCGGGCAGCGCACATGGACGACGCCGCTTGAGCCCGGCCGCCTCCGGCGTCACCGCCGTCGCTGCGTCGCGCGTCGGCGTCGCGCTCGAACTGCCGTTCAGGGCACCTTACGATTGGGCGCGCCTGCTGCGCTTTCTGGCCGGCCGCGCGATTCCCGGCGTCGAGGCGGTCGAGGACGGCGCGTACCGGCGCGTGATCGACTACCGCGGTGCCACCGGTACCCTGACCGTGCGCCGGCATCCGCGCAAGCACTGCCTGATCGCGCAGCTCGACGGCGGCGTGGCGCGGGCGGCGGACGCCGAACTGGCTGCGCGGCTCGGCGTGATGTTCGACGTGCAGACCGATCCGGCAGCGATCGCCGCGCACCTGGCGCGCGATCCGTGGCTCGCGCCGCTCGTCGGTGCCGCGCCGGGACTGCGTGTGCCGGGCGCGTGGTCGGGCTTCGAGCTGGTGGTCCGCGCGATCGTCGGCCAGCAGGTGAGCGTGAAGGCGGCGACCACGATCTCCGGGCGGCTGGTCGAGCGGGCGGGCGAGCGCGTGGCCGGCCACGCGGACGATGCGATCGGCTGGCGCTTTCCCGAGCCGGCGGCGCTGGCGGCGTGCGATCTGGCGAAGATCGGCATGCCGGGCAAGCGGGTCGATGCGCTGCAGGGTGTCGCGCGGGCTGTTGCGACGGGCGAGGTGCCGCTCGAATCGGGCACGGCCGAGCCGGCCGCGTTGCGCGCGGCGCTGCTCGCGTTGCCGGGCATCGGCCCGTGGACGGTCGAATATATTGCGATGCGGGCGTGGCGCGATGCCGACGCTTGGCCGGCGACCGATCTCGTGCTGATGCAGTCGATTGCCGCACGCGATCCGGCGCTCGACCGCGCGCCGCGCCAGCGTGCCCGGACCGATGCGTGGCGGCCGTGGCGCGCGTATGCGGCGATGCATCTGTGGAACGAGGTTGCCGACCGCGCGGGCGGCGCGCGGGGCGGATAAGACGGGCTCCGGGGATACCCTGGGACGGCCGAGGCCACCTCAAGCGAGCCTTCCGGCGAGATGTTAAAGTGCCCGCTACCGTCAATCCAGCCAGGTGGCGCGCGCTCAAGCGGCGTGCCGCCGAGCCCGCCCTTCCGCCTCAATGTCGAACACCATGACTTCCCGCCAGCGCGGTCTGTTGCAGCGCCGACTCGACGTGTTGAGCACCAGCCCGACGCGCGCGCACCTGACCGATGGCCTGCGCGGCATCGAAAAGGAAAGCCTGCGCGTGACGCGCGACGGCATGATCGCGTTCACGCCGCATCCGCGCGCGCTGGGATCGGCGCTCACGCACCCGTCGCTCACGACCGATTATTCGGAAGCCCTGATCGAACTCATCACGCCCGCGGAAAGCGATGCGGCAATCACGCTCGAACGTCTCGACGAACTGCACCGGCTGGTCTACGCGTCGCTCGGCGACGAGATGCTGTGGACCGATTCGATGCCGGGCCTGCTGCCTGCCGATGACGAGATTCCGCTCGCCGACTACGGCACGTCGAACATCGGCCGCCTGAAAACGGTTTACCGGCGCGGACTCGCGTATCGCTATGGCCGCACGATGCAATGCATCGCGGGTATTCACTACAACTATTCGCTGAACGAAGAAGTGTGGCGGCGTCTGCATGCGGAGGAAGGCTCGACGGCGAGCCAGGTCGACTACCAGTCCGAGCGCTATCTCGCGCTGATCCGCAACTTCCGCCGCACCAGCTGGCTGCTGATGTATTTGTTCGGCGCGTCGCCGGTGCTGGATACGCGCTTCCTGCGCGGCCGCGAGAACACGCTCGACACGTTCGATGCGCAGACGCTCTACCGTCCGTATGCGACCAGCCTGCGAATGAGCGATCTCGGCTACTCGAACACCACCGCGCAGGCCGCGCTCGAAGCCGACTACAACACGCTGCCCGGTTATCTCGACGCGTTGTCGAAGGCGGTGAGCGAACCGTATCCCGCCTACGAGGCGATCGGCACGCACCGCGACGGCGAGTGGATCCAGATCAACACGAACGTGCTGCAGATCGAGAACGAGTTCTACTCGACGATCCGGCCGAAGCGCGTCACGTATTCCGGCGAACGCCCGCTGCATGCGCTTGCGTCGCGCGGCGTGCAGTACATCGAAGTGCGCTGCCTCGACATCGATCCGTTCGAGCCGACCGGCATCGCGATCGATACCGCGCGCTTCATGGATGCCTATCTGCTTGTCTGCGCGCTCGACGACAGCGCGCCGCTGACTTGCGCCACGTACAAGGAATCGAACGCGAATTTCGGTCAGGTGACGCTCGAAGGGCGCAAGCCCGGGCTCGAACTGGTGCGCGACGGCGCGCCTGTTTCGATGCGGGAGTGGGCCGACGAGATTCTGACGAAGATCGACGCGGCCGGCCGCGTGCTCGACGAGATCCGGGGCGACACGGCGCATGCGGACGCGATCGCCGCCCAGCGCGCCAAGCTTGCCGATCCGGACCGGACGCCGTCGGCGCGGGTGCTGAAGACCTTGCGCGACAACGGGCAATCGTTTCTTGCTTTCGCCCGCGCGCAAAGCGAAGCGCACGCCGCGTATTTCCGTGCGCGGCCGCTCGACGAAGCGGCTACCCGCGACGCGCAGGCATTGGCCGCGAAGTCGCTGGCGGAGCAGGCCGAGCTGGAAAGCAAGACGGCCGGATCGTTCGACGCGTTCGTTGCCGCCTACCGGGCGTACACGCTGAACCGTTTCAGCGTCTGAGCGCTCCGCGCGCGCATGCATGGCGCACCGTTCTTCCGCCTCTCATTTCCTTTCTCACCACGGCGATCTTCGCCCGCTTTGCGCGAAGCGGGCGAGCCGTTTCTGCGCGTCCCGAACCGCGAACACAGGTGCGCGCAGCAACTGCTGCTCGTGATATTCGATGAGCCAGCCGGCGATCCGGCTATCGTCGCCGGTGAGCGACCAGGCTCCGTGTTCCGCGCGCTCGGCGGCGGCGTTGATCATGTGCTCCACTTCCTCGAAATGCGCGCGTTCGGCGGAGCCGAAGCCCGCTTCCTGCAGGTACCAGGTCAGATAGGCGGTCTCGATCAGCGCCGCGAGCAGATGGCCGTTGCCCTGCCCGGCGAGCAGCGCGGCCAGCGCGAGGTGATTCCGCAGAATCCGCTCGCGGATGGAGGCGGTCGTCGCGGGCAGCAACATCGATTTGCCGAGCGGTTTCCGGTTACGCATGGCGCGCGGGACAGGCAATGTGGTGAGGGCATGCCCGGCATGGACGCGAGCGGAGGCCGGCCGGCGCGGCGTGCGCGCGTGCGGGCAGGCAATGACTCCGTTTGCTGGTCGACATGGGAGGCGAGTGATTTGTTCTGCTCTGTTATCGATTAGATTAACGCGTCGGAGTGGGACTCTCTCGTGAATTGACGATCTTTAACTGATGGACTTTGCCGCGATTGCCAGATTTAACGCGATCGAGTTGTGCAATGTGTCGCCTCGTTAATGCGAGGGGGCGCATGAGTCCGCTAATTTTCGATGAAATGAATGTAGTCAATTTCAATGACGATTTAAAGGGGATGGGTTTCCGGTGGTCAAGAGTGATCAAGGTTGAAATGACTTTGTTATCTTCGTGGCGACGTGGATAGGCATTGCCCGATTGATCGTTGGGGCTTCCGAGCTGCTATCGCAGATAGTTTCTTGCATGCGTGTGATTATCGCTGGTTGGTAGATCCGCTTGAGCAGGGTTTCCTGCATCGGACGAATCTGTTTCGTCTCGCACGTGCTGGCAATCGAGCGGCGCGTAGTGGCGGGAATTCGAGATCTGATCGGCCGGGACAGGTATTTTCCGATTCCGACAATGCTCTCCGTGGCTTCTCATTCGTACTATTGGACCGTAGATTTTTCCGAAATCAGTAAGCTCCAATGATTGGTGAGGAAAAATTTTCTGAAAATGAATGAGGTGGGTATGCCGGTATCGGGGGAATGCTTGGACAATCCGTGCGATAGGCGTTGGTCAAAACGGGACCCAATCCCACTGACCGCGCGCGACCCGGTTCCAAACACCACCTCATCACCGAAGCGCAGGGTATCCCGCTCGCGGTCATCCTGACGGGCGCCAACCGACACGATGTCACCCAGCTTCATACACGGGTTGATGCCATCCC